>JAVBMQ010000069.1:0-49555 GCA_031552335.1 Bacteroidales bacterium | reverse complement strand
GTAAGGAATTAGATTTTATACACGACGCCTTCGTAAACAACTGGATCGCGCCATTAGGTCCCAATGTGGACGGCTTTGAACAGGATTTAGCAAACTATGTCGGCGAAAATAAATATGTAGCTGCCCTAAGCGCCGGAACTGCAGCCATTCATTTATCTCTGGTTCTTTTGGGTGTAAAACCGGGAGATAAAGTCATTTGCCAGTCCATGACTTTCTCTGCTACAGCTAATCCCATTGCATATCTTGGAGCCGAACCTGTATTTGTAGATAGCGAAAAAGACACTTGGAACATGTCTCCCATATTTTTAGAGGAAGCTATCAAAGATTGCATTAAGCAGGGCAAAAAACCTAAAGCTATCCTTTTTGTAGACTTGTATGGCATGCCGGCCAAAATGAATGAAATATTGAATATTGCTCAACAATATGAAATCCCGGTAGTAGAAGATGCCGCTGAAGCTTTAGGTTCTGTTTATTATGGAAGAAAATGCGGCACATTCGGAGAGTTTTCTGTGCTTTCATTCAATGGGAACAAGATTATTACCACTTCCGGAGGTGGAGCATTGGTTTGCTCAACCAAAGAAGAAGCGGATAAAACCCGTTTCTTATCCACACAAGCACGTGATTCTGCTCCACACTATCAACATTCTCAGATCGGGTACAACTATCGGATGAGTAATGTTTCTGCAGGCGTAGGTCGCGGACAAATAACCGCATTGCAGGATCGCGTAATTGCCAGAAGAGCCAACAACGCTTTTTATCAACAGAAATTTGCTGATATACAAGGAATAACCGTACATAAAGAGCCCAATGAAAACTTTTTTTCCAATCATTGGCTATCTTGTATTTTAGTTGATCCGGAACAAACCGGAAGTATTACCCGTGAGGATATCCGTTTGAAGCTTTGGGAATCAGCCATTGAATCCCGTCCATTGTGGAAACCAATGCATCTGCAACCTGTATTTGAAGGCTGTTCTTTCTACGGAGATGGAACGTCCGAAGAGCTGTTTGATAAAGGACTCTGTTTACCTTCCGGATCCAACCTGACTCAAGCAGAGTTAGAAGAAATTGCAAGTAGTATCACCAAATTGATGAAATAAAGAAGAAAAACAGATTACTCCAAAAAGTTTAGTTTATACAATAAACATTTCCTATATTTGTTCATTCTTTGCTTTATAAACTAAAAAACATTAAAGATAAATTATTTGTAGTTTTGTGGTAAATTCTTCATTAGAAAGATTATGCAGACAATAAATTCGATAAACATAGTTGCAATAGGCAATTGGAATAAGCGTATCTTCACACCTAATTGGGTCTCACAGTTTCTATTTAAATCAGAAAATACATTAGAAGGATTAATAAACCAAGACGAAGTAGAGTTGGGTTATAAGTGTGACGGAATAACAATTTTCCCGAAAGATTCTGTTTTGGAAATAGGAATAGAAAAACTTGATTTGTGTTCAAAAGCTATTGAAATACTTAACCAAATATTGAAAGAACTTCCGCATACTCCAATTAAGGCAATTGGGTTCAATATAAGATATGAATTCGGAAAGGATTGTGTGTTGTATAAGTTTATAGAGAAAACCCCTTCTTTTTCTGAAGAATTTAATTTTTCAAGTATAAAATATTTCAAGCCTTATTCCAAGTATATATTCAATATTGAAATAGGTTCAAAAATGCCCAAGGAGGATATTGGAGTAGTGAATTTCAATTATCACTATCAGAATCCCGCTGCTTCTGTTTCTTTTGACAAATCATTATTTGAATCATTATATACTGAATCTCAAAAATGTATGACTGATGGAAAATTATAATTTACCAATAAATATAAACGATGTTCTCTCGACTTACATGATTAGTAATGAGATAAAATATGAAAATGAGAACACAGTAATAAGAAAATTTCAAATATCAAGCCAGGAAAATACAGTGGTCTATTTTGAAGGAATTACAAGTCCCTCTGCATTTGAAAAAATGATAGATGGCTTAGATGCTATTGAAATAGCGTCTTTAAAAGAAAAATTACTAAAAACAGCATTCAAAAACAGAACAAAACAATATAATTTTTCTCAGTTAATATGTAATCTGCTTGAAAATAACATTTCAGAATCGGATTTTGAAAATGAAGTGGAAGCTCATCCTGATTTTTATGCAATTTCACTTCCGGAAAAACCAATAAAAATATCTGATTTAGATGTACTGACATCTTTAATTGCGGAACTAAAAGAAGATAAGCTTTTAGATGATGATATTTCTGTTGATGAAGTTTCTGAATTGTTCGAAGTTAATTTGGATGATGTGACTACCCGAATTGCGCAACTTAAATTAATTGAGTAATGGCCGAGTTTTATTTACACAAAGACTCTATCGAAGGTCGTAAAATTAAAGTATATTCCAGAAAAATATTGAAAACAAGCACATTAATAATGTGTAAAATTTTAGGGCGCTGTGTTAAATATAAATGTGATAAAAACTCTTCGGCTCAAATAGAACAAGAGTTAGAGAAAAAGGATAAAGATAAATTACGCAATCCTCTTTCTAATTTGAATGTTGACGATAAATTAAAGTGTGATGCTCTCTTCGTGTTACATTCCGGAATAAAATATATCACACCTTCCCATGATGAAGGTGCTACCGGCACACATGGAGGCCAATATATTCACACAACTACCCGCTCATATGCTGAAATTACAACTCCTTTTAAGCATATTGAGGATGCTTTGTTAAAACGCAAAAATGAACTTGGGGTATCAAATAAAAAGTCGTTAGTAATTGAAGGCAAATAATTTCATTTTCAATTATTTATGAACATCGCAATCGTAGGTACAGGATATGTAGGACTTGTTTCCGGAGCTTGTTTCGCAGAAATGGGTATCAATGTCACATGCGTTGATATTGATATAAAGAAAATCCGGGGATTACAAAACGGACAAATCCCCATTTACGAACCTGGATTAGATGAACTAGTCAAACGCAATGTTGAAGCTGGTCGCTTATTTTTCACAACAGAATTAACCACTTGTCTGTACAATGTTGAACTCGTTTTCTCTGCCGTAGGGACTCCTCCTGATGAAGACGGATCTGCCGACTTGAAATATGTCCTTGATGTGGCCCGGACTTTCGGACAAAACATCAAAAAATATACGATTCTCGTTACCAAATCAACAGTTCCTGTAGGTACGGCACAAAAAGTCAAAGCAGTAATTCAGGAAGAATTGGACAAACGGGGGGAGCAAATAGAATTTGAAGTCGCCTCTAATCCTGAATTCCTAAAGGAAGGGGCAGCAATCAAAGACTTTATGTCGCCCGACCGGGTGGTTGTTGGGGTGGAAAGTAAACGGGCGGAAAAAGTCATGTCTAAATTATACCGTCCCTTCCTGACCAATAATTTCCGGGTATACTTTATGGATATCCCTTCAGCAGAAATGACTAAATATGCAGCCAATGCAATGTTGGCTACCCGGATTTCTTTTATGAACGATATTGCCAATCTATGCGATTTAGTCGGGGCCAATGTAGACATGGTACGCAAAGGTATTGGTACGGATACCCGTATCGGCAGTAAGTTTCTTTATCCGGGATGCGGATATGGAGGTTCCTGTTTCCCTAAAGATGTAAAAGCTTTGGCCCATACTGCCAAAGAACATGGTTATACCATGCAAGTCATTGAAGCTGTAGAAGCTGTCAATGAGCACCAGAAATCCATTGTATTTGATAAATTACAAACTGCACTTGGGAATCTTTCAGGAAAAACAATCGCCATCTGGGGTTTGTCATTTAAACCGGAGACAGACGATATTCGTGAAGCTTCTGCCCTGGTGGTAATTGATAAATTAGTTAAAGCCGGAGCAACAGTAAAAGTTTACGATCCGGTAGCGATGGAAGAATGTCAACGTAAAATAGGGAATATTGTTAGCTATTGCAAAGATATGTACGAAGCTCCTATTGATGCTGATGCATTGGCTTTGTTGACAGAATGGAAGCAATTCAGATTACCTTCGTGGCAAGTGATACGAAAAGTAATGAACAAACCTTTGATCATCGACGGCAGGAATATCTACGACAAAGAAGAAGTCCTGAGTGAAGGTTTTGAATACAAGGGAATCGGTAAATAAGATTCTCATAAAACAAATAGTATTTCTGTAAACGCTGCACTGTATATGTGCATTTCGGGATGGATGATTACAGTATCGCACTTTGCGAAATTCATTTTCTAAATAAAAATGCACTTTTTGAGATGCGATTTTAAAAAGAAACGGTATCTTTGGGAAAAATATATTCAATATGGAATCCCTAAATAAGAATTTCAAAGAATTGTTGTCTCTCACACCACTTGAATTTAAGCGGTATTTGTATTCAGAAGTTGCGTGGGAAGACAGAATGATTGGTATTGTAGGCCCGCGCGGCATTCGTGAAACTTTCTTTTTCAACCAAATGAGAGTAAAAAACAAAGTGTATCGTTCTGAAAAAGGTGATTTCAATATCAGTAATATTACTTTTGAAGTGGGAGGGAAAAGTAAAACTCAACAGCAAATCAAAGACTTGAATAATGCTTATATCGTGAAAGACAACATTGAATACGGTTTTCAGAATGTAATACCCTTATGGGCGTTTGGGTTGAATTATTAAACATATCCGGTTCTGAGTAAAGGATTTGAATACAAATGAGTCGGGAAATAAGATTCAGATTAAACAAATAATATATCTTGTAAACGCTGCACTGTATGTGCGGCGTTTTTTATATTTATAGTGAAATTATTGTTTATTTGCTCTGACTTTCTTATTTTTGTATCGGTATGAACTTCGAAAGTTATTTAATAATAGTTTGAAGATGAAGACAACATTGGAATATATAAGCATATTGCATGAATATTTTGAAAAATCAGCTCGTAAATATGGAGTAACAAAGATGGCTGTATTCGGTTCTGTTGCCAGGGGAGAACAGCAATCAGACAGTGATGTGGACATTGTATATGAAGGCCAGGCTAATCTTTTCTTTCGGATTCGGATGAAACAGGAACTTGAAAATTTACTGGGAGTTGGTGTTGATCTAATTCGTTTCAGAAAGGATATTTCAGGAACAGCGTTTGAACAAGAGTTATATAAAGATATCATCTATGTATAATAAAGATCGTATTTTATCTCTATTGAACCGAATTGAAGAGTCCATTACATTAATTTGGGACAAGACAGAAAAAATCAAAAAACCAGATGATTTTCTGCTCACTTCTGATGACATGTTTATTTTGAGTGGAGTTTGTATGCAGTTGATTTTCATTGGTGAAAATGTGAAATCAATTGATAATAAAACAAATCATGAGTACCTTAAGAATTATCCGGAAATACCTTGGTCTGAAATTATGGGATTGCGAGATATTATTGCCCATGAATATCACAGAATTGACGCTGAAGAAATTTTTCAGGTAATGCAATCTGATCTTGTTATTTTAATGGAGGTAATTCAAAAAATGCAAAAAGATTGGTAAGATGCATTAATATATCCATACAGATAAACAC
Source organism: Bacteroidales bacterium (assembly GCA_031552335.1). Lineage (GTDB taxonomy): Bacteria > Bacteroidota > Bacteroidia > Bacteroidales > Azobacteroidaceae > JAISFI01. The sequence continues at coordinate 44,038 of JAVBMQ010000069.1, read as the reverse complement.
GAAAATGAACTTGACCTTACGTTTTATAGAAATCATTCCTATTAATGAATCCGAAAAATGGGATTATATCGTCAAATCTTTTGCAAATTATGACGTTTATTACTTAAGCGGATATATTAAAGCCTATCAACTTCATGGAGATGGCGAACCTCAATTATATTATTACAATTCCGATGGATTAAGGGGAATCTGCGCCGTTTTGAAACGGGATATTGCAGATATGGATCCGTTCAAAGGCATACTATCCCGGGCAAAGTACTATGACATCATCACCCCGTATGGTTATGGCGGTTTTTTATTTGAAGGAAATATTAGCCCGGAAACCATCCTCTCTTTCCATATAAGGTATACTGACTTCCTGCAAAGTAAAAACATTATTTCCGAGTTTGTTCGCTTCCATCCACTGTTACATAACGCAGATATCTTACGGGATACAACCCAGATAACCGATTTGGGGAATACCATCAGTATAGATTTAAGATCTACCGATGAAATGTGGATGAATATCAGGCGGGAACACCGGAACAGAATCCGGAAAGCAGAAAAGTGCGGAGTGACCATACACCACGAAAAGAGCTGGCCCATATTTGAAGCTTTTATCAAAATATACAATGAAACTATGAGCCATGACCAAGCACAATCCTATTATTTTTTTGACAAAGAATTCTATGCCTCCATACACAACGACCTTTACGACAACTATGAGATGTTTTATGCCACATATCAGGATAAAATCATTTCTATGTCAATCATGATCTATGCAAACAATAAAATGTATTATCATTTCTCCGGCACAGACATCTCATTCCGCTATTTATCCCCCTCCCCTTTATTACTATACAAAGCCGCATGCTGGGGCCATTCTCAAGGATTCCATACATTCAATTTAGGAGGCGGAGTAGGTAGTCATGATGACAGTCTCTATCAATTCAAGAAAAAATTCAACAAAAACTCACTTAATCTGTTTTCCATAGGCAAAAGAATAGCAAATCCCAACATTTATTACTCCCTGATAAAGAAACGCCAGGAACTTGATCCTTCTTTCAATCCTGACAATTCATTCTTCCCTGCATACAGATCGTAAATTTAAAAAATAAAAGAGGATACCAAACCGGCATCCTCCTTTATTTTTTTATTTCAGCACCGCGCTATTAATCAGCCTTCATAATAACCACCCGGTTCCAGTTATTTTCACCATACGGTTGTTCACTGGCGCCTTTCCATTCAACAATAATAGAGCTGGAAGGAATGTTATATTTAGAAACCAATTCTTTAGCAACAGCCTTAGCGCGTTGTTCAGAAAGTTTCAGGTTATAAGCAGCTGTACCTGTTTGTTTGTCGGCATAACCTATAACTTTCACTTTTTCACCAGAGCTCTTCATGAATTGAGCTGTGTTGTAGATACCTACATGTTGGTTAGCATCCACTTTATCGCTTCCGATACGGAACAATACTACAGCAGGAGCTCCCATCACTTTTTCTACAGTCTGCACCGGTTGAGGTTCCGGACATTTCGGGCAGGAAACCGGTCTCTTAGACAATTCGTCAACCTGGTTACGCAAACCATTGATTTTGTTGTTCAGGTCATTAACCAATCCGTAATCCATCGGGATTACAGGTTCGAAACCTACTTTTCCTAGGTTGAAAGTCAAACCGCCGGTAGCAGAAACAATACCTTCATAGCGTTTTTTCTGGATGATTCTATTCATATAATCATCTGTCATAATACCCGCCAGATCTACATGAATACCAACACGGTCACTCAAACGGAATTGGAAAAGTAAACCAGCATTCCAGGTAATTTCGTCTGTTCCAACCATAGTAGTTCTAGCTTCTGTAGGAATCACCTGATCACTACTTTTTCTATACAAATAACCAACTCCCCAATACGGAGTAAAAGAAAAAACTCTTTTCGGATTGTACTTGCAGAAATAGTTAGTCATATTCCACATGAAGTCGATATGACCACCATAATAAGTATTCTTTTCCATAAATACCTGGTCATCATTCAAGAAACTGTGAAGAGCGCCACCTTCACCTTTGATTCTTACTCCCAAATGCGGTTTGAACCATTTACCAATGGCAAATGTCGGTGCCAATGTAATAGCATCCGTAGAAAATTTAGCTTCAGTGTCATCCGGAGAGATAAATGTCTGTGCTCCCGCACCTAACTGGATAAACCAATTGTCCCAGAAACCGGTAGGCATATAAGCCGTCTTCCGTCCGGGAGTGTTAACTTCCTGAGCCTGTCCGATCGAAACGGAAGCGAAACCCAGCAGCAAACAAGAAAATAGAAGTTTTGCTTTCATATTAAAATGAATTTAGTTAATAAAATTGAATTCGTATTTTAATTTTTACTTGAACACAATAGCACATTTATATAATAACATCTAAGTCTATAAATTGTTACAAATATAACGGTTTTTGAATGATATAACCAAATTTTTTTTCAAAAACTGCGTAAATAGTTAAAATATTTCAGATAAACCTGCTGAATTTTTATTTTTAAAGATCAACAACTCTCCTCTTCAGATACAGGAACCTCACAAAGAGATTCTTCTACAGGATGATGATGGCAATCTATATGAAACTCAGGCACTATTTCTTTCATTAATTTCACAACAATATCATCGTCCGTATCTTTTGCAGCATTCAATAATCCTGACAACTCTCTGCATATTTTTTCATACGCATAAGGACGAACGTTTCCTATTTTAATTTTCCGGTTATAAGTAGGCTTGACCATCTCTTCGTCGGCCAATAACTCTTCATACAATTTTTCTCCGGGTCTTAAACCGGTAAATACAATTTCTATTTCTTCATAAGGGATCAAACCACTCAAACGAATCATCTTTTTGGCCAAATCCACAATTTTCACAGGATCACCCATATCAAAAACAAAGATTTCACCACCTTTTCCCATATTAGCAGCCTCCAGTACCAAACGGCAAGCTTCAGGAATGGTCATAAAATAACGAATGATTTCCGGATGGGTAACCGTAACGGGACCTCCCTTAGCGATTTGCTCTTTGAAACGGGGAATCACAGAACCATTAGAACCCAATACATTTCCAAAACGGGTAGTGATAAACCTGAGGCCCTTTATCCCTTCAGATGCCAGTTTGTCCTGAAGTGACTGCACATAAATTTCGGCAATCCTTTTGGATGTACCCATGACATTTGTTGGATTCACAGCCTTATCAGTAGAAATCATAACAAAAGCCTCTGCTTTATAACGAATAGCCAGATCTGCCATATTCTTTGTACCAAAAACATTGGTCAGAATGGATTCCGAAGGATGATCCTCCATCAAAGGCACATGCTTATAGGCAGCGGCATGATACACATGCTGCGGCTGATACATTTTAAATATCTTCTCCATCCGGGCATGATTTCGCACATCGCAAATAACCGGCAGAAAATGAAGATCAGGAAAATTTTCTTTCAACTCCAATGTCAGCTGATGCATGGGCGTTTCCGCTATATCACACAATAACAAGAGTCCCGGTTCAAAAAGAGAAATCTGCCTGACAATCTCACTTCCTATAGAGCCTGCAGCTCCTGTAATCATAATACATTTTCCTTTCAGATCCTTACTAATTGCTTCGGTACTGATCTCTATTGGAATCCTGCCCAACAAATCTTCAATTTGTATTTCTTTGATATCCTTTATTTTCTGTGTGCCTCCCTGCCATTTTTCGAGAGGAGGAGTTACCAACATCTGTACCCTATTTTCAATACAAAAATCAGATAATTCCTGTTTTTCTTTCCGCTCCAAACTTTTAGGATTGATCAAAATGGTTTTCACCGACCCTTTTTTCAGGATTTTCTCATATTCACTCTTTTTGCCATATACCGGCACATTCAATATGGTTTTATCTGCAGCATTGACATCTAAAGAGATGAAACCAGCTAAATGATAGGGTATGGATATATTACTCTCAATCATTGCAGCCATAGCAACAGAAGCTGTATCTACCCCAACAATCAGGATCGGTTTGCTTAAAGATTGGAAAAGATTTCTTTTTTTAATAAAATCATAAAGTAATTTCACAAACATCCTCAGCAGAATCATGGCGGAAAATGTCAGGATAAAATTAATAAAGAAACCTTGCTCAATATAAATATCCTTCCTGTAATACTCAGACAATAAATAATTTAGCCCGAACATTATCACTGAAGAACACAACAAGGCAGAAAAAATCCGCATGATATCCACAAATGTAGTATATCGGATAATCCCTCTGTAAGTGTGGAAAATCACAAAAAACAATATTGTAACGGATAGATTCAGAAGCATTTTATATAAAAACACATCCGTTTCCAATACCTTTCCGATCAACTGAAAACACACTAAACTGGAAATAGTAAAGGAAATAATTACAATAAAAATATCCATTAACAGCACCATCCAACGGGATAGATAAGGAACTCTCATGAATGAATCAAACAAAAGAGTTATTATCCGCTGATATTTAGACTGTTTAGTAACCATTTGTTTATCCCTGAATTATGTATGAATGTTGTATAAAACAACAAGGCAAAGATATATATTTTTTTGATATTATGCAAAAAGTATTTACTTTTACAATTTCGTTTCGTTTTTCTTTTTATTTTTTAATTCTAAAAAACAAGTCCCTATCACTTCCGCCAAGTCTCCGGACATCAAACTTTCTTCTGATTGTTTACCTGAATTGACCACATAATCTCCTGCCATTCCATGTAAATATACTCCGATTTTAGCAGCATCAATGGGAGTATATCCCTGAGTAAGAAACGACAAGATGATTCCCGTCAGCACATCCCCACTACCGGCAGTAGCCATTCCCGGATTTCCTGTAGTATTAAAATAACAAGTTCCCTCCGGGGTACATATCGCGGTATACGCTCCTTTCAGCACAACGTATGATCTCAAACTAACAGCAAGATTCATCGTTTTGTTTAACCTGTCATAAAAAAAAGAAGAAAATCCCAATAAACGATCCAGTTCTCCGGGATGAGGAGTCAATATACTACCGGGAGGTATCAGTTCCAAATAATCGGGATGAGTTGATAAGATATTCAAAGCATCGGCATCCAATACTATGGGTTGATTATTGTGACGAAGGATGGCAGACAGTTTTTCAACAGCCTCCGGATCTGTACCAATGCCGGGTCCGATTCCTATTGCAGTATAAACTTTATCTATAGTTAATGTCACCATTGCTTCGGGAACTGTAATTTGTAAAATATCTACCCCACAAGCAGGAACACATACGGTCAGTAATCCGGCGCCTGTTCTCAGGCATGCCTTTGCCGCCAACACTGCTGCTCCCATTTTACCTTGGCCTCCCGCTACTAAAAGAGCATGTCCGAAATTTCCTTTGTGAGCAAATTTACTGCGGGTCTTTAACAAAGCCTTGATATCAGTTTGTTCTATCAGATAAAAAGGAGTTGAAATACAATCTAAATCTTCCGGTAATAATTGAATATCAAGGACTTCCCACTTTCCTACATAATTTTCATTTTCGGGCATTAAAAAGGATATGGAAGGGAATTGAAAAGTCAGCGTCAGATCTGCCTGTATGATTGCATCAAAGTTGTTTACAGAATTATCTTCTCCAAAGAGTCCGGAAGGAATATCTATGGCAACTACCGAAGCAGGGGAGTCATTTACATATTTAATTAAACAAGCATAACCTCCCGATAATGGCTTATTCAATCCGGAACCAAATAAACCATCAATTACAACAGTTTTACTATCCAAATCCGGGAACGTAGTAAATGTCTTATCTTCAAAAAAAGGAATCAGAGGCATTTCCAATAATCGTTGCTTATTAATTTCACAATCCGGAGAGAGATTGTCTTTAGGATTATATAAAAAAACAGATACCTGATAAGCATCCGCAAACAAAAGTCTGGCAATAGCCATGGCATCTCCGCCATTGTTTCCATGTCCGGCTAAAACAATTATTTTTTTCTCTGTGGAAATTTTCTTTTTAAAAGATGAGACAAAGGCGTTAGAAGCCCGTTCCATTAAATCAATAGAGCTCACCGGTTCATGGAGAATCGTGTAGGCATCAAGGAATTTTACTTGGGAGGAGGAGAATAATTTCATCATAAAAAAATAACTTTTGAATGATTTTTTCATTGCTTTTTGCTACCGTAATCTCTCGTTATTTTTTTTGCTGCGCCAAAAAAAGTAACAAAAAAAAGGCGCTTTCGTCAAAATGAACTTGCTCAATCGCCTGCGGCTCTTTCGCTTCGGACAAAATTTTGACAGAAAGGTATATTCCCCAACCCCCCTGGGATATCCGGGCATAAAGCCCGGGCTGGATTTATATGGTTACGTGCGTCAGCCAACCGGCCTTAGGAAAAAAGCGTTAAGAAAAATACGTAGTGAAGGCGTTAAAAACGAAAAACTGTTTGAGCGCCAAAGGCGCGAGTTTTTTTCGTTTAGCCGTAACGCAGTATTTTTTAGCTTTTTTCCGGCAGCCTTGAATTTTTTGTTACTTTTTGTTTCAAGACAAAAAGTAAGACCACAAATTTAGAGATTATTTTCAATAAATATCACAATTTATTCATAACTTTGTCGTCCAAAATTGAAACAAAGACATCAATATGTCAAGAATCCGTGTAAAAGACAAATATTTTGCTCTTTCCGTACCTGAAGAAGAAGTGATTGATGCCATTGATAAAATGGCTATATCTATGAATCACGATTTGAAAGACCGGAGCCCTTTATTTATTTGTGTATTAAACGGAGCTTTTATGTTTGCGTCCGACCTGCTTAAACGTTTGGACTTTCCTTGCGAAATTACTTTTGTCCGGTTAAAGTCTTATGAAGGCACCTCTTCCAAGGGGTCAGTAAAAGAAGTGCAAGGATTGATTGAAGACATTGAAAATAAAAATGTGGTGATACTTGAAGATATCATCGATACCGGACATACCATTGAGAATCTGCGAGATTTTTTATTATCGAAAAAACCAAAATCAGTTCAAATTGCCACCCTGCTATTCAAGCCCGGAGCGCTGGTACGGGAAGTCAAACCTGATTATACCGGACTGGAAATTTCAAATGACTTCATCGTCGGATATGGTTTGGATTATAATGGTTTGGGGCGCAATCTGAGAAATATTTATAAAATAGAGGAATAGAAGAGTAGATACTTGTAATGAAAAAAAAAATGTTAAACATTGTAATCTTTGGCGCCCCAGGTTCCGGAAAAGGAACCCAAAGTGAATTATTGATCGAAAAATATGGTTTGAATCATATCTCCACAGGAGATGTGTTGAGAAAAGAAATTGCTGCACAAACAGCATTGGGCAAAATTGCTGATTCTCACATTTCTAAGGGACAGTTAGTCCCTGATTACCTGATCATTGATATGCTGGCTAATGTTTTGGATACCCAAAAAGAAAGAGAAGGTGTTATTTTTGACGGTTTTCCCCGGACTTTGAAACAAGGGAAAGCACTGAATAAAATTCTGGAAGAAAGGGATAGTGAACTTTCTGTGGTTATCAATCTGTCGGTAGAAGAAGAGGAATTGATGGAACGTTTACTGAAAAGAGGACAGACTTCCGGACGTTCAGACGATAACCAGGAGACGATTGCTGCTCGCCTCAAAGTTTATCACGAACAAACAGCTCCTTTGATAGATTTTTATAAAAAAGAAGGTAAATTGGTAAATATTGCAGGTGGAAAGCGTTCTATTGATGAGATATTTGGTGATATAAGCAAGGCTGTAGAGAAGGTGAGGGTACCTTTTTTCGAAGAGTTCTGAAAAAAAAGGGGGGGGTAGAGATTTTGAGGAAATCATATTTTTGTGATTATCGCGTTTTTGTAGAGACGCAATGCATTGCGTCTCTACTGTGCATTCGACAGAATATCAAACATAGCGATTATTATAAAAAAATCCACTACATGTATCTTGTAAAAATATCATCCATATCTAAATTTGCCTTTATTTTTAATTCGTAATTCAACATCCCATGTCCGATTCAAATTTTGTAGACTACGTTAAAATATATTGCCGTTCCGGAAAAGGGGGACGGGGTTCTTCGCATTTCCGGAGGGAAAAATACATTCCGAGGGGTGGCCCTGATGGAGGTGATGGTGGCAAAGGAGGTAGTGTTATCCTGAGAGGTAACAGAAATTATTGGACTTTGTTGCACCTGAAATATGAGCGGCATGCGTTTGCCGGACATGGAGAAGGTGGAACCGGAAGACTTAGTACAGGAAAAGATGGTGCGGATAAAATTATTGATGTGCCTTGTGGAACTGTTGTCTTCGATGCAAATACCGGAGAATTTATATGTGATGTCACACATGACGAACAAATAGTTGTTCTTTTACAAGGAGGTAAAGGTGGATGGGGTAATAATCATTTCAAAACGGCAACTAATCAGGCGCCTCATTATGCCCAACCGGGAGAACCGATGCAGGAAAGAACAGTTATTCTTCAACTTAAATTATTGGCTGATGTAGGACTTGTAGGCTTTCCGAATGCAGGAAAATCTACCCTCCTGTCAGTTGTTTCTGCAGCTAAACCTAAAATAGCAAATTATCCTTTTACTACCTTGGAACCCAATCTGGGTATCGTAAGCTATCGCGACGGAAGATCTTTTGTGATGGCTGATATTCCGGGAATTATCGAAGGCGCAAGTGAAGGAAAAGGATTGGGACTTAGATTTTTAAGACATATAGAACGTAACTCCCTGCTTCTGTTTATGGTTCCTGCCGACAGTGATGATATCGGGAAAGAATATCAGATACTGCTCAATGAACTTATCCGGTATAACCCGGAACTGACAGGAAAACGAAAAGTACTTGCAATTACTAAATCCGATATGCTCGACGAGGAATTAACAGAAGCCCTTACCCAGGAATTACCGGAAGGTATACCTGCCATTTTTATCTCTGCGATTACCCAGCAAGGTATCTCTAAACTCAAAGACCTGCTTTGGATAGAATTAAATAAGGAGGCATTTCATGATGTGGAAAGTATTGTTCATAAACCATTGGATGTACAGAGTCTGGAGTTTGATGATGACCCTGAAACATATGATTATCCTGAAGATGAAGAAGATGTTAATGCCTCAGAAGATTATGGTGAATATGACTGGAATGAGTGAAAAATAAATCATTTTTATGTTAAAAAACATATTTTTGTTTTGCCGTTGATGATAAATGCCTACCTTTGCATCGATTTAATTTACTCAATAAAAAAGAATTAAGCATGAAAGAAAAGTTTGGAGTTAATGCAGGCCTTGTTTGGAATGCCTTAGCTGAAGGAAAGATTAGCTTAAAAGAAATAAAAAAAGCTACTAAACTTTCCGAAAAAGATCTCTATGCCGCTTTAGGGTGGTTAGCCAGAGAAGAAAAGATCAACTTCGAAGAAGCTGAACAAGAAATTTTTGTATACTTAGTGTAATCGCAGTTTTTACTGTCAGAAAACATCAAAAAAAGACCGGTTTCAAAAAGAAATCGGTCTTTTTTTTGCATACTCACAAACTATTCATTACATTTGTCAAGAAATTGGCGCAAAATGACCGATGATCAGAAAAAAAAGTTGACAGTTTTTGAAACAAGGGTAAGACAATTGATGTTTATATGTGATACCCTGAAGGCGGAGAATGCAGATCTCAAAAAACAATTAGCTGCAAAAACGCAGGATTTACTGTCAGCAGAGGAAGAGATCGAAGCATTAAACGCCCGGTATGACAACCTGAAAATTGCCAGAGTGGTTTCTATCAAACAGGGAGAAATCAAAAATGCAAAACAAAAGTTGTCGAAATTAGTGCGGGAAGTCGACAGATGCATTGCTTTGCTAAATGAATAAAAAGGATGCTATGACTGATGATTTTTTTGTAATACAATTAAATATTGCCGATAAAATTTACAGGCTTCGTTGCAGGAGGAGTGAAGAAGCATTAGCAAGAAAGGCGGCAAGACAGGTTAATGACAAGATAAAACTCTATGGAGGACACTTTGAAAGTCCGGATATAGAATTAAAAGACTTATTGGCAATGGTATCTTTCCAGCTTTCAATGGATAACCTGAAAAAGGAAGACAAAGAAGATGCATCGCCGGTATATAAGAGATTGGATGAGTTAATTCTTGAAATGGAGAATTATATCAAGTCAAACACATAAATAATTGTATTTGAGATATTTGTTCCGCACTGCTTTATAAAGGACTGTTTCCTTTATTGAGTGGTGTTTTTTATTTATACATATTATAATTTTATTGTATGATTGAAACTATTATAGCCATTGCCGGCATAGTTTTGGGGGCGGGAGCTACATGGATCATTTTGAATACCGTGAACAAGTCACGTTCCCAGAGAATTATTGAAGAGGCTAAAAAAGATGCCGAAACAATAAAGAAAAATAAATTATTGGAGGTTAAAGAAAAGTTTCTGAGCCTGAAATCGGAATTGGAAAAACAGGTGAATGCCCGCAATTCCAAGATCCAATCACAGGAAGCTAAATTGAAGCAACGGGAACTTGTGATGAACCAAAAACAAGAGGAAATACAGAAAAAACGATCTGAAATCGATCACATCAAAGAAAACTTAGATGCACAATTTGAAGTAATCGAGAAGAAAAAGCAAGATCTGGAAAAAGTTCACAAACAAGAAGTGGAAAGACTTGAAGCAATCTCCGGCCTCTCAGCTGAACAGGCCAAAGAACGTTTAGTGGAAACTTTGAAAGATGAGGCTAAAACCCAGGCAGCTTCCTTTATTAATGAAATTATGGAAGAGGCTAAAATGACAGCCAACAAGGAAGCTAAAAAGATCGTTGTACAATCTATCCAACGCGTGGCAACTGAAACTGCCATTGAAAACTCTATCACTGTATTTCATATTGATTCCGATGAAATCAAAGGCCGGATTATCGGTCGTGAAGGACGCAATATCCGCGCATTGGAAGCAGCTACCGGTATTGAAATTATTGTTGATGATACTCCGGAAGCAATTGTTCTTTCCGGTTTCGATCCTGTCAGAAGGGAAATCGCACGTCTTGCTTTACACCAATTGGTACAAGACGGAAGAATACACCCGGCCAGAATCGAGGAAGTGGTGGCCAGGGTCCGGAAACAATTGGAAGAAGAAATTATAGAAACCGGGAAAAGGACAACCATCGACCTTGGTATTCACGGATTACACCCGGAATTGATCCGTTTGATCGGGAAAATGAAATATCGTTCTTCTTATGGACAAAATTTATTGCAACATGCCAGGGAAACAGCGAATTTATGTGCTGTAATGGCTTCCGAACTCGGCCTGAATCCAAAGAAAGCCAGAAGAGCGGGATTGTTGCATGATATAGGGAAAGTACCTGATGATGAACCGGAATTACCACACGCTATTCTGGGTATGAAATTAGCTGAAAAATTCAAAGAAAAACCGGATATATGCAATGCTATCGGAGCTCACCACGATGAAGTTGAAATGACCAGCCTACTGGCTCCTATCGTACAGGTATGCGACGCTATTTCCGGAGCTCGCCCAGGTGCACGCCGCGAGATCGTAGAAGCTTATATCAAACGTTTGAATGATCTGGAACAATTGGCTCTCTCCTACCCTGGCGTTATGAAGACTTATGCCATCCAGGCAGGACGCGAATTGCGGGTAATTGTTGGCGCTGACAAAATTGATGATGTGCAGACTGAAAAATTATCAAACGAGATTGCCAAGAAGATACAGGATGAGATGACTTATCCTGGACAGGTAAAAATCACAGTTATCAGAGAGACCCGGTCGGTTTCTTTTGCAAAATAAGATCAATTATCTTTGAAATTTGAGATTTTGTTGAGATTCATTTTTTGGACACAAATTTAAACGAATTAAACGAATCTAAACGAATTAAAAATAAATTCCAATAAAAATCTGTGCTATAATAGGTATTGACACCTTAATAACACAGATTTTTTTATTTTCGCTATTAGACATATTCATTCGTTCGGATTCGTTTAATTCGTTTAAATTCGTGTCAAAAAAAATAATTTCGAGAATTACTCAAATCTCACTCTTGAGATAAAATCCACTGAAGTTTGTATAAAGAAAAAATATTTTGTTCTTTTGCATCAAGAAAGATATTTTTGCATCATTATACATAAAGAGCCCTTAATATAACTGTTATTAATAATTATTATGAAAAACAAGATTGCTTCCTTAACAAAAATGTGCTTTACCATCTTGCTATTAACAAGTGTAATATTTTTTTCTTCATTTTCGGAAGGAAAAGAAAGCAACCGGAAGAATTCACGAGAGATGAAACGTTTAATCTCATCTATAAAAGAACACACCCGGATATCAGTAGAGAGTGCTTCTACGACTTCATTTCAACAAGGATCTTCCAAAGAAGGACCTATAGAACTTTCTATTGATGGAAACAAATCAACCATTTATCATTCTTCTTGGAGCAATACCACTTTTCCGGTTAGTCTGACATATAACTTTAAAAATGTTTCTTATATAGATTATTTGGTTTATCATCCCAGGATAGGCAGCACAAACGGGAATATTAAGAAATTCAAATTGTATGTAGCCACTCAAAAGGATCCAAAATTGACTCTTTATAACTCATACGACTTTGGTGGCAGTTCCTCTCCTTCTCTCATATCTTTCTCTCCCGCATTAGAAAAACCTACTCAAATAAAATTCGTTGTTGAATCTGGGGTAGGAGATAATGGTAGCGGTTTTGTGAGTTGTGCCGAAATGGAATTTTACAAAAAGAATAAAGAAAATTTTGATTATAAAGCTATCTTTACTGATAGCTCATGCACTGAATTGAAACCCGATATTTCAGAAAAAAAAATTCAGACAATCAAAGATCCTTTTATCAAAGAACTTGCCTTGAGAGTATATGAAAAAGATCCTGAAAATGAGTTCAGAATACAAAGTTATAAAGCCTATAAAGACCCTCAATTTCTTGCCCAACAAAACAAAACAGGCATATTAGGACTTCGGGACAATCCAACAGGAATTTATGCCCACAAGGGGGAAGAAATCATTGTGCTTACGGGAGACAGCAAAGGACAAACAGTATCTTTATTTATACAAGATGTGAATAATAATATATCCGGATCCTATTTTGCCCTCCTTCCTGGTCTGAATAAAATTACATCCGACAAAACCGGCTTGATGTATATTATGTATTACACTCCGACCGGGACAGAACCGGATGTCAAAATAAATATTGCATCTGGATCCGTAAATGGATACTTTGACAGTCAAAAACACAGTAAAGATGATTGGACGCGTCTACTGAACAAAGCCACTTTTAATCATTTTGATGTTATCGGGAAATATGCCAGTCTGACCTTCGAAACAGAAGCATTCAGACAATACACGCCTGATGGTTTATTGCTGATGAACAAATTTGACAATCTGGTTTTTATGGAACAAGATTTTATGGGCTTGTTCAAATATGACAAAGCCTTTACCAACAGAGCTTATTTCCAGGTTTCATATATTCCAAATCTCTATATGTATTCCAATCGTACTTATACCGGATATAATAAGATTACACAAAAAGAGATTCTCAATCCGGACCTGCTCACTACTTCCGGCTGTTGGGGACCAGCTCATGAAATGGGACATAGCCTGCAAACAAACCCTGGATTCAACTGGGTAGGGATGACTGAAGTAAGTAATAATGTTTTATCGATGTACGTGCAAACAAGCTGGAAAAACAAGTCTCGTTTAATTAAAGAACACAGATACGAAGCTGCCTGGAATTCATTATTAAAAAAACAAGTTCCTTATAATAAATCCGGCAATGAAGTTTTTGAGAAATTGGTACCTCTATGGCAAATCAAGCTATACATGCATGATGTATTAGTTAAAACTGATTTTTACAAAGATCTATATGAAGCTATAAGAAACCAGAAAACCATCAACACCTCTGTTTTGACGGAAGGCTATTACCAATTGGAATTTGTAAAAACCGTGTGTGACTTGGCCAAATTAGACCTAACCGATTTCTTTGAAGCCTGGGGATTCCTGACTGAGATTAATGAAATGGCGGTAGATTACCGAATTACCAGATTTATCATTAAAAAGAGTCAGATTGATGCTGTCAAGGAACATCTGAAACAATATCCGAAGCCTAAACATGATAATATCTATGACATTACGGACGAGAATATTCAGGATTTTATGCAATAATCAATCATAAAAAAAATCCCGGAAAACTAATCCCGGGATTTTTTTTATCTCTATATAATAAAATTTCTCAATTACTTCTGACCGCCTTCTGGAGCTGCGCCACCCGGTACAGGAACCGGAGTTCCGAAAGGAGCTACTACATTTTGATCTACAGGCATTGTAGTTTGATTTTCAATCTGTTGCTTCATCATAGATTCCTGAGCAGCAGGTTTTCCTGATTTAATAAATGCAGAAGCAAGAATACTCAATAACAAAACTGTTCCGGCCAGGAACCAAGTTGCTTTTTCCAGAAAATCGGTAGTTTTTCTCACACCCATTACCTGGTTGGATGAAGCAAAACCGGAAGCAAGTCCTCCCCCTTTAGAATTTTGTATCAAAACAATAAATATCAGGACAAAAGCGGCCAATACAATTAATATAGATAGAAATACGTACATTTGTTAATCTATTTTTTTGCGTTAATAATCAGTTTTTCTAAAAATCGAATTTGGTCTGCAAAGTAAACACTTTTTTCCGGATAAAGCAAGCTTAAATTCTGAATAATTTCCATCGCTTTATCATATTTTTTCTGTTTGATGTAAATTTTAGCTAATGTTTCGGAGAAAAAACGGGAATCTTCGGGGGTATCTTCAGGTATTTTCTCTTCTTCCTGCTGTATTTCCCGCACCTCTTCGGGAATAATCTTCAAAGAATCTTTTTCACTTTCCTGCAGGAAACTATCAATAATGTCCAGATTTTTCAATCCCGGTGTGTCGGAAAGATCTGACTCTGTCGACAATGTATAAACCGAATAATTCGGTATCTCAGACAAATAATCTCCGGGGGCTTCTTCTCCTAAACCTTTCAGAAAAGAATCTATTAACTCAAATGATTTTGCCGGTGATTGCTCTTCTACCTGTTCCAGGATTAAACGTAACTCAGCGAAACGATCTCCTTCCAGTAAATAAAACAATTGTCTGGCATCTCCGGCATAAAAAGCCATTTTCTTCAATTCCGATCCCAGAGAAGAATCCTTGACTCGGCTAAGGTTTTTAACATAAAGCATCCTGGCTGTCTGAAAACAGGGATATTCCTCTGTCAAACGAGCTAAAACAGGCAATGTTTCTTGATTCAACAAAGCCGGATTCTGCATCAACGAAATCAATTCTCCAGCAGTCATTTTTTACCAATTCGCTACAGTTGCATTGAAAATCATATCCGATATTTCTGTTGTAATTTCCTGGGATAGCTCATACTGCACATCTGTCAACATCTTTGTCGCATCAAACTCTGTGAAAGAAGAAAAAGTCTGTTCAAAATCTTCCTGTGGTTTTACCCGGTTGGTATAACGACAACGAACTGTGATTGTCAACTTGGTTTTAGAAGCATATCCATCGGCTTGTACAGCTACCGGAGCTATATTAAATCCTACAATTTCTCCTGAAAGTTCAACATCTCCGTTACGATCCACTAACTTCAGGCGAGTCTGTTGAATATAACGATTTCTCAATTTATCCATAAAGATAGCTTCTAATTCCGGATAGACAAACTGCGCCTGGTTCGGAAAGTTATTGATGGTAATCGTTTTGATTTCATCATAATTGATCGAAGCATTGTTAAACGTGTAAGAAATAGAACAATCCGTCAAAAATAACAACGGAAAGATCAATATGATTATCTTCTTCATATAGTCATTCATTCCAATCCATATTCTTTAATCTTCCGGTACAAAGTACGTTCCGATATTTTTAATTCCTGAGCAGCATTTCTTCGTTTACCATTATTCCGGTCTAAAGCTTTGCGGATCATTTCTTTTTCCACATCCTCCAAAGAAAGAGTTTCTTCCTCATATTCAGTTGCATCCTGAAAATGATCAGTTACCGGAGTGGTTTGCGCCACGGCAGATACATCATTCACATCCAAATGGGTAAAATGTTTGATCGCGGGAACTTCTCCCAGCACATTTTCATGCACCAATGCCTTAAGGTCATTGATATCCTTACGCATATCAAAAAGTACCTGATACAGAATTTCCCTTTCTGTTCCAAAACTTTTCGCCTCACTATCCTTAAATAAAACCGGATATTGTTCCATATCCTGCTCGGAAAGGTATGTTTTCAGAACATCTGGAGCAATTTCCCGATTCTGTTCTATTACAGATATCCGTTCGGTAATATTTTTTAATTCCCGGATATTCCCCGGCCAACGATAATCAATCAATATTTTTCGGGCATCATCTGCCAGGTGAATGGGAGGCATACTGTATTTTTCCGCACAATCACTTGAAAATTTCCTGAAGAGCAAAGGAATATCTTCTTTTCTATCCCGCAACGGAGGTATCTGCAAAGGAACTGTACTCAAACGATAATACAAATCTTCCCGAAACTTTCCGGAGACTACAGCCTGTACCAAATTAACATTTGTTGCAGCCACTACCCGAACGTTAGTCTTCAATACTTTAGAGGAACCTACTTTGATAAATTCGCCATTTTCAAGTACCCGCAACAAACGAGCTTGCGTAGGGATCGGTAATTCGCCCACTTCATCCAAAAAGATAGTACCTCCGTCAACAACTTCAAAATATCCTTTTCTATCTGATAGCGCACCTGTAAAAGATCCCTTTTCATGTCCGAATAACTCAGAGTCAATAGTACCTTCAGGAATTGCTCCACAGTTAACCGCAATATATTGTCCATGTTTCCGCAAACTGTTTTGGTGGATGATTTGCGGAAAACTCTCCTTTCCCACCCCACTTTCTCCGGTAATCAATACTGTTAAATCCGTAGGTGCAATCAATAATGCCTTCTCAATATTCCGCTCCAATGCCGGATTATTACCGATAATACCAAAACGTTGCTTTACTTGTTGTATATCTAATTTTGCCATAGAAGTAGCGATTTCAATTGAAGTACAAAGTTAGGAAATATATTTTACTTTTTGCCTTGATGCAAAAAGTAACAAAAAAATCAAGGCTGCTGGAAAGACGGATCTTGAAAGACGGATGTAAGCACCCCCGTAGAGACGCAATGCATTGCGTCTCTACGAAGGACGCAAAAACCACAACAGTTGTAATACTTACTCTATTTCAAGCTGTAAGTTTTTTTCTTCAAAAACCGCCCAAACTCTTCCACATCTTTATATCGTTTCTGCTCCTCCGGCATAATCGGCTGTCCAAAAACCAAATCAATCGTTTTCCCTCTCTTATTAGTCAACTCATGACACAAACGAACTGTTCGCAAACGCCAATCGATCAAATCTAAAAAATTAAAAAAGAAAGAATTATGACCCGAGAAAAACACAGGAACAATGGGAACATTGGCTTTTTGTATCAGTTTCAAGACTGAAGGTTGCCAGTCCCTGTCTTCAATTTTTGTAATCTTATTTTTGGAGATTGCTCCTGCCGGAAAAAATCCAAGCGGATGTCCCTCTTTTATATGTTGAATACACTCTTTAACACCACTCAGACTTGAGCGGGAAGAAACGGTTCCTGCCTCATAAGGATTTACTCCGATAAAATGATCACCCATGGTATCGATTTGTCCCAATATCCAGTTAACCATCACCTTAAAATCCGGTCTTTTCCCAGCGATGGTTCCTATCAACATGATCCCGTCAATATGTCCGTAAGGGTGATTGGAGACTGTTATAAAGGGTTTACCATCAAACTGACCCAGCACCTCGACATGATGTACCTTTTTAATAATACCGAGTTCCTCAATCATTTTATTTTCCACATCCGGACCTGTCATATACTTTGTAGAATCATAGGCATCATTGGCCTTATACAAACCCGCAAAACGAATGACAAAATTCGCCAGTTTATCTCCATACGATTTTTGGAAAACAGGGTGTGCCTTTTTGATATCTTCGATGCTGATAAGTTTATCTTTCATCTGATTAAAATTTAAGAGCTAAGAGACAAAGCTTAAACAGAAAAGAGTTAAAAGTGGGTATGATACCAGCTTTTAACTCTTTATCTTTTACTCTTAACTATGTTTAGTCCATAAAGTCAATAGTTTCTTCTCCGATAATAGAGCGAAGCGTATTTTTCAGTTTCACATATTGGATAAACAAGTCATGTTCGGCAATATGATCAAAATCATGCATCGGGCTCTTGAAATAGAATGACAACCAAGTCTGGATACCACTCATACCTGCACGCTGTGCCAAATCGGTAAACAATACCAAGTCCAGACACAAAGGAGCAGCCAGAATAGAATCACGACAAAGAAAATCCACTTTCAACTGCATCGGGTAACCCAACCATCCGAAGATATCGATAGTGTCCCAGCCTTCTTTATTATCTTTACGAGGAGGATAATAATTGATACGAACCTTGTGATAAACATCACCATAAAGTTCCGGATAAAGATCCGGTTGAAGGATATTATCGATAACAGACAATTTAGATTCTTCTTTTGTTTTGAAAGAACCCGGATCATCCAATACCTCTCCGTCACGGTTACCCAGAATATTAGTAGAGAACCAACCGCTCAATCCTAACATACGGGTTTTGATCATCGGAGAAAGTACAGTCTTCAACATCGTCTGGCCGGTTTTGAAGTCCTTTCCCAAGATAGGCACCTGTTGTTGTGCAGAGAAATCCCACATAGCAGGCATATCTACAGTCAGGTTAGGAGCGCCATTGATATATGCTACCTTTTCTGCAAGACAAGCATAAGCATAAATCATGGAAGGAGCTATTTCTTCATGGTTCTCTTTCATTGCTTTTTCGAGGGCAGGTAAAGTTCTGTGTATATCTCCCAATTGAGTAAACACCTCTGTACTACCACACCAGATACAAACAATGCGATCACAGTTGTTGTTTTTCTTGAAATTTTGAATGTCATCACGTACCTGCATCATCAAATCCCATTTAGTAGGAGCTGATTTTACCCATGTACCATGTAAACGTTTTACGAAATTCTGATCAAAAACAGCTTTCATTGGTTTAATGGCAGACAATTCATCTTTCACTTTGTCCAGATCTTCCACAGTCAGCACTTCCGCATGACGTGCTGCTGCATACAAATCATCTTCAAAAATATCCCAACCTCCGAAAACCATATCTTTCAGGTCAGCCAAAGGAACCACATCCTTGATTTTCGGGAAACGGTTTTCTTCCCTTTTTCCCAAACGGATTGTTGCCAATTGAGTAATTGACCCCACTGGAACACCTTGTCCTTTACGAACAATTAAAGTTCCGGCTACGAAAGTAGATGCTACTGCACCTCCAACACCGACTACAAGAACGCCAAGTTTTCCTTTAGCCTCTTTCACCTGTTTTTTTTCCATAACACCTTTAATTTATTGTATATAATTATATTCTAAGACCAAATATATTTTTCAAGTCTGTAAAGTTCCCGATTACTTCATTTGCTACCGGAACAATCTGTTCTTCTGTACTATCCCAACCGATTCCTTTCAACCAAATAGTCTGACAACCAATTGTATTGGCAGGAACAATATCCTTTGTATAAGCATCACCAATCACAACTACCTCTTCCGGACGAAAACCCAAAGAATCAACGCCCATAGAAAAAATAGCAGGATCAGGCTTCCTTACCCCAACTACAGCCGATTCTATTACATCATCGAAATAAACTGCCAAATCAAAATCGCACAAAATCTCCTGAATGTTTCCATAAAAATTTGATACTAAAACTAATGGATAACATTGAGATAATGCGTCAATGACAGGCTTAGCTTTTTTCAAAATTGAACGAACAAAGTTATAACATTGATTTGAAATATCAATAGAATATCGATAAGATTTATCATTATTGGGTAAAAAACCTTTTTCCACAATATATTTAAACTGAATTTCCGTTTTCTTTTTCAATAAATCCAGAAAATTATCATCCGCAAGGATTACCGGATGAAGCGCCAGATAGCGTTCTGCATAGACATAGGCCTCTCTGAACTGATTTTTATTCAATGGCACTTTTTGATCAACATAAGCCTCCCAAAGTACTTCTGCCCAATGTTTCCCATTGCTATCGATCGTACCCCCATAATCAAAAATGACTCCTTTTATTTTAGCTAAATCTATCACGGTTTTTCTGTTATTTCTTTCGTAAAATTACGACAAATGGATTCATGCTTCACAACCATATAAACCAACATTATATTCAGCACCGTCATCTCAAAGACAAAATACAACCATGGCATTTTTATCAGAAGACTAATACACAAAGCAATTGCCCGGGTGTTGAATGAAAGCATGTTGGTATACTTCATCAAAGGAAGACTTTTTTTACGGAACTCTGCACGGAATGAATCAGGCACATGCTCTCCATATAATTGTTTCAAGATATGAAGCATTTCCTGCATCCGCGGAGTCCATCGCTCCTGTCCTTGTGTATAAGCCAGATAAAAGGTTTCGAATAATTTAACCAGAAAATTCTTCTTCCAGCTTAAGGTTTTATATTTTTCTTTCAAAGCTACAGAATTATCCAATTCACTTCCGGACTTACCTTTCAGGAATAAAAGATGTAAATTTCTGTAATAATCGGCCATAGCCGCCTGTTTTGCATGGAAATAGCCGGTAACAATACCCAGCAACCAAATTTTCCAGCCCCACTCAGGTTGAAGTCTGAAAATAATAGCAAAATAAATGGATCCGAACCAGAAATCACCACAAGCGCCATCCAGGATACGACCTAATTCTGACTTTTGTCCGGTCATCCGTGCCAACTGTCCGTCAGCGCTATCATAAGAATTTGCCCAAATAAGCAGAAAAATACCCAAAGTTGTCACCCAAAGATCCTCAAAATAAAAGCAAATCCCCGCAGCGACCCCAATAAAAATAGACGCAATCGTAATTTGATTGGGAGTAATGTTCAGTTTATGAAAAAACAAAGCCCAGCGGTAACCTATTGGGCGATAAAAATGAATATCTATAAATTCTTCGGTATCTGCCGATTTGAGAGTAGAAGCTAATGACGGTTTATTTTCTTTCATTTTTTCAACACAGCATATGAGGTTGTAGCACTTTTCTGGCATGTATGTTGCATAATGACATCATAAATGGCATCAGCGATATAGGGAGCTGCTTCCTGCCGGCAGGGAGCAAAACTTGGCCAATCATTAAAATCAATCAAGCGTATTGTTCCATCTTCAGCAATAATACAGTCGCCACCATAAACATGAACATTCATAATTTTTCCAGCCTTATCACATATCTCCTTTAAATTTTCCAGATCAAAAGGAATCTGCTTTGATTTTCCATTGACTGACTCCCAACCGAATTTACTATGGCTCTGCTCATTCGGATAAAACCAATAAAAAAAATCAGTATTCGCAACACCATAAAATTTTATCAGATCACCATTCAGGTGTGCATTAACAACTGCGGTGGGGATTCCTCTCAAAGCATATTCTTTCAATATACTTTCAGCCTCGTCCAAACTTCGCACAAAAGTTACATCTTCCCGGTGGATTGCATGAAAATCACCTCTCTTGATCCAGAAAGTATCCGTTCCAAGTACCGACAATTCCTGAATATCAGCACCTGATGTATCCAGAATCACACTTTGGGGATGAGGAATATGATTCGAGACCAACAGACGAGTCATTTTCTCTCGCGTACAATTTTCAATACCATATGCAGAATTCACCACACAAAGGCCGGCATCCTCCAGTTGCTGTAATTTTTTGATACTACGCCAATCCCTCACCATATTAAAAACGGCATCAGCATCTATATCTGCATCCCAACATTCAGTTTCCGAATATTCAGTCACTTCACAACCTTTTTCTTTCAAATAATGAACAACAAGATTAAAAATGGCTGCATCATTCCCGATATGATTCGGTGAATATTGGCTTCCCCTACGTATTCCTATTATTTTCATTTCTTCTTTTTGATCATTCACGCAAAAACAACTCAGCTTTCCGAATATCTTCCGCGTGATCTATATCGACAATTTTTTGAAAGGGATAAGCCTTCAGACATAAGCCATCTGCAATCAATTGCCGTTGATAATTGCGCATTCTTGACATTCCGCTTTCTATACACCGGTAAAGTGTAGGCAACGCTTTGGGCGTTAAACAATAAATACCTCCAGACACATATTTTTGTCCGCCGGATGCACTAAAAAAACCCCTGATCAGAAGATCTTGATCCGTATCGACATACAAAGGTTTTTCATCATCAATAAAGTCCGTCACAGCCATCATTCCATCATACTCTTTATCATTGATAAAGGAATGAATAAATCCGGCAAACTCATTTTCCTTAAAAATAGTGTCTACTGTTGTCAAACAAAACTTATCATCCCTGAGGAAGTGGCTTAATTCAAAAAAACTATGCATGGAACTCGGTGTTGAACGCACCACGACATTAAAAGGGATATCCAGTTTCAGTTTTTTCACATGATCCTGCACCTCTTTCATCTCATTATTTATGATGATGCTGATAGAAGAAGCGTCATTCTTCCTGAAAATATCAACCAAACGATCAACTAAAGGGATTCCATTCAAAGGAACCAAAGGCTTAGGCGAACGAACCCCTTCTGCGGCCAGACGGGAACCTTCTCCTGCAGCTATGATTGCATAATTCATTCTCAAAAAAATTAAAATTAATCTGCAAATTTGCGAAAAAACTTTGGATTGGGCAAGGTTTAATACAAAAAATGGGTAAGGAAGACTCCTCACCCACTATAATTATACATCCATTCTTTTTAGATTTATTTGAAATCTTTCAAAGCAGATTGAAGCTCCTGACGAGCAAAAAATATTCTGCTTTTTACCGTTCCCAACGGCAAGGTCAGCACATCAGCTATTTCATTATATTTATAACCGGCCAGAAACATAGAGAAAGGCACTTTCAAATCATTATTCAAACTATTAACAGCCTTATTGATTTCTTTGATGGTAAATGCTTTATCCGGAGTATCAAATCCTGAGTCCTGAGATAAATTCAAATGATATAAATCTTCTGTCTGATCTATGATCGTTTGGCTACGAACAATTTTCCTGTAATTATTGATGAATATATTACGCATAATTGTCAACACCCAACCTTTGAAGTTGACATTATCAATATATTTTTCCTGATTGTCTAAAGCCTTCAGTGTAGTGTCCTGAAGTAAATCCTGAGCATCATCTTTATTGGCAGTAAGCATCATTGCAAAATTGAACATATTATCTTGCATGCCTAAAATTTTACTTTGAAACTGGAGCTTGTTCATATTACGAAATTTTTTGTGTTACAATGATTGAACTTCTATCAACAATACGCAAGCACTTCGTGTCCTTAACTTAGAGTACAAAGGTACGCATTATTCAACAAATCTGCGTTAAAATACGTTATATTATTAATCTCAATGATAAAAATATTTTAAGTTGTTCCTGCTTGTAAACTAAACAATTAGAATTATCTTTGCAATTATAATCTTTCGTATTAAAAAACGATTTGCATATGAAACATCTTTGGTTATTATTTTGTTTAGGATTTATATTAAATTTTAATATTTTAGCAATTAACAACATTCCTGTTATATACCAGATTGACATACACAAGGAGATTAGTCCGACTACCCGGCTCTATTTATCCAACGGGATACAAGAAGCTCAGTCTATTCATGCTAAGGCAATTATCATAAACATGAATACATACGGAGGAACCGTAGAAGATGCCGACTCAATGCGTTCCGCCATTCTCTACAGCCCGATACCAGTATATACCTATATCAACAACAATGCCGCCTCGGCAGGTGCATTGATTGCTATTGCCAGTCAAAAGATTTTCATGGTAAAAGGAGCCAATATCGGAGCTGCCACGGTAGTAGAACAAACAGGCAATGCTGCGCCGGATAAATACCAATCATATATGCGGGGAATGATGCGGACAACTGCTGAATCTCATGGCAAAGACACCATTATTTCCAGCCACGACACCATATTTAAATGGAAACGTGATCCGCATATTGCTGAAGCTATGGTAGATCAGTCCATCTATATTCCTCACATCAATGATAGTGGAAAAGTAATTACTTTTTCCACCGAAGAAGCAATCAAACATGGTTATTGTGACGGTATTGTCAATAACGTAGATGAATTGATCAAAGATCAGTTACACTACAAAGAATATCAATTGGTCACTTATAAACCATCTGTATGGGAAGACATCAAAGGTTTTCTGATGAATCCTGTCTTTCAGGGAATCCTGATTATGATCATTGTGGCCGGCATCTATTTTGAGTTACAATCGCCCGGGATCGGATTTCCGGCCATAGCGGCCTGTGTGGCAGCTGTACTGTATTTTACCCCCTTATGTATAGATGGTGTAGCTGAATATTGGGAAATCATTATATTTATCATCGGACTCATACTGATTGCTTTGGAAATCTTCGTCATACCCGGATTCGGTATCGCAGGAATCTCTGGGATCATATTAACCATATCGGGTCTTGTATTAGCATTATTAAACAATACTAATTTTAATTTTGAGTCTGTTGCCATGCCGGATCTGTCTCGTTCCATCTTAACTGTCATGTGTGGTATTTTTGTTGGATTCGCACTGATGATATACATGTCGTCGCGCATCGGAGAACCCGGATTATTCAGAAAAATCGCCCTCCATACAAACATAGAATCATCCATTATAACCCATGAAGAAAAAAATTCCCTGACAGGGAAAACAGGGATTGCAGTCACAATACTAAAACCATCCGGTAAAGTCATGATTGCTGATGAAATCTTCGACGCCATTGCCGAAGTCTCCTATATAGATGAAGGCACTCCGGTAAAGGTAACCCGCCAGGAAGCAGCGCAGATATATGTTGATATCTGTTAAACTGCTACATACCTCATTCCTAAAATAACATTTTTTTTAGTTTACATCTAAACATTTTCAAACTATCCTTGTTTAATGTACAAAAGATCTTTAGAACCATCCCTGAAAGGCTAAAGAATCTTGATACATGCATGTTTATTAATTATAAGAGGTTGAGTCTACAATTTTTTTACAATTTGAAAATGTTATGAAAACAATAAAAATTTTCTTATTTCTGTCTTTGGGATTTTTTTTACTAACATCTTGTGAGAAAAATCCGGATCTGAACGACTTAGATGGTCAAAACACTGTCATCACAAATCACAAAAAAGATGCTAATTTTAAGCAAGCGAACTATTCTGTCTCCGACAGCATTATGTTATTAAACGGAGATATTGATCCAGGAACCGAGCGACCTCAGTATTGGATTAAAGGTAAAGACTTACAGGCTGATAAAATCATCGCACAGGTAGAACAAAATATGAATGCCCGTGGATACACTGAAAGAGAAACAAGCATCAGTGGTTTGAATATCCGCCTTGCCTATATAGAAGATATGTATTATTTTGCTTCCTACACGCCTTTTTGGTGGAATTACTGGTTTGACTGGTATGGATGGTATGGATGGTATCCGTATTACCCGTATCCTGTTGTTTACACTTATACTACCGGTTCTTTAGTAATGGATATGATTGATATGTCTGCTCCATCTGATGTGCAAAAACCAATCATTTGGGATGCTTATATGACAGGTTTATTAACCGGAGATCAAAGATATGACGGAGATAAAGTATTAACCGCCATAGATGAAGCTTTCAAAATATCTCCTTATGTAAGCAATAAGTAAACATAATAATAAATAAAGTTAAACGATTATTTTTCAAATAATAATATATCATTCCATTATGAAAACAAAAGTAATAAACAGTATAAAATTAAGTGCTTTGGTTTTGTTTATGGCACTTATCCCTTCCTTAACGCAAGCGCAGGAAGCAAATACAGGAGGTAATTATTTTTCAGCTGACTGGCAATTCAATGCTCCTTTAGGCAACGACTTCAGTAGTCAAGCCAGCGGTTGGGGGATAAACTTTGAATTGCAACACTTTTTTACTCCAAAGATTTCAGGAGGTCTATTTGTTGCATGGCATACTAACAATGAGTATGTGCCCAGACAAACTTACACAGATGGGACTACTGCAGTTAGTACAGATGCTGTAAACTCTTTGTTCCAACTGCCATTCGGAGTTGCAGGTAAATATACCCTCTTAGAAGGAAATATTGTACCCTATGTAGGATTGAAGTTAGGCGCTTTATACAGCGAACAATATTCCTATCTGAATACAACCACTCTCTCTTCCAATAATTGGGGGTTCTTCTTTTCCCCGGAAATCGGAATCACAATTTATCCTATGGATAATCATCTTTTTGGGTTTAATTTCTCCGGATATTACGGATACGGAAGCAACAATGAAGATGCTTTCCAGATCAATGGATTAAACAATGCCGGGTTTAGGTTGGGGGTTGTGGTGAGACTGTGAAAATAATTGACAATTGATAATTGACAATTAACGTTAACGATTAATCATGGAGAGTGTATTTTCATGGTTAATCGTTAAATTAAAGAATTTTATTATGAAAACATTATTAGTTAGTTTATTGATTTTATTTGCATCTAATAATAGTGATAACGAAAGAAAGGAGAACATCATGAAATTTGAATTATTTAAATTACCTTATGCGACTAATGCGCTGGAGCCTGTAATCAGTCAACAAACCGTTGAATTCCATTATGGCAAACATGTTCAGGCATATATCAATAATCTCAATAATTTGATTCCGGGAACAGCCTTTGAAAATGCATCTTTGGAAGAGATTGTTAAAAAATCAGATGGAGCCATTTTTAATAATGGGGCACAAGTATTAAATCACCAGATTTATTTTGAATCTTTTACTTCACCCTCTAAAAATGGAACTGCTCCTACCGGAGAATTGGCAAAAGCCATCCAGTCTGCATTCGGTGACTTTGAGAACTTCAAAAAAGAATTCAGCGCTGCATCCGTTTCCATTTTCGGTTCCGGATGGTGTTGGCTGGCCAAAGATAAAACAGGAAAACTTAGCATTGTAAAAGAAGGAAACGCCGGGAATCCACTCAAAAATGGGCTCACTCCTCTTTTAGGCTTTGATGTATGGGAACATTCATATTATCTGGATTATCAAAACCGCAGAGCCGACCATATCAATGCGCTTTGGAGTATTGTTAATTGGAAGGTTATTGAGGGAAGGTTTGAAAAAAATTAAGAATTAGAATTAGGAATTAAGAATTGGCTGACGCACTAAAAAACAATTCTTAATTCCTGATTTTTAATTTTATTCATATTCCAAGCCCCTCCGAAAACATACTTTCCTGTACTTTGGATTGAAGGATTCTTGAATTAGGGGCTACGCTATGAGTTAGCCAAACATTTCCGCCGATAACGGTGTTGGCGCCAATGGTTATGCGGCCTAAAATGGAAGAGTTGGAATAAACTGTTACATGATCTTCCAATATTGGGTGACGAGGTACATCTATGGGATTACCTGCATCATCCAGGGTAAAACTTTTAGCGCCTAAAGTTACTCCTTGGTATAAAAAGACATGGTTGCCGATGATCGATGTTTGTCCGATCACAACTCCTGTACCATGGTCGATACCAAAATATTCTCCGATAGTGGCTCCGGGATGAATATCTATTCCGGTTTCCTCATGTGCTATTTCGGATATAATCCGGGGGATCAGGGGAATATTCAACAGATACAGTTCATGTGCCACGCGATGATTTAGAATCGCTTTTATGGCCGGATAGCAGAAAATAACTTCTCCATAATGTTTTGCAGCCGGATCATTATCATAAATAGCTTTCACATCCGTAGAAAGCAAACGCTTGATTTCAGGCATTTTACTAATAAACACCATGGTCTTATCGATGCATTCCTTTTCTACGTTTTTATCTCCTGTTTCAAAAATTTTTGCATTATATATCTGCTCTGACATCAGACTATACAATTTCTCCAGGTTGACTCCTGTCTGATATTTCAAAGACTCGTCACTTACCAGAGAACTTCCAAAATAGCCGGGAAAAATGATTTCCTTGATTACATCCATTGCTTTTTTCAATCTCTGTACGGAAGGTAAATGCTTTTTATATAATGGAATATAACGATAATCCGGATTATAGACATCGGTAAGTTTTTCTACATTTTCCTGTATTTCCTGATGTATCATAGTATACTGTTTAAATATCACATTTTTAAAACGATTCTCTCTCCTAAATGTTTGGAAAGTAACTTTTGTGTTTCTTTGAGATGAGCCAGTAGTTTGATTAAATCTAATATTTCAGAAGTATCTGCTTGTCCCTGAAGATTTTTAATCGCCTGATTCACATCCAGAATTTGTTTACGCAATACAGCTTCTTTGAACACCATCAGATCATATGGTACAATATCCAACAAACGGTCAGATTCTTCCTCCAATTTCTGATGACGAGAATGGTATTTACTCAAAGGATATTTATCGCTTACCAGATTAACCGCTAACTTACTGATCACAGGATTAATATGTGACAAAAAATAACGTTCGGAAATAAAGGCGGGATCTGCAGATTTTTCCAAAGCTTCATCAAGCATTTGTTTATGAATCGGATTAGCAAAATCCAGATCATCAGCATGTAAATCTTCAGCAATATATTCCACAACCTTTACATCCCTCACTTCTTCGGTATCTTCGTTCTGCATCTGGCAAAGGATCCGCTCTCCGTAACGTACTACATATCTTAGTATTGAAAGTTCAAAGGCATCAAAAGGATAATTCCGGGGACGATCAACCATTGGCATTTCCTCTCCAGGAACAGGGAAAGGAGGTATAGCTCCGGGAAAATCAACCGGTAATTCACCTGCAGGAGCTAGAGAATCATCCTGCTGACGGACTGCAATTTTCTTCTGTTCCTGTAAAGCCTGCCTCTTTTTTGCTATTTCGTTCAAAAGCACCTTTTCATCCACATCCAGAATACGCGAACATTCTTTGATATAGACAGAACGAATGATTTCTTCGGGAATAAAAGCAATACTATTGACCACATCCGTGATCAAATTCGCCCGTTTGATAGGATCTCCTCCGGCTTCATCCAACAACAATTTTGCCTTAAACCGGATAAAATCCGACTGATTATCCCGGATATATTGAATAAATGAAGCAGCATTTTGTTTCCGGGCAAAAGAATCCGGGTCTTCTCCTTCCGGTAATAAAACGACTTTCACGTTCATGCCCTCTTCCAGCAACAAGTCTATCCCCCTTAATGCAGCCTTGATTCCGGCAGCATCTCCGTCATAAAGAACTGTAATATTACTTGTAAAACGATGTATCAGGCGAATCTGCCCATGTGTCAATGCTGTTCCTGAGGAGGCCACCACATTTTCTATTCCCGCCTGGTGCATGGAAATGACATCTGTATATCCTTCTACCAAAAAACAGCGGTCATGTTTGACCATTGCCTGACGGGCAAAATAAATACCATATAGCTCGTTACTTTTATGATAAATCTCACTTTCGGGAGAATTGACATACTTAGCAATCTTATCATCCTTCTTCAGGGTTCGTCCTCCGAAAGCCACCACCTTGCCCGACAAGGAATGAACCGGAAATATCACCCTACCCCTGAAACGATCGGCAAGATAATTATTTTCACCGGTAACAACAAGTCCGGTTTTCTCCAAAAAAAGTTGTTTATAACCGGCATTCAAGGCCTGTTTGGAAAAAGTGTCCCGTTGTTCGAGGCTATATCCTAATTGAAATTTCTGAATGATATCCTCCCGAAAACCCCGTTCCCTGAAATAAGACAAACCAATATTTTTCCCTTCAGCATGCTCAAAGAGGTTGGTAGTAAAAGTTTTTTGAGCAAAGCCATTGAGAATAAACATACTCTCCCGGTCACTGTGCTGCTGTTTTTGCTCATCTGTAAGTTCCTGTTCTTTTACCTCTATCCCATATTTTTTGGCCAGAAACTTCAGGGCATCCAGATAAGTCAACTGTTCATGCTTCATTACAAAATGAACAGGAGTTCCTCCTTCTCCGCAAGCAAAACACTTACAAATATTTTTTGCCGGAGACACATAAAAAGAAGGGGTCTTATCTTCGTGAAAAGGGCATAGACCTACATAGTTAACCCCTCTTTTGCGAAGTGTAACAAAATCCGAAACGACGTCGTAAATCTGGGCGGCGTTCTGGATGCGATCTATTGTCAGTTGGTCAATCACCTTATTTCAACCATTTATCAAACCAACGGAAAAACTCCCGTTGGAAAAGAACTCCGTTTTGAGGAGACAAAATCCAGTGGTTTTCTTCCGGGAAAAGAACCATTCTGGTGGGAATACCTCTTAATTTAGCAGCATTAAATGCCATCATACCCTGAGAAGCAAGAATGCGATAATCCTTTTCTCCATGCGTAATCATAATGGGAGCATCCCAATTTTGGACAAATTTATGGGGAGAATTTTCAAATGACCGTTGAGCAATCCTGTTATACTTATCCCAGAACGGCCCACCTAAATCCCAGTTGGCAAACCATATTTCTTCTGTTTCCAGATATTGAGCCTCCAAATTAAAAATTCCGGAATGAGAAAAAAATGCTTTGAAACGCTTGTTATGATTGCCTGCCAGCCAACATACCGAAAAACCACCATAACTTGCTCCTGTACAACCCAAATGGGTCTCATCTACAAAAGGCTCCCGGCTCATAATATCAATTGCCGTGAGATAATCTTTCATGTTTTGTCCACCGTAATCCCCGCTGATCTGCTCATTCCAGGCTTGTCCGAATCCGGGAACCCCTCTGCGGTTAGGTGCTACAATGATATAACCATTTGCAGCCATCAACTGCAGGTTCCAACGGACAGACCAAAACTGGCTCACTGTATTTTGCGGTCCTCCCTGACAATACAAGAGAGTCGGATATTTTTTATCCGGATCAAAATGAGGAGGATAAACAATCCATGTCAACATTTCTTTATTATCTGTAGTTTTCATCCAACGGGGCTCAACATTTCCCATAGTAATTTGCGCCAGCAAATCAGTATTTTCTTTAGAAATATTTTTTTCCGTTTTATTTGCTATAGATACAGCATAAACCTCACTGGGAGCAGACATTGACTGACGTAGTCCGACCAGGCAATCGCCTGCAAAAGCCACTGAAATATAGTCATGTTGACCTTCTGTCAACGGTTCGATAACAACAGGAGCTTTCTCATTCTCAGGAATATTTTTATCTTGTAAAAGAGGAAATTCAACAGAAAATAATTGGGTTGTCCCTTTCACACATGACACAATATACAAGACATTTGAGGCGTTATTCCAGCAAACATCATCCACATTATAATCAAAATCTTTAGTCAGGTCATATTTAACAAAAGAGCTCAGATCAGCCAGGAAGAGGCGGTTTTTATCTGATTCATAGCCTTCCCTTTCCATACTTTGCCAAACAATCCAATTTCCATCAGGAGAAAATTTCGGGTTGATGTCATATCCCATCATTCCTTCAGTCAGATTTTTAGTTTCTTTTGTTTCTATGTTATAAAGATAAATATCTGAGTTGGTAGATAAACTATATTCCATGCCCGTTTTTTTGCGACAGGTATAAGCAATGGTTTTACTATCAGGCGACCAGTCCAATTGTTCTATCCCACCCCATGGTTTCATAGGAGATTCGTAACGATTTTCACCCAAAACATCTACTATATTATCCAATGATTTCCCATTATAATCTGCGATAAAAGGATGGGGGACTGTTTCTGTCCACTCGTCCCAATGCTTATACATCAAATCATCTATAATACGGGCATTGGCTTTTTCCAGATCCGGATATTTTTCGGAAACTTTTTCCACAGATTTCACTTCACTGATAAAAAGAACCTTTTTTTCATCAGGGGAATATTTAAAACCCTGAATACCCTTTTCGATATCGGAAATTTGCCGGCGGTCTGATCCGTCAGGGTCCATTTCCCATAATTGTCCATCGTAGATAAAAGCAAGCTTCTCACCATTTTTCACCCATTGTGCTTCGGATTCGCTTTTAGCACTCAAGGTAATTTGTTTTTTGTCATTTCCGTCAATCCCGACAATAAATAATTCCCGGTTTCTTTTGTCTTGCTCAATACTTGTATAGCTAACACCATAAAGTACCTTTTTATTATCAGGAGAAACCGAAATTCCACCTACTTGTCCGAGAGTTTGCAATATTTCAGGAGACATCAGGCCATTTTCAATTTTCACCTGACTTTTTCCAATCACAGAAGCATCTCCTCCTGTTGTTTTCTGTTCATTACCGCATGCTGTAAGCAGTACTGCTGTCATTGTTAATAAGGATAATTTGATATTCATTGTTCTTGTAATTATTTCTTCTCAAATCTGGAGCTAAGGTAAGAAAAATATTGTTTAAACATGGCGTTTTAAAAAAAAACGAATTCAAATTATACATCTGAAACCTGTTTATATTCGGAAGTTTTGCGCCCAAAGGGCGCGTCCTTAGTAAGCAGTGGCTCTAAGCCACTGTAGAAGTATCGGCAACTCAATCCAGCCTGCAGAGCAGGCTTTTGTTTTTGAATGCCTGCTCTGCAGGCTAACAGAGGAAGGCCCCTTAAATACAGTGGCCTGGGGCCACTGCTTACTAAGGACGCGCCCTTTGGGCGCAAAACTTCCGAATATAAACAGGTTTCAGATGTATAATTTGAACTCGTTTTCTTTTTAAAACTCTGTGTAACTCGTGTTAATAAAAAAACCTTATTTCTTCGCCATCTCCTGAATCACATCAATCAACTCTGCTCCCAATTTTTCAGCGTCTACCATGGTTGATGCTTCCGAATAAATACGAATGATAGGTTCGGTGTTTGACTTCCGCAAATGCGCCCATTTGTCAGGAAAATCGATTTTAACACCATCTATATCTGTAATCTCATAAGCAGAAAATTTCTCTTTTACTGCAGATAATATCGCATCCACATTGATATCGGGAGTCAATGCTACTTTTTGTTTGGCAATAAAATAAGGAGGATAAGTTGCCCGCAATTCTTTAACGGTTTTCTTTTCTTTCGCCAAATGAGTCAGGAACAAAGCAATACCAACCAAAGCATCACGACCATAATGACTGGCAGGATAAATGATTCCACCATTACCTTCACCACCGATTACAGTTTGAGTAGCTTTCATTTTTGCTACTACATTGACTTCTCCTACTGCAGCAGCATTGTATTCACAAGCATATTTACGGGTCACATCCCTTAAAGCCCGGGTAGAGCTCAGGTTGGAAACCGTATTTCCCGGTGTATGTTTTAATATATAATCAGCAACTGCGACTAAAGTATATTCTTCACCAAACATACTTCCATCTTCGCAAACAATAGCCAGGCGATCAACATCCGGATCAACAACAAAGCCAACATCTGCTTTCTTTTCTTTCATCAAAGCAGAAATTTCAGTGAGATGTTCCGGTAATGGTTCCGGGTTATGTGGAAATTGCCCATCCGGTTTACAATATAACTCGTAAACAGTTTCCACGCCCAATGCCTTCAATAAAGCAGGCAAAACTACACCTCCAACAGAATTCACGCAATCTATCGCCACTTTGAAATTTGCTTTTCTGATTGCATCCACATCTACCAGATCCAGAGCAAGCACATGATCTATATGTTTTTGTGTATAGGAATTATCCGTTATCAAGCGACCAATTTGATCAACTTCCGCAAAAACAAAATTCTCGGCTTCAGCGATTTTCAATATCTCGTTACCTTCTTCGGCATTCAGGAACTCACCTTTTTCATTCAACAACTTCAATGCATTCCATTGTTTCGGATTATGACTGGCAGTCAGGATAATCCCTCCGGCAGCTTCTTCCATCGGAACCGCAATTTCAGTGGTAGGAGTAGTAGCCAAACCAATATCAATCACGTCGTAACCCATCCCCATAATGGTGCCGGCAACCACATTCTTTACCATTTCACCTGAGATACGAGCATCTCTTCCTAATACAATCTTTTTTGAAGACGATTTTTTCTGTGAACGTATCAACGTAATGTAAGCCGCTGTGAATTTAACAATATCCAGGGGGGTCAGGGCATCTCCGGCCGGGCCTCCGATTGTTCCGCGAATACCGGAAATTGACTTTATTAATGTCATATAATTAATTTTGAATTTTGAATTCTAAATTTTGAATTCTGGATTCCGGATTCTGAATTTACAATTAATTCAAAATTCAAAATTCAAAAATTTCTATCTATTCAGAGACTCTATCAATATTTGTCCGATAAGTAACTTCTCCAATATACAAAGGTGTGACCTGAGATTGATAATAAGAAGTACTTTGTTTTGAAGGAATAATCAATTTAGCTTTCCCCTCATATCCTACATATTGTAAAGGATATAATATTCCATCACAGATTATATTTGAATTTTGCTCAAATGTGTAACTATAAGTATTATTGTACAAAATTCTGAAGACCCCCAAATCATAATGTGTGGTATCATTTTTGAACAATATAAAATCCTTTACATCAAGATAAATGTTTTCATTATATATATAATTGAGTGGAATTCCCTTCTGGATGATATTCACATATAAACCATCGGAAGTTTTATAGAATTCATTTGCTGCAAAAACCGTATCAGCAGGAAATTTATCCAATATAACAAAATTATTGTCGTCGATAAAACGACTGATTGCTGTTTGTTCCTCTTTCAATAATTCCACATAAGACTTCCCTTTGCTACAAGAAGCAGACAAAAAAATCAGAAGCGCCAAACAAGCAAAGAATATTTTATTTTTCATGTAATTGTTTAAAAAATGTCCGTATACAAAACCTATAAACGGGACAAATGTAGCCATTTTTTTTGATTTTGTATACGGACAATGCCATAAATCATATTATCAATCGTAAGCAAATGTTAGAGATGTTCGAGGATCCATCTACCCACTTCACTTGTTTTATACGCTTTTCCCCCTTGAGCAATGTCTTCCGTAACAATTCCGGCCTCCATAGAAGCATCGACTGCTTTTCTGATCACTTCTGCTTCCTCTATCAAGCCAAATGCGTACTCAAACATCAAGGCAGCAGACAAGATTGTCGCCAGAGGATTGGCAATATCTTTTCCGGCCGCCTGCGGATAAGAGCCGTGGATAGGTTCGAATACAGAAGTATGAATTCCGATAGAGGCAGAAGGTAACATACCCAGAGAACCGGTAATTACCGAAGCCTCATCCGTCAGAATATCTCCGAACATATTTTCGGTAACCATCACATCAAAGCGGTTCGGCCACTGTATCAGTTGCATGGCAGCATTATCGACAAACATATATTCGGTTTCCACGTGCGGATATTCCTTTTCAATTTCCTGCGCCACCTGTCTCCAAAGTCTTGAGGTACACAATACATTTGCCTTATCAACAATTGTCAGTTTTTTCCGTCTTTTTTCAGCATAATTATATGCCAGGCGAACAATCCGTTCTACTTCTTCCCGGGTATATACACAAGTATCATAAGCAGTATTTCCATCCTCACTTCTTCCCTGTGGCCGTCCGAAATAAATTCCTCCTGTCAACTCCCTGATACACATAAAATCGACTTTTTCAATCAATTCCGGTTTTAACGGAGACTTATGTATCAAAGAAGGGAAAACCATTACCGGGCGGATATTGGCATACAATCCCAGCTTCTTACGCATCGCCAGTAATCCCTGTTCAGGTCTGACTTTGGCAGACGGATCATTATCATATTTAGGAGAACCTATGGCTCCAAAAAGAACCGCATCAGAATCCATACAAAGTTCGTGTGTGGCATCCGGATAAGGATTTCCCACTGCGTCAATGGCGCAAGCGCCCACTAAAGCATGCTCATATATCAACTCATGTCCGAATTTTTTGCAAACACCCTCCGTCACAAGCAAAGCCTGTTCGATTATTTCCGGCCCGATACCATCTCCCGGAAGTACAGCAATATTTAATTTCATTTTATCTGTTTATCTTGTTTTTCTATTGAATTTAACATAACGAGGTTCTGAAGGAGTATACTCATCATTATCCCACAATGTACTGGTAATCATCAAATCAGCACTATAACGGTTACAGGCAATCGGTACATTATGTATTCTGCATTGGCGGAGCAACATTTGAATATCAGCTTCATGGGGTTGCGGATTGAGGTCATCAATCAAAAAGATCGCCAGGTTGATTTGTTTTCTGACCACCAAAGCCGCAATTTCCGCATCGCCCCCCAGTGGTCCGGAATTCATACAAATGACTTCCGCGTCTATACCCTTCTTTTCAAGAGCCTCCTGGATCAATCCACCTGTTGTCCCTGTGCAAATCAACTGATGCTTGGAAAGTGTTTCTGCATTATACACAGCCCATTCCACCATATCTGCCTTTCTCTGATC
This sequence comes from Bacteroidales bacterium, assembly GCA_031552335.1. Lineage (GTDB taxonomy): Bacteria > Bacteroidota > Bacteroidia > Bacteroidales > Azobacteroidaceae > JAISFI01. Next base: position 7,671 of record JAVBMQ010000069.1, on the reverse strand, counting down.
ATGTGCTACCAACGCAATTGTCAATCTTTTATTCATAAGTACTGTATTTTTATTAATTTCATAACAGAACAAAGTTACCGCTTTTTCACATATTTTCTATCCAATTCAACATTTTAACTGTTGCTTTGATAGCCGCCGCGGCCTGATCCACATCCAATCCTCTTGTTTTGAATTCTTTACCTTTAAAATTCCAGGCAATAGTTGTTTGTACCAAAGCATCCGTACGTCCTCCTAAAGGAATCTCCACCAAATAGTCAGTAAGAGTCGGCTTTGGTTTTTCCAGATGGGTATAAATTTTCCATAAAGCCTTGGAAAAAGCATGATACTGTCCGTCTCCGGGAGCCGTTTGTTCATACTCCTTACCATCAATTTCTATTTTAACAGTTGCAGTAGGACGAAGTCCCTGTGTCAGAGACAAAGAATAATTGAGGATTTTAATCCTATCCGGAGTATCATTATCCAGTACATCGGAAATAATATAAGGAAGGTCATCCTGAGTAACGATTTCCTTTTTATCACCCAGCTCAATGATCCGTTCGGTCACTCTCTTCATAGCCTCTTCGTCGAGTTCTATTCCTAAAGCCTCCAGGTTTTTACGGATATTGGCTTTCCCAGACATTTTTCCCAAGGCATACTCCCTTGTTCTTCCAAAACGTTCCGGCAATAAATCATTATAATAAAGATTATTTTTATTATCTCCATCTGCATGAATTCCTGCACACTGGGTAAAAACACTATCTCCCACCACCGGTTTATTATTGGCAATCCGGATTCCCGAATATGATTCTACCACCCGGCTTACCCGGTTCAAGTTTCCCTCAACAATATTCGTACGCACCTTCAACTGATCATGAAGGATAGCAATGATACTTGTCAGCGGAGCATTTCCGGCACGTTCACCCAAACCATTGATCGTAGTATGCACTCCCTTTACTCCGACAGAAACCGCAGCAAAGACATTCGCAACTGCCAGGTCATAATCATTATGAGCATGAAAATCAAAGCTAAAATCCGGATATCTATCTATCATTGCCTTACAAAATTCCGCTGTATTCTGAGGATTCAATATACCAAGTGTATCGGGCAACATAAACCGTTTGATTTTTTCCGTTTTCAGGACATCCATCATTTGAAAAACATATTCGGGAGAATGAATCATTCCATTGGACCAATCCTCCAGATATACATTAATTGTGATGCCCATTTTTTCCGCCTGTTGAAGTACATTCCGGATATCACTCCAGTGCTGTTCCGGTGTTTTTCTCAACTGTTCGGTACAATGTTTCAAAGAACCCTTGCAAAGTAAATTCATTACTTTACATCCGGCGCTCTGAACCCATTTCAGGGAAACATCCCCATCGACAAAACCAAGCACTTCTATTTTATCAATATGGTCATTTTTAAGCGCCCATTCTGCAATCTTTTTTACAGTTTGAAACTCCCCTTCAGACACTTTAGCTGAAGCAATCTCCACCCGGTCGACCTGTAAATCATCTAAAAGAAGATGAACCACACTCAATTTTTCAGTTACAGTAAACGAAACCCCAGATGTTTGTTCTCCGTCCCGAAGAGTCGTATCTAATATCTCTATTACCGGCTGCATTTTTCGTACTCCTCTATGGCTGTTTTTTTGCTTAGCAAATAATCAATATCATCGAATCCACTCAATAAACATTCCTTTTTATAGGGATTTATATCAAAAGATTCCGATTCTCCGGTAACATTATCAGTTACTTTCTGATGCACCAGGTCCACTGTAACTGTAGTCTTCGCATCTTTGTTTATGCCAACAAACAATTTTGAGAGAAAGTTTTCCGAGACAACAACAGGTAAAACGCCATTATTGAGTGCATTATTCCTGAAAATATCGGCAAAAAAACTGGATATGATCACTTTAAAACCATAACCGGCAACAGCCCATGCAGCATGTTCCCGGCTTGAGCCACTACCAAAATTTTTTCCGGCAACCAATACACTTCCACTATAAAGAGGGTTATTAAGGACAAAATCTTTTTTCGGACTTCCGTCTTTTTCATATCTCCAGTCGGCAAATAAATTATCTCCGAAACCTTCTCTTGTTGTCGCTTTCAGAAAGCGGGCCGGTATGATTTGATCCGTATCTACATTCTCTATCGGAAGCGGGACCATGGTAGATGTTATTGTTTGAAATTTTTCCATTTTTCTGATATATTATTTTTTTGTTTTCAAATCGTTCTGGGATCTGTAATTTTACCGGTAATTGCAGCTGCTGCAGCAACCAAAGGACTTGCCAGTAATGTGCGCGCTCCGGGACCCTGCCGGCCTTCAAAATTACGGTTAGATGTTGAAACGGCATATTTTCCGGCAGGCACTTTATCATCATTCATAGCCAGACAAGCAGAGCAACCCGGTTGACGGAGAACAAATCCTGCTTCTGTTAATATTTTGTCCAGTCCTTCAGCCTTGATCTGTTTATCCACATTCCAACTACCGGGAACCAACCAAGCAGTTACATTACCGGCCTTTTTCTTTCCTTTCACAAAATTAGCGAAAGCCCTGAAATCTTCGATACGGCCATTGGTACAACTTCCAAGGAAAACGTAATCTATCTGTTTCCCCATGATCTTCTCTCCGGGTTTGAAACCCATATAATCCATTGATTTCTGGAAAGAAATTCTTCCTGTTTCATCAATTTCATTTAAAGATGGAATACTACCTCCGATGGGCATACCCATTCCAGGATTAGTTCCATAGGTAATCATCGGCTCTATTTTTGAGACATCAAACGTTATTTCCTGGTCGAAACGGGCATTATCATCTGTTTTTAAATTTTTCCAATAAGCCAATGCTTTATCCCACTCCTCCCCTTTCGGAGCATATTCGCGGCCCTTTACATAATTGAATGTCACCTCGTCCGGAGCAATCAAACCTCCTCGTGCACCCATTTCTATACTCAGGTTACAAACAGTCATTCTTTCTTCCATGCTCAGATTGCGGATTGCCTCTCCGGCATATTCTACAAAATAACCGGTAGCGCCCCCCGTAGTTAACTTTGAGATCATATAAAGAGCCATGTCTTTAGCAGTTACGCCATCTTCCAGTTTTCCTTCAAAATTGATCCGCATGGTTTTCGGGCGAGTCTGGAGAATACATTGAGAAGCCAGTACCATTTCCACTTCACTGGTTCCGATTCCAAAAGCAATAGAACCAAAAGCACCATGAGTAGAAGTATGACTATCTCCACAAACAATCGTCATACCCGGTTGAGTATATCCATTTTCCGGTCCAACCACATGCACTATCCCATTTTTAGGATTCAGCATACCATAATAAGTCAAACCAAAATCTTTCGCATTTTTTTCCAACGTATCCACCTGATTTCTTGAAATCGGATCATGGATAGGCTTATCCTGATCGATAGTAGGGATATTATGGTCGGCTGTCAAGGTAGTTCTTTCCGGTCGAAAAACTTTCAGGCTACGCTTCCTGAGTCCGTCAAAAGCCTGTGGACTTGTTACTTCATGACAGAAATGTCTGTCGATATACAACTGTGCAGGACCGTCTTTCACCACCGAAACGGTGTGTGCATCCCAAATCTTATCAAATAATGTCTTACTCATATTACTATCTCTGTTATCTGAATTATTTTACAAATTTATTGATTGCATCAATATAAGCTTCTACGGAAGCAGCAATTATATCTGTATTTGCGGAAAATCCGTAGTAATTAACCCCTTCATGTTCCACCTGCATATGCACTTTACCTACATCATCACTACCCTTATTGATCGCCTGGATCAAGAATTCCTGAATAGTCATCTGCCTGCGAATAATTTGTTTTACAGCCTTAATTGCAGCATCTACAGGGCCATTACCGGCTGAAGCAGCCTCAAACTTTTCCCCTGCAATATTCAGGCAAACACTGGCTACCGGTTTTAAGCCAATACCAGAAGTCACCTGTAAATATTCAAGTTTGATGCGACTCATCTCTGTCCGGTCTTTCCCCACAATCATCAACACATCATCATCATTGATATCTTTCTTAGAATCAGCCAATTTCAGGAAAGCTTCATAAGCAGTATCCAATTTTTCCTGCGACAATTCCACACCCAATACACTCAAACGATGTTTCAGCGCCGCCCGTCCGCTGCGAGCAGTCAGCACAATGGCATTATCATCTATCCCCACATCTTTCGGGTCGATAATTTCATAACTCTCCCGGTTCTTCAACACTCCATCCTGGTGAATCCCGGAAGAATGCGCAAAAGCATTTCTTCCCACAATCGCCTTATTCGGTTGCACCGGCATATTCATCAAGCTGGAAATCATCCGGCTGACAGGATATATGTTCTTAGTATTGATATTGGTATCAATGCCCAACTCTTTATGGCTCTTCAATATCATAGTTACTTCTTAAAGAGAAGTATTTCCCGCAAGTTCAACAATTCAATTGATTGTCACTTCCACCTGGCGGGCGCCATTCGACACTCCAGCCATAGTATTAGCAGTAGCCATACCCAAATCATTGTGACAATGCGTAGAAAGAATTGCGTTATGCACTCCCTTCACATTCTCCATCAGGAATTTGATTTTCTCCCCATATTCAAAAGGCAGACAATAACCGGTGGTATCCGGTATATTCACAACAGTAGCTCCAGCTTTGATGACAGCCTCTACTACCCTTGCCAAATACACATTATCTGTCCGTCCGGCATCCTCACAATAAAACTCAACATCTTCCACATACCTTTTCGCATATTTAACAGCAGCCACAGCACGTTCCACAATTTCATCCTGCGTTGCATTAAATTTATGTTTGATATGATATGGGGAGGTGCCAATACCCGTATGGATCCTTCCCCGTTTCGCATATTTCAAAGCCTCTGCCGCCGCATCAATATCTTTCTCCACAGCACGAGTCAGGGCACAGATAACAGGCCAGGTAACAGCTTTAGAAATTTCTACCACTGAATTAAAATCACCCGGACTTGAAACAGGGAAGCCTGCTTCAATCACATCCACACCCAAAGCCTCCAGTGCGCGAGCAACTTCAATCTTCTCAATTGTATTCAATTGACAACCAGGCACCTGTTCCCCATCTCTCAATGTCGTATCGAAAATAAACAATTTCTCCATCACTTTATAATTACATTATTAAAATTATTCATACAAAAAAAGCCTTTCTCATCATCAGTGAGAAAGGCTTTCATTTCCTTTTTGTTATATTCAACTACACAGCGGTCTCACTTCTATTTGTTTTCCAATTAGAATAATAATAATGCTTAGAAGCAATCCGTATGTAAAAACACAATTCATTAATCAATCATTTCTTTTTCGATGTTGCAAAGGTAAATAATATTTCGGGAAAACAAAATAAAAACTGAAAATATTTTCATTTGAATATCTACATTTTAAAACTTTATCCGGGTTTTTAGTAATAGTTCATAAGTTTTTATTCAAAGAAACTTATTCAATCTTATGTTCCTTTATATTTTGGCATATTTTTTGAGAAGCAATTTTATGTTCATAAATTTCTTATAATCTTATAAATTAATTAAACGTTTGCAGTTATGAAAAAGACAATGACCTTGTTTTTAGGAGTTTGCATGTCCTTAAGCATGTTTGCTCAGGAAAAAGAGAAATTTTCTCATGTATCATTAGGTTTGAGAGGCGGAATTTCCGTTATGCGGGATTATGGTAAATACAATGTGATTGAAGATCGCATGAACTACCTGGGTGGCGCTAATCTGGAGTATACTTTCAATCCCTTATGGGGATTTGGCCTTGACTATGTATACATGCCCTACGACCAGGATTATCAGGATGCCGGCAAATTAACAGGATTAGCGCATGAAGCTACAGCCTATGTATCCGTTAATCTTTCCAATCTTCTAGCACAATACCGTTCCGGACATTGGCAAAAACTTAACTTCTATGGCAATTTGGGTGGTGGTATCAGTTTCTTTGATTATGACAACACCATGTCCGGACAAAAAGGCGATGATAAGTGTTTGGTAATACCTGCCGGATTGACTATGGAATACAATCTGGGAAAAGTTTTCGCCATTAATTTAGGAGCAGAATACCGTTGGCATAAATACACCGACATGAAAAAAGACATGGTAGGAAGAACCGGTTATGACAACTATGGTTTTATGTTGGCCACCGCCGGATTCAAATTCAAATTTGCCGGCAGTAAAAAACACGTACGCAATATCAGCTATGAAACATTTGAACTGGCTCGAGCTTATGATGCTTGTGCTCCAAAAATCAATGCCTTACAAGAAGAAGTCAATAAAGAAAAAGCAGCCTTGAATGCTAAAATCGTAGAACAAGACGCCGCTTTAGATGCACAAAACCAACAAATTAACAAGTTGAACGGCACCGTTAAGGATTTGGAAGACAAAATGAATACATATATGGCTAATGTAGCTTCCAGAGAACAACGCAATGCAGCAGAAATCGCCGCCATTAAAAAAGCACAGGAAACTGTAGTAAAAGAAGCATTCAATGCATTGGAATTCGAAACGGGTTCATCCGTAATCAAATCCACGTCATACAGATCCCTGGATAAATTAGCCGAAGTTATACAAGCAAATCCCAGCTGGAGATTGAAACTAAACGGTTATACAGATAATAGCGGAAATCTGGAAAAGAACATTCAATTATCACAGGAAAGAGCTGATGCTGTAAGAAGCTATCTGATCGAAAAAGGAGTATCTGCGGCTAAGGTAACTGCTGAAGGTCATGGTCCGGAAAATCCTGTTGCATCTAATAGTACTGCTCAGGGAAGAGCGAAGAATAGGAGGGTGGAAATTAAGATCGATTAATCTTTTTGAATTTTGAATTCTAAATTTTGAATTTTGAATTGGCTGACGCCGGAAACAAGATTATAGTTTCATTCAGAATTCAAAATTTAGAATTCAAAATTTAGAATTCAAATTAATTGTTTTCAGGTCTCAGTTTACGCACCACTGCACCCGTTCTCCACATTTCGCTTTCACGTAAAGCTTTCAGTTCTTCTTCCAACTTTTCGCGATAATCGGGTTTGGAGTTACAATCAATAGACCGTTGAGCTTCGTTTCCGCAGGCAACTTCACTGTATAATTTCTGGAATACCGGTTTGCTGGCATCGTGGAAAGGAGTCATCCAGTCTAAAGCGCCACGTTGGGCAGTAGTAGAGCAATTTGCATACATCCAATCCATTCCGTTTTCAGCAAACAACGGCATCAATGATTGAGTCAGTTCCTCAACAGTTTCGTTGAATGCTTCGGAAGGAGTATGTCCGTTTTCGCGTAACACTTCATATTGAGCCAACAATAAACCCTGGATAGCACCCATCAAAGTACCACGTTCACCTGTAAGATCAGAGAATACTTCTCGTTTGAAATCCGTTTCAAATAGATAACCGGAACCCACACCAATACCCAATGCGATTACACGTTCTTTTGCACGACCTGTAGCATCCTGGAAAATTGCATAGCTGGAATTCAATCCGCGACCTTGCAGGAACATCCGGCGCAAAGAAGTTCCGGAACCTTTGGGAGCCACTAAAATCACATCTACATCAGCTGGAGGAACAATACCGGTTCTCTCTTTGTAAGTAATCCCGAATCCATGAGAAAAATACAATGCTTTACCTGCAGTCAGATACGGTTTGATACGAGGCCAAACTTCTATCTGAGCAGCATC
>JAVBMQ010000185.1:0-25525 GCA_031552335.1 Bacteroidales bacterium | reverse complement strand
TAAAATGTCGGTAAAAATCATTTCTTTGAGCGGACATATATTACTTCAAGGTGAATATCTTTCCGGGGAACGGATAGAGATCAGTAATCTTGCTCCTGGATTTTATTTGATTAAAATCGATGAAAAAACGCTTAAATTCAGCAAATTATGAAAAGAAAAATATTCCTGTTTTTAATCTTTTCTGTGATTTGTATTTGTTTGTATGCACAAAATAAGATTGTTATCCACCGGACCGGAAATGTTACATATGAACATTTTCTTACCAATCTGGATAGCATCAAATTCAACGGAACATCTTCTTTTTTTAACTTCAAAAACGGACAGCAGGAAATTCCTGTTGCAGAAATAGATAGCATCACTTTTTTACCTGAGGACAATGAAGAGTTATTGAAAAATTATAAAGCGCCTGCTTATTCGGACGATTATACAAGTATCGCCAGCTGGAGTCTCCGGAGTCGATGGAACCTGGCTAATGTGCATGATCCTACAGTCATGAAAGCAGACGATGGCTATTATTATATGTATCAGACAGATGCTTCGTATGGTAATGCTCACAGTGGACACGGACACTATCATGCCCGTCGTTCGAAAGATTTGGTGAATTGGGAATATCTGGGTGCAGCCATGGGCGAATTACCTCCTTCCTGGGTGAGAACAAAATTGAATGAGATGCGTGCCGAGCTGGGTTTACCTGCTATTAGTGTTTTTGGCTATGGCTATTGGGCTCCTGTTGTCCGGAAAATTGCTCCCGGTAAATACCGGATGTACTATTCTGTTATAGTCGATAATTATATCAAAACCGGTAAGAAGGCTACTGAAGCTAATTTTGATAATTCCTGGACTGAACGGGCTTTTATCGGTATGATGGAGACATCTGATCCTGCAAGTAATGTTTGGGAAGACAAGGGATATGTGATTTGTTCTTCAAGTGACAGGGGACTGAATTGGACTCGCACTTCTTTGTCTGATTGGAGCGCTTATTTCAAATGGAATGCTATTGATCCCAGTTATATCATATCCAAAACCGGAGAGCATTGGTTAGTCTACGGTTCCTGGCATAGCGGAATCGCTGCTTTGAAGTTGGATCCTGAGACAGGGAAGCCTGCGAAAGAATTAGGTAAGCCGTGGGAACTCAGCGCATTGCCTGATTATGGACAATTGATTGCTACACGCTCTATTACCAGTCGTTGGCAAGGATCCGAAGGACCGGAAATTATTTATAATCCGGAAACAGATTATTACTATCTTTTTGTAGCGTACGATGAATTGTCTAACGCTTATAATACCCGTGTTGCCCGCTCTAAAAATATCACAGGACCTTATCTCGGTATTGATGGAACCAATGTTACCGCCGGAGGAGATATGTATCCTGTAGTTACCCATCCGTATAAATTCGATAACAGTAATGGCTGGGTGGGTATTTCTCACTGTGCTGTCTTTGATGATGGAAATGGAAATTGGTTTTATTCTTCTCAAGGACGATTGCCTGCCGATGTTCCCGGTATCAATGCCAGTAATGCTGTTATGATGGGACATGTACGCAGTATCCGGTGGAATAAAAATGGTTGGCCCGTAGTCATGCCGGAACGGTATGGTGCTGTACCAAAGTTGCCTATTAAAGAAAGTGAATTGTTTGGCGACTGGGAATGTATAGATATGTCTTATAGTTTCGGAAAACAAAAAACATCTTCTGTAATAACCTTGGGAGATGACCATAAAGTTAAGGCCGGAATATGGAAAGGATTGACCTGGAGCTATGATTCTACCAGTCAAAGTATTACAGTTGCCGGAACAGAACTCTGTCTGCAACGTGAAGTAGACTGGGAAGCTACTCCCAGAACCCATACGATTGTGTTTGCCGGATGTCATGCAAATAGAAAGACTTATTGGGGTAAGAAAATAAAATAATTGACTACCTTTGCAGCCTCAAAACAAACTCTTAATTCATGGCATATACCAATAATGTAATGATAGTCCGTCATAAGTTGTTGACGGATTTAGTTCGGCTTTGGAAAGAAAATCAATTAACAGAACATATCGACAGACTTCCAATAGAGTTGAGTCCGCGTAGAAAGAAAACTTTAGGAAGATGTTGTGCGCATAAAGAACGTGCAGTATGGAAATATAAATCACTCCCATTGATGGGTTGGGATATGTCGGATGAGTATGATGAACTGACCCCTTTATCCGAATATGCCCGCCAGGCATTGAATCGTTCGGAAATCAAAAAAGAAAATATTTTATGCGTCATTGATGAAGCTTGTTCTTCCTGCGTACAGCAGAATTATGTGATAACCAACCTTTGCCGGGGTTGTGTCGCTCGTACTTGTTATATGAACTGTCCCAAAGGTTCTGTTTATTTTGATAAAAACGGACAGGCAGCTATTGACAACGAAACCTGTATCAGTTGCGGAATTTGCCAGAAAAGCTGTCCTTACCACGCCATTGTTTATATGCCTATTCCATGTGAAGAAGTTTGTCCGGTAAAAGCCATTAGCCGCGATAGCAACGGAATTGAATATATTGATGAAAGTAGGTGTATTTATTGCGGAAAATGCTTGAATGCGTGTCCTTTTGGAGCTATTTTTGAGATATCTCAGGCTTTTGATGTATTGCAGCATATTCGCAAAGGACAAAAAATGATCGCTGTTGTGGCTCCTGCTATTCTTGGTCAGTTCAATGTCCCGATAGAAAAAGTATATGGTGCTTTCAAAGAAATGGGATTCACTGATGTCATGGAAGTGGCTCGCGGCGCTATGATGACTACGAAACATGAAGCAAAAGAATTGAAAGAAAAAATAGAAGGAGGACAAAATTTTATGACAACCTCCTGCTGCCCTTCTTATATAGAATTAGTAGAAAAACATATTCCTGATATGAAACCTTTTGTATCAGGTACCCGTTCCCCGATGCACTACACCGCCAAACTAGTCAAAGAACAACATCCGGATGTGAAGGTTGTTTTTGTAGGCCCTTGTGTCGCAAAACGTAAAGAGGCCCGTCGCGATGAGTATGTGGATTATACGCTGACTTTTGAAGAAATCGGTTCCATTTTTGATGGATTAGACATCCATTTGGAGGCATCTGCACCTACTTCAGTTTTGTATAATGCCGTACGGGAAGCACATGGCTTCGCTCAAAGCGGAGGTGTGACAGCCGCAGTCAAAGCATATTTGAAAGAAGATGCAGATAAAATAAAAACCGTTCAGGTATCAGACATCAACAAAAAGAATATTGCTTTGCTTCGCGCTTTTGCCAAAACAAAAAAAGCCGGAGGACAATTTGTGGAGGTAATGGCTTGTGAGGGCGGATGTATTACCGGACCGACATCCCGGGGTGATATTGCTGCCGGAAAAAAACAATTCGAACAAGCGCTTGATAAGTATCAGAGATATGAGGACACTCATTGATACTTTAAGACAAGAACATTCTTTACAAGCAGAGGCATACCGCCAACTTCTTACCTGTTCCAATCCCGAAGAGATCAAATATCTTCACCAACAGGCCCGTGAAGTAACTCAATCCAACTTTGGAAATATAGTTTATCTCCGCGGATTGATAGAAATAAGTAATTGCTGCCGGAATGATTGTTTCTATTGTGGTATCCGCAAAAGTAATATCCATGTTAAGCGTTATCGCCTGGATGAAACATCTGTACTGGATTGTTGCAGAAGAGGTTATGAGTTAGGATTCCGTACGTTCGTATTGCAAGGAGGAGAAGATTCTTTCCAAACGGATGACTGGATAGAAGAAACAGTGGCAAAAATTCATTCCCTTTATCCGGATTGTGCCATAACTCTCTCATTGGGAGAAAAAACAGAAGATGCATACGAAAAATTTTTCAAAGCCGGAGCTAACCGCTACTTATTACGTCATGAGACATACAATGAGTCTCATTATAAATACCTGCATCCGGTGGAAATGTCACATGATAATCGTTTTCGTTGCCTGAATAATTTGAAATCAATCGGTTATCAGGTCGGGACTGGAATTATGGTCGGAACTCCCTTTCAAACAGTTGATAATCTGGTGGAAGATATTTGTTTTATAGAAAAATTCCGGCCAGAAATGATTGGTATCGGTCCTTTTATTCCGCACCAGGATACTCCTTTTGCAAATCATCCTGCAGGAAATGTGTCTCAGACACTTATTCTTATCTCCATTTTTCGTTTAATGCACCCGAAAGCATTGATACCATCGACCACAGCACTAAACACCGTTATTCCTGATGGAAGAGAAAAAGGAATATTAGCCGGCGCCAATGTTATTATGCCCAATCTTACCCCGGTTGCCGAACGAAATAAATACGAATTATATAACCATAAAAGTTCTTGGGGTGCAGAATCTGCAGAAGGTCTCAAATCCCTTCAAGAAACATTACAAACTATCGGTTATAAAATTTCCGGCGAGCGAGGCGACCATAAAAATTCAAAACCATAAATTCAAAATTCAGAATTCAAAATTCAAAATTTCAAAGATGTATCAAAAAAATTCACCATACGCAGACAATTTTATCAATCACCAGGAGATTATGGATACATTGCAATATGCCGGTATTCATAAAAATAATCGCGAACTGATTGAAAAGGTGATTAAAAAAGCATCTGAATCTAAAGGGCTGAATCATAAGGAAGCAGCCTTGTTATTAGCCTGTGATCAAACGGATCTGATTGAGCGGATTTTCAAGTTGGCCAGGGAAATCAAACAGGAAATTTACGGCAACCGCATTGTAATGTTTGCGCCTTTGTATCTATCTAACTATTGTGTAAACAGTTGTTTATATTGTCCTTATCATTTGAAGAATAAAACAATATGCCGTAAAAAACTGACGCAGGAAGAGATCAGTCGTGAAGTGATCGCTTTGCAGGATATGGGGCATAAACGGTTGGCGCTCGAATCAGGAGAAGATTCTTTTCACAATCCCATCGAATATATATTAGAATCAATAGATACTATCTATAAAATCAGGCATAAAAACGGAGCTATCCGTAGAGTGAATGTCAATATTGCTGCAACTACAGTAGAGAATTACCGGCGTTTGAAAGATGCCGGTATCGGTACTTATATTCTGTTTCAGGAAACTTATCACAAGGAGACTTATGAACGCCTTCATCCGAATGGTCCCAAAAGTGACTATGCTTATCATACAGAAGCCATGGATCGTGCAATGCAGGGAGGTATTGATGATGTAGGTTTAGGGGTGCTTTTCGGCTTGAGTTCGCATGCATATGATTTAACTGCTTTATTGATGCATGCCGAACATTTGGAAGTCCGTTTCGGGGTTGGCCCGCATACAGTCAGTGTTCCCCGTATTTGTCCTGCCGATGATATAGACACAAATGAATATCCGGATGCCGTACCGGATGATATATTCCGACGGATTGTTGCGGTGATCCGGATTGCTTTGCCTTACACAGGAATGATTATTTCTACCCGTGAGTCACAAACATCCCGTGAACAATTGCTTGATATCGGCATTTCCCAGATCAGCGGTGGATCGAAAACAGGAGTGGGTGATTATGCTAATCCGGATGCAACGCCGGAAAATACTTCCCAGTTCGATGTCAGTGATACCCGTACTTTGGATGAAATTGTAGCTTGGTTATTGGAACGGGGACATATTCCCAGTTTTTGTACGGCTTGTTACCGGGAAGGCCGCACTGGCGATCGTTTCATGTCCTTAGCTAAATCAGGACAAATCGTTAATTGTTGTGCCCCTAATGCCCTGATTACCTTGAAAGAATATCTGGAAGATTATGCCTCCGGTACTACCCGTAAATCAGGCGAAGCCTTGATACAAAAAGAAATGGATTATATCCCCAATCTCAAAGTCAGGGAAGTCTGTTTTCGTAACCTGAAGGAAATAGACGAGGGGAAACGGGATTTCAGATTCTAATAAAAAATGCTATATTTGTCGGCAATAAAGAGCCTGATAAACCGTTTTAAAGGGAAAAACAATAATTGCTTATGAATTTGAATTCAGATGCCTGGTGCAATCTGGTATTTCAAGGTAAAAATAAGGATTATGGAGCTTATTATTTGCGCAAAACATCATCCCGCAGACATTTATATGCCTTAGCTATCATGGCTGGCATAGTAGGTGTAGGATTGCTATTGTTTTTTTTAATCAATCAAACACCTCGAACAGGTGATTTCAAATGGACGCCTGTTAATCTGTCTGATGTGAGTATTATTGAATCTGTGCATTTTGAGGCATTACCTCAACCGGCTATGAAAGAACCTCCTAAAAAAGAGTCCATTGCCCAAAATCCTCCTGAAATTACTGATGAAGAAGATACAGAACCTATTGAAGAATTGGATGATGTAAATATTCCCGGAGATTCTATCGGAGAAAAGTCATTGGATTCCGCTTTGACTGCCAATCAAATCCAACAGGAAGATTCCGTGCATGGCGGAATGGTAAAAGACCAAATGACCTATATTCTTGGAGAAAAAAATACTTCCCAAACAGAGATACAACCTTTGCAAACAGCAATCTTCCGGTATGTATACCAAAATCTTAAATATCCGCCGGTCGCATATAAACAAAGGATTCATGGACGTGTGGAATATTCTTTTATAGTCAATACAGATGGTTCTATATCTGATATTACCTTAGTCAAAGGTATCTATATTTTTTTAGATGAAGAAGTATTGAGAGTACTTCAATCGATGCCTCCTTTAGATCCTGTAATTAAGGATGGGAAACCAATCAGAGCCAAGTGTTATCTCCCTGTAACATTTTCTTTGTGATTGAAATTTTTTGAGTAAATTTTATTTAAATAATTTGCAAATAAAATTTTTAATTCTCAATTCTCCTCTCTCAATTCTCAATTATATTGTTACTTTTGCCAACTAAATAGTTATGTTTTCATATGAATAACACCCCTCAGTCAAATCGTTTACATATTGCCCTTTTCGGACGACGTAATAGTGGTAAATCTTCTTTAATCAATGCCTTGACAAGACAAGAAACGGCTCTTGTTTCCGATACTCCCGGCACAACTACCGATTTGGTTTATAAAACCATGGAAATTCATGGCCTGGGTTCTTGTGTATTTATGGATACTCCCGGATTTGATGATGTGGGTGAACTGGGAGAGAAACGCAAGGAGCAAACATTGAAAGCCATCGAAAAAACAGATATAGCTTTACTTTTATGCCAGGAAGATATGATGGAAGAACAATGCTGGCTTCAATTCCTGGAAGAACAACGTATTCCGGTTGTTTTCCTTTTAAATAAAGCCGATCTGTGGAATGAAAATAGAAGTGATGTAGAAAGAATTGCTTCTTCAATCGAAAAACGATTCGGTAAATATCCGCTGATTGTCAGTGCAAAGCAGCAGCAAGGTATGGAGTTGATAATAGAACATATCAGGGAGTATTTACCTGAAGATTTCCGGAAGCAAAGCATCACAGGTGATCGGGTAGGGGCTGGTGATTTGGTTTTATTGGTTATGCCTCAGGATATTCAGGCTCCGGAAGGAAGACTTATTTTACCTCAGGTTCAAACTATCCGGGAATTATTAGATAAAAAATGCCTGGTAATGAATTGTACTACTGATCAATTGCAGGCAGCTTTGGAAGCATTATCTCGTCCTCCAAAACTAATTATCACTGATTCTCAGGTATTTAAAACTGTATATGAACAAAAGCCGGAAGAAAGCAGGCTGACTTCTTTTTCTATTTTATTCGCAGCTTACAAAGGTGATATTGATTATTTTAAATCCAGTGTGCATGCAATAGCTCAATTACAGGAATCTTCCCGTGTCCTGATTGCAGAGGCTTGTACACATGCACCTCAAGCAGAAGATATCGGAAGGGTAAGAATTCCGGCTATGCTACACAAAAAAATTGGGCATGGATTGCAAATAGATATTGTTTCCGGAAATGATTTTCCTTCAGATCTGACGGCATATGATTTAGTGATTCATTGCGGTGCCTGTATGTTTAATCGCAAACATGTTCTGAATCGTGTTGATCAGGCAAAAAAGCAACAAATTCCGATGACCAATTATGGAATAACAATCGCTTATTTGAGTGGAATATTGGATAAGGTTGACTGGTAAACCTTTGATTGGAAATTTACCTGTTCCATTCCGGAGGATCTTGTCCCAGCAAATGTTTGACAAAGAAATCCCTGCGTTTTCTTTCTCCGTAAGTATCACCTAATGTATGTCCGGCACCGGGTAACATAACAAATTCAAATTCTTTGTTGTTTTTAATCAGTGCATCTACTAATTGCAGAGTGGATGAAGGATCTACATTATTATCCAGTTCTCCCAGGATCAGCATCAGTTTTCCCTGGAGTTTTTGAGCATTGCATATGTTGGAACATTCTTCGTAATGTTTGTCGATAGGATAGCCCATCCATTGTTCATTCCACCAGATTTTGTCCATCCGGTTATCGTGACAACCACAGGCAGAAACCGCTACTTTATAAAAATCAGGATGGAATAATAATGCTCCGGTTGAACTTTGTCCTCCGGCAGATCCTCCATAAATGCCGACCCTTTCGATGTCTATTTCCGGATATTGGGCTGCGGCAGCTTTCATCCAGGCAATCCTGTCAGGAAATCCTGCGTCTTTCAAATTTTTCCAGCAAACATCATGGAATGCTTTGGAGCGGTTGGCGGTTCCCATTCCATCGATCATCACTGTTATAAAACCTAATTCCGAAAGTCCGGAACAACGGTGTGTTACTGCAAATGATTTGGGAACATGCGAATCATGCGGTCCTGCATAAATATATTCAATGACTGGGTATTTCTTTTGTGGATCAAAATCTGCCGGGCGAATAATAACGCCCCAGATATCTGTTTTTCCATCTCTTCCCTTGGCTGAAAATACTTCAGGCATCTGCCAGCCGGCAGCAGTTACTTCACTTATATCTGCTTTTTCAAGCTCAATAATTACTTTTCCGTCAGAGGTAGAACGCAGAACAGAGACAGGAGGGAGGTCAACCCGTGAATACCGGTCTACCATATAAGCGTAATCTTTGCTGAATGTAACCTGATGGTTACCGTTTTCCGGAGTCAGGGCCGTGATTTTACCGGTGTTGATCTGTAATGTATAAAATTTTTCCAGGTAAGGATCTTCATTCTTGTCCATTCCGCAGGCTTTGAATATCAGACTCTTATTTTTTTCGTCAACCTTGACAACACTTTTTAGTACCCATTCTCCTTTGGTCAGTTGTTTTTTTACTTTTCCTGTAGCATAATCATATAGATAAAGATGTCTCCATCCGTCTCGTTCGGAGATCCATAACAATTCATTGCTTTCTTTCAGGTATTCCTGCCAGATGGCATTGTAATAAATAAAAGTAGGACTTTGTTCGTGAACAATGGTCGTTAATTTCCCGGAAGAAGCATCTACTGCATAAATAAAATACTCCTGATGTCCTCTTTTATTGAATGAAAAAGAGAACTGAGAAGAAGCATCATTCCATTGGATATCTCCCAGACTGAACTGGCTTTCCACTTCCGGTATATTTACAGGATATTGTTTGTTGTTTTCCACATCAAATACCACAGGACGGCGTACGGGTAGGGCATCTCCCGGTTTCACATAGTCTGTATCACTGAGTTTAGGTTGCAATTGGTCTTTGGGAGAAGATTCTATCAGGTATAATTTGCGAACGCCAGCCGGACGATATTTGCAACAGGCGATTTTTTTAGAATCAGGAGACCAGTAAATGCTGGATGCATAATATTCATAAGGAGATCCGTCATTGCTTAACGCCTTTATTTTGCCGGTCTCTATATCTTTTATCCATAAATTACCTTCCACGATATACGCTTCTTTTTTTCCATCCGGAGATTTCACCGGGTCTTTTCCTTCTTCCTGAAAAACATTGCCCCAATAATTCCGCCGGTTACGGAAGTCTCTTCTTTTTTCTTTTTTCAGGATATGATAGTTATTCAAGTCACAAACATAATCTACATCTTTGATGCTGAATGATATTTCCTGTAAATTTTTGCTGAATTCAATAGAAGAAAACGGCAATTTTCCGTCTTCAACAGGTTGGTCTAAATAAGGATTCAAAGCTTCTGTCAACTTTGCATGATCGAAAGCCGGACGTTTTTCTTTCTTGTCGGCATCTATCAGTGTAAAGGATTTCCCGGATGGAGTATTTGTTCTGTACCAAAAATAATGGGTGCTGTCTATTGCCTCTATCTGAACAATTTCCTTGTAGTATTTATCGCCGAAAAACTTGCCGAACTCGTCAGCTTTTTTGTATTTTTCCTTCAGGTCTTGTCCTGGGGCTATGTTGGACAAAACAAATAAACAAAAAATAAGAGTTAGAGCTTGTTTCATTTTTTAATGCATTTATCCGGTTAATGATATTTATTTTGACAAAGATAGAAAATTATATAAAAAAATGAGAGACTTTCACAAGTATCTCATTTTAAAGTAAGAAGAAGGGTTATAAAACCCTGTTTTTTACAATTAAAATTACGGTAGTAAAATTATTTTAATATATTGAGTTATGCAAATTTATTAATGTTTTTTAATAAACTTACCTTAACTTGTAGTTTAACGAATGGTATTTGGATTGGATGCGTTTATAATTTCTAATCCGGCTTCCAACCAGATCTTTTCATCTGTAGGGTTATCATCTTCATCCCGGGTCTCACTTCTTTTGTGTCCTAATCTTACAATTACAGCATTCAAATCAGGAATAGAGTATATGTATTGTCCATACAAACCTTTAGCTAAATATACATTATGGGGCTCACGGGGAATAATCCACCATTGATATCCATAAATTTTATTGGGTACTTGTAATTTTTTGCGTATCAATGTTGTATCAGGAATCAAAGAGGCATGAAGATACTCTTCGGAAATAATTCTTTGCTCACCCCAATATCCATTGTTCAACAATAGCTGTCCTAATCTGGCAAAATCCCGGGCATTGGAATAATAGCAACAATAGGCTTTTTCGATGCCGTCTTTTTTATCCAGACTCCAGAAAGCATCATGTTCGGCATGTATAGGAGTCCATATTTTTTCTGAAGCATAATCGGAAAGTGTTTTTCCGGAGACTTTTTCCACTATTAAAGAAAGAAGTTGTGTAACACCACTCTGATAGTTATTATACACTCCCGGCTCTTCGATTTGCGGCATATCCAGCGCCATTTCTTCCAGATTGTCACCATAATAAAGCTTGGTAGTCGTAGAAAACGGAGAGGTATATGCTTCTTCAAAATCAACACCGGCACTCATTGTCAACAAATGTTTGATGGTCAATGTCTTGAAAGCAGGATGATTGTACCCAGGTACAAATTCTTTTACCGGTTGGTCCACACTTTGTATGTAACCATCGTCTATCGCGCAACCGACCAATAGTCCTACGATACTTTTAGCCATAGAGAAGGAATTGGTGGAAGATTGTTCATTGTACCCATCCCAATATTGTTCGAAAACAATCTGTTGATCTTTGATCACTAAAAATGCGATTGTCTCCAATTTCTTTAACTCCGGCATATATTTTTCATTGAGACCTACTTTGTTGTAGTTTTCCGATACTGCCCAAGGCTGCGGATCTCCGGCTTTAATGACTCTGACAGGAAAGATATCTTTATCATCTATCGATGGATACAGATGTATCAGGGTTTGCTGCAGATAATAATTGGAAGGTAGAAAAATATAAAAAATGAATCCCAGCAAAATAATACCTGTAATGATTAGTATCTTGTTTTTTTTCTTCATGATATTTTTTATAATAAATTGTCTGTATGTTTTCCCTCAAGGCCAAAGGCCTTTGAGCAATAGCATAGACCAACGGCCTATGAGAGAAATATCTACAAATAACTATTCGCCCTGAGAGGGCATTAGCAAATAATTTTTATTTATTGCTTACGCCCTTTCAAGGCGAATAGGTGTTGGTTTACTTCCTATTTAATAGGGCGTTGCCCTATCCTGATGCTTGAAGGCCTTCGGCCTTAGGGGGAATGCGGATAATCATTTAATAATATGACCTCGTTTTAAATCAAATCATCAACACAAATACCTTCAAAATTTGGTATTACCCGGTTTACTTTGTCTTTGATTGATTCTTCCGGATTGGTAGTTGATAACCCGATAACTCTCATCCCTGCTGCATTTCCGGCTTCGATACCTTGAAAAGAATCTTCAAATACAATACATTTCTCCGGTGAACTGTTCAGGTCTTTAGCTGCCAGCAGATAACACATCGGATGGGGTTTGCCTATTGTTATCCTGTCGGCAGATACGACAGTGTCAAATGTTTCGTCAAAATTCAAAGCTTTGAATACCAGCTTGAGCTTTTGATCGTCTGAACTTGTAACCAAACCGATTTTGATATTTTTCTTTTTCAGATTTTCAATAAATTCCAAAGCTCCGGGAATAGGAATAAAGTCCATTTGTTTCTCCCATTCGAAATTAGCATCGGCAATTTTATTTTGTTCTTCCACAGAAAGATGAGAAAAATACTTTTTTAAAATATCCGGGGTAGTAGTCCCTTTAATTATATGCTCAAAATTTTCAATTCCTAATTGGTAATCTTTTTCGATTTTTCTCCAAAAGATGTCATATTGCGGTTCAGTGTCTATGATAACTCCATCTAAATCGAATAATACTGTGATAGCTTGCATGATTGTTGTTTCATATTTTATTTAGAAACGACAAATATACGAAAACCTATTCAAACCGGATGGTTTTTGCCGGAGAAATGCGGGCGATAATGTAGGATGGACCGATCAGCATCAGCATAGAAACGAGTAGGGTACAAATATTTAATAGAAGTAAATGCCAAATATTCAGGTCGATGGGTACAATGGATAAATAATAATCTTTGGGATTGAGTTTCAGTATGCCAAAATATTTTTGTATTACACAGATGCCTATTGCAATCATATTACCCCAGAAAAGACCTTTCAGGATCAGGAAAAATGAAATACGCAGGAATATTTTCCGGATAGAGATATCATTGGCTCCTAATCCTTTCAGAATACCTATCATATTGATTCGTTCAAGAATGATAATCAGCAGTCCGGAAATCATGGTAAATCCGGCAACAGCCAACATAAGTATCAGGATAACAGCTACATTGGTGTCCAGAATATCTAGCCAGGAAAAAATCATAGGATTTAATTGCTTGATTGATCGTACATAATAGGTGTTTCCTAAGCGATCCTGGCGATAGCCGCAAGCATAATAGATTTCATCTACCATTTGGTCCAGCCTGTTGAAATCATCGATTTGTATTTCCAGACCGCTCACCATGTCTTTATCCCATTGGTTGAGTTTGCGTATTTGTTTGATGTCGGCAAATATGAATAATTTGTCAAATTCCTGAAAATTAGTTTGGTAAATTCCTGAAATTTTAAATTTTCTCATGCGGACATCTTCCTGTACAAAATAGGTAAGAAAAGAATCTCCGGTTTTTAAGAGGAGTTTATCTGCCAATTCTTTTGAAATGACTACGGATGTTCCGGTATTTTCCGGATCAATTTCCGGAATCGTACCATCAGTCAGATTTTCACGGATAAAACTCCAGTCATAGTTTTCGTCTACACCTTTCAATACAACTCCCTGAAAATCACTATCTGTTTTGATAATTCCCGGTTTGGTAGCAAAGCATTCCACATGCTGTATCCCTTTGATATTTCTGAGTGTATTCATCAATGTATCTGAAACTGCAATAGGATGCGTTTCATAGGATGAATTACTGTCGAAATTACTGATTTGTATATGGGAACCAAACCCGATGATTTTGTTGCTGACTTCTTTCTTGAATCCTACAATGATAGCTACTGCCAATATCATCACAGCTAACCCCAATGCCATTCCTATTATAGCTATACGAATAGCAGGCGGAGAAACTTGCTTTTCTCCAGCGGAATTAAAACGAATACGTTTGGCGATAAAGGATTCGAGACTCATAAATGGAAATTACGAATTAGGAATTAGGAATTACGAATTAGCTTATGCACAATTACAATTCGTAATTCGTAATTTCTAATTTCTAATTTTTTTATACTCTTCCAGTGCTTTTTCCAATACAATCATAGCATTGGCTAAGTCTTCTTTTTTCAGGACATATGCAATACGGACTTCATTCTTGCCTTTTCCGGGGGTGATATAAAATCCGGATGCAGGGGCCATGAAAATGGTTTGTCCTTCATATTCGAAATCGGAAAGGCACCATGCGCAGAAATCATCGGCATCTTCTACCGGCAGACGGGCTACTGTGTAGAAAGCTCCCATAGGGATAGGAGAGTATACGCCTGGTATTTTATTCAGGCTGTCTACTAAGAAGTTACGTCTTTCTACATATTCTTCATAGACATCGCGATAATATTCTTCCGGAGCATTAAGGGAAGCTTCGGCAACAATTTGTCCGATGAGCGGGGGACTCAGCCTTGCCTGGCAGAGTTTCATTAATGTATTCCGTAGCGCTTTGTTTTTGGTGATGATAGCACCAATCCGGATGCCACATTCGCTGTATCTTTTGGATACGGAATCAATCAGAACCACATTGTTTTCAATACCTACTAAATGACAAGCAGAAATGTAGGGTGAATTGGTATAAATAAATTCCCGGTAAACTTCATCAGAGAAAAGATACAAATCGTATTTTTCAACTAAATGTTTGATTTGATTCATTTCTGCCCGGGAATATAGATATCCGGTCGGATTATTCGGATTACAGATCATGATTGCTTTGGTACGCTCATTGATCAGTTTTTCAAATTCTTCAATAGGAGGGAGGGAAAACCCATTTTCTATGGAAGAACTTACGGAACGGATTACTGCTCCTGCAGAAATGGCAAAAGAAATATAATTGGCATATGCCGGTTCGGGAACAATAATCTCGTCTCCCGGGTTCAGACACGCCAGAAATGAATATAATACAGCTTCAGAACCTCCGGTAGTGATAATGATATCATCCGGTCCGAGGTTGATATTATATTTGGCATAATATCCCACTAATTTTTCCCGGTAGCTTCTGTAACCATCACTTGGACTATATTCTAGAACTTTCCTGTCAATATTTCTGATCGCCTCAAGCGCGACTTCAGGCGTCGGCAAATCCGGTTGCCCAATATTTAAATGATATACTTTCAGCCCTCTTGATTTGGCTGAATCACTTAGGGGAACTAATTTTCGAATGGGCGATGCGGGCATTTCCAGTCCGCGGATTGATATTTCTGGCATGGAAAAATAAAATTTCAGCAAAGGTAATAAAAATACAAGTTAAAAATTAGGAATTAGGAATTAAGAATTGGGTTGTGCTTGAATAATAATTCTTAATTCAATGATGTTGCTTCTTTTTTAAATATTATTCCAATAAATTTACGCTTGCTGGATTACAGGAAATAACAGGAATAAATCAAGGTTTATTGAGTCATTATGTGAATGGAAGAAAAAACCGCGCAAGGAAACTGTGGAAAAAATGGAGACTTCAATACATGAATTTACGTTGGAATTAAGTCAGGTGTATTTTGTTTGATATTCTTATGACCAAAATTGATGATGATCATAATGTTGAAACAATAAACAACATGCAAAGTTGTTTTCGTTTCAATGATTCTTCATGAGGCTATATAAAATCACTGAGGGTGTGTTAAGTTAAAAGCTAGACACACCCTCATCAAGTTAAATATCCATTAGAAAATATTGTAAAGATTTAATATTAATATCTATTTCAAATTTATTATTATCATCTATTTCATATCCTTTGTTATAAAAAACAAAATTATGATTATGATCAAAAATAAGTAATACCCCTCTTTTGATATTTTTAAAATCTATTAAATATTTTATAGAAATAATCTTGCATTGATGTAACCATTCGATATTTTGTTCTATAGGTTTAAAGATAAATTCACCTGAATTAGTTTTTGTAGGAGTCTCCTTTTGTTCTCTAATAAATACATTTTCTTCACAACAAGTTATGTCAAAGTATGAATCTACTTTAATATATAGTCTGATAATAGAATCTGGTTGATCATTGAAATAAAACCATTCCAAAAATATTTTGTCAATATTTTTTCTGATAATCTTCTTTAAATTTGCATTCATAATCAATTTGGATATAGACTTCTAAATTTACCATCTGGGGATATGCGTAACAAATTACCATTATTGTAATAATGTGTTTCTCCGGGATATATAGGAGCTTTGGAAGGATATGTAATCTTTGTTGATAATGGATCTAAATATATTTCTTTCGCCATATTCAAATAATCATCATGACTCATATTCGGATAATCTTTCTTGTGTTCTCCATATTTGTGTCCTACTTGTTTAGTTTCATATTGTAAACCTTTTGATTTTCCTGTCCACGGATGAATATTTTCCACTTGTGCTCTTTGGTATCCCGAAACAATACCCGTAGCTGTACCTGTAACAAGTCCAACTTTAAATCCTTCCCATCCGTGACCTAAAGCATCTTCAAAACTATCTCCGTTTAACAAAGACCAACCGGTAGATATTGTGAACCCAGTTGTTGATTGTACTACAGCTTGAGTTAACATGTCCTGCACCACAGGGCCTCCTATCATACCAGAAACATACTTGCTTACATAAGGGGTTAATTTACCAGCTATTTGTCCACCTAAATAACCAGTAATGGCTCCTGATGTTGCACCGATGCCTACTTGCCCCCAATCAATATTACTACCATCCCAAGTATTTCCATTCCCTCCTGCAAAACCTTGTGAGATATAATTATTTCCCCCTCCTGTAATTCCTCCTGCAAGGGCTGGAACTAAAGCCGCTCCTACACCTGTTACTGCCAATAAAGTTGAAGCTCCAGCTAGTGCACCTACGCCAAAATAACTAAGTCCTTCCCAAGTAAAATCAGCTCCATTAGTTGCCCAGTTTATAATGCCACCAGCAATAATAGGAACTAAAAACCACAACTCTCCATCCGGATCTGTATATTTTAGCGGATTATTCAAACAATATCCGTATCGATTATAATTCAACCAATTCTCCGGTGCTTGTACATACGGATCCGGACTCAAGAACATAGATGTTAACGGATCATATACCCGACCATTCATGTTGATCAACTTAAAGGCATCCAAATGCTCATGCATTGTATATCCTCGATTGACAGTAAAAGAGGTTCGCGTATCTGCTTGAGTCCAATTAGCGGGATTACGCCTGTTGCCCCAGGGATCAAAAGCATATTTTTCTTTTACTGTTCCAGATGGAAGAGTTAACGCTACCAAAGATCCTTGATAATCAGTATAGGTATAGTATAAAGTATCTCCACCTTGTGTATTGCTAACATAAATAGCAGCTAAGCCATTGCCTCCGCCGAGATAATGAAGTTTGCGAACATTACTTCCCGAGATTTCCTCTTCATATCCTCCTAAATAATAACGGGTCAGGGAGCCATTTGTTGCTGTTTGAACAGTTTTTATTCGTTGTTCATCCACCCCGTAGGAAATATTCAGCGTATTAGTCCCTTCTGTTATACTCTTGACTTTTTTGAAGTCAGTATATGTAATATTTTGAGCTGTGGATGGAATGAGTCCGGGTTGTCCACTGATAGACGTGAGAGCATGCTGTTTTCCATTCACTCCATAGTTCATACTATAGCTTCCCAAATCACTTTTCTTTGCAATATTGCCATTTGAATCATCAAATGACAAGGAATTATTCTTTTTAGCAACCCCATTCAGACTGATGTTCCAATTTGTCAAACGATTCATGGAATCATACATAAATGATTCTTTGTAACCAGTTAGATTATCTTGCCGGTAATGCAAATTTCCATTATTATTAAACTCATATGACATGTTAATTATTCCTGAGCAAAAAATAGAGGAAGTCAATCCATTAGAGTCAAAACCAAATGTGGTTTCTCTTCCACCTTGTGATGTTTTTGTCAATTGTCCCATAGCATTACTATCTAATGCTTTCCAGATATTTGAGCCATTCTTATCTTTTACCTCTACTAAATGGCTATATTTATCATATTGGTTGATAATGGAATATCCACTGGGATAAGTCACTTTTTTTACTCTACCTAATCCATCGTATTCAGTACTTGTTACAAATGTTTTATTATTTTCTATAATATCTGTGATTTTAATAATCCGGTCTAATTTGTCATATTCAAAAGATTGAGAATGTTTCCCCACTATAGTGATATTTGAAAGCCGGTATTTACTATCATAGGTATAAGTTGTCTTTTCTCCATTTCGAATTTTATTCTTTATTAATCCGGACGAATAGTAATCATAAGAAGTTGTAATAGAATCAGTAGAAGAATGTATCTTTTGTTTTTCCCAAAGCAACTCTCCCCAACCATTGTATTTTGATCTGATCACTCCCGCATCAGGATCTGTTATTTTTGTACGATTACCTTGTAAATCATATTCCATCTCTATAGCTTGTCCATACATTGGGGCTGCTTTTTTTATCAGACCGGATGGATGATAAATAAACTCAACTGCCTTCTCATTTTCTTCTGTGTTAAGGATATATCCGGTATGTGGATCAATTTCAATGTACCTCTCTCCTTCTGGAGATGTGGTCTTGATTATAGAGTATAGATATTCATAATTTATAGTCCCTGAGGGTGTATTCTTTGTTAGAACTCTTCCATAGGGATCATAGCTATAAGTCGTCCTCCATGTTTCAGCTTGTGTGTTGAATGTTGGATCTGATATCTGTTTTATTTTTCCATTATCATAATATTCGATAAATGATCTTTTTCTCTGATTATTCAATCCAAATGTTTCTCTGACAATTTCTTGTCCCAATGAATTGTACCATACATATTCAGGAGATGTTCCTGAAGATTCTTTATAACTGTAATATTTAGCACCCCAAAAATTATCGGGAGAAGCCCACTGTAAGGCTGTTGCTGCACGAATTCCAGTAGGATATTGGACCTGAGTCAATACATTTAGGTTATTATAATTAAATATAGTTGTTCCCAAGTGATCGTCAATGCTATTAAGCAATCCTTTTTTTTCGTTCCAGCTGTAAGAGGTACTTTCTCCGTGTATATTTGTTTTGTTACTAATAAATCTCCCAGAAGGGGTATAATTTACAGAAATAGTACGTGTAATATTGTTCGCTGTTGATGAAATTATTTGTGCATGTCCAAATGTATCAAAATTTGAATATAATGTGGTTCGTTCGTTTTCATTATTCGGATCTATTATTTCTTTTATTTGATTTCCTTTTTCATTATAATCATAATTAGTTTGTCTGGAAAAACTTTCTGTAGAGGTATTTTTTTTAACAATTACAGTTGTTGGTTTATTGTCACACCAGGATCCAAACTTACCATACGTGATATAAGTTGTTTCATATGTAATACCATAACCTTCTTTGTCTACATACCTTATATTCCCAAAAGAATCATATCCATAATAAATATAATTTGTAAAACCTCTCAAAATATTCTCTGTTTTATGCATGGAAAGTTGAGAAGTAAATTTTTTTTCTCCTAAATTAATAATATTATATTTATACCTGTTTCTCAAAATAGGATTTTGAGATGCTTTTGAAAGCTCAACAACCTGAGGTAATAATAAATAATTACTTGAGACAAGCGAATTTTTAGTAAAAGTAATCTCTTCATTTGCTTCATCTATAACCCCTAGATATCTAAAACCTAAAAAACCACGGGCAACCCAATTCATCAAAGCTGTTCCATATTGGTATTTCATTTTTTGTACCCCGGAGTTGTATTGTGATGTAAGCAGGAGTGAAGAACTTCTAAACGGTTTGAAACCTATTGCAAGGTAGTCTTCTGCTGTATTTAAATTGTTTTCCGTATCATTTAAGTTATCGTATTCTGTGTAATCAGAGAGTGGTAGATATTCAATTGTCTCATCTCCGGAAAAATTATCCGAAACTTTTATTAACATATTTTTATTTATGCCATATCCCAAATCTGTTAAATATACATTTCCAATACTGTCGGCATGGACCCAGTTAAGACTACCTTTCCCAAGGAAATCAGCAAAAACGGAGTAAGAACTTTTTTCCGAACTTATTTTTGTTTGAGCTAACTGATAACTTCCGTTACCATTATTCAAATAAAAACGCCAAGTGGTATTGGAAAATTTATAGATAGGATTAAACATCGTTCCAAATTTTAAATAAAATTCATCTCCTACAACTATATCAACCAAACCATCATTATTAAAATCAACAAAAAAGATATTATCCCCTTCTTTTCCAGAAGGACCTTTATTACATTGGATATCAAGTTCTTTAACCTGAAAAGTATAATCACCTTTATTTAAAGCCACAAACCAATTATTAGTATTTTTTCTATAAATAATATCCGGCAAACCATCTTGATTAATATCTGCTATCTTGGATAAATCATCTTTCCCAATATTAAGAGAAAGCTGGATTTGTTGCGGATTGAGAATGTCTTTTACTATCAAAACTGTACCATTAGTTAGTGTGATCCACAACTCATCTCTCAAAGCAATATTTGTTAAATTTACAGTCTGAAGGGACTCAATTTTTTCGGGAAGAGTTATTTTGTAATTTGCGATATACTGGCCATTATTATCATAAGGGAATTTGACAACTCCTGCCGAGGTCCCGCGTATTAAATCAAAATAATACTCATATCCGCCAGATACCTTTTCGGGATCATCATGAATGACTATTAAGCCAGAATAAGGACTTTCTATAAAATTGCCAATAGTCATAAATGGAGGTTTACTACCTGATTGTAAGGATCTTTCAAATAATACAGTGTCATCTTTTTTGTCAACTATTCTTATGTGTACTGAATATCCAGTTGTGAATGCATAAACAGATTCTGCTGTTCCATTTGCATTAAAATCACCAAAGCTTCCAGACAATCCTTTTATTAGGTCTTGGTCATCACCTCTTCTGTAATTAACAAAAGTTTCGAAACGGTATTTTGCAACCCAATTATTATTCTTGTGATGAATATCAAAAAAACATTTGGATATACTTAATCCCAGCCCAGTGGTATATATGTCGTTTTCTGCATAAATATCTCCCAATTCAGGGATTCCGTCCCCATCCAGATCAATAGCAGCTAAGCCTAACTTATACTCTTTATCTTCATTATCACCATCTTTTCTAATAAATGAAATATCTGTATTACTTTCTGCTACATCAGGTGTTCCATATGTAAAAACAAGAGGATTGTAAAGTCGACTTCCATTTTGAAATAATGTTACTGATTGTAAACGACTGACATTTTCTCCGGTATAATCCAATTGATACTTTTTTTGAATTTCATTATCCACAGATGTTTCAATGCTACTTAATCTCATTTGCTGTAAAGCCTCCTTCCCAGATAAAAAGCCTTGTATTTCATCAGGACGTTTACTATAGTTAAAAGCTAAAATAATATTAGGAGTATTATTTTTAACTTTATTTGCTCCGTATTTGATTTTGCGAATTACGTTGCCAATATTAGAATCAATTTTATTTACATATTCCATTTGGATATAATTGCCGTTGTTATCTGATAATTCTACCAGATTCCACGCCATTTTAGCTGCATTTGTCCCAGTTAAACCATCAACATAAGCATTAGAATAAAGGAGATTGTGAGAAGTTATATTTTGTGAGTCTCCGTATACCATAGTCAATCCTTCTTTTGTATAAACTTTAAAGTAAGAAGGTCCCCAATTTTGGATATTATATGCTACTATTCGACTGTATGATTCTATTTCGGTATGATACTCGACACTATCTGTTCCCCAACGTCCTGTTTCGATCAAACGTTGACCGTCCAAGGAAAAGGGGCTTGTATTATCCCACAAAATAGAAGTTGAAATATTATCAAAATAATTGGTTTTAGGTGTTCTTGATATGCTGGATAATCCACTTATATTCCAACCCCAGCCTGCAATGCCAGATCCGCTTTGACTGTTGTAAACCAAAGCAATAGACGGTTGTATGTTGTTTATTCCAACCGGACATTCTATTGGGATAGTATAAGAGCTTCCACCTGTAGGACTTACAGAGAATTGTCCGGCAATTCTTCCAACGATTCCTCCTTCTGAAGGATTTAATGTTATTGTACCATCTGGTTTTGCATAGGTATTTTCTGTTGGAGGGAATAATAATGTGGGGTCTATTTTAGCCGTAAACGAAGTGTTTGCAGTTGGTGTATATTTGAACCCTGGCTTTAACGTGATATACTCTCTGGCAATATATTCTTTTGAATTGGTTTGAGTGGTATTTAATGTCCAATTCTCAGCAGTCTGAGAGATTCCGGAAAAAGAATAAACCAGAAAAAATATTAGTACAATAAATCTATTATATACTTTTCTCATAATTTTCATTTTTTAATGATTTTCCATTCTGTTTGCTCTTCTCCGGCAATAATTTTGAGTAAATAGGTACCTGCCGGATATTCACTTAAGTCAATATCAGTAATTCCGGATATTCCTTTTTTTGTGAGTAGTAATCTTCCTGAAAGATTATATACATGTATACTTGCCGTTTGTTTTTCCGGCAAATTTTGAATATCTACCTTCAACAGACCTTCTGTAGGATTAGGATAAATACGGATTTCTATTTTTTGAAGTACTTCGGAATAAACCGCTTCTATAGAAGTATCTTCTTCCTGTGCCGATCGTAGTCCCAATACAATTACCCGGCTGACCCGGTTACCTGCATTGTCATAACCAAACGAAACGGAAGACTGTGCTTTCAGCATCCCTTGAAAAAAGCACAATAAAAATGCAAAAAAGATATATGCCTTATTCATGGTTCATTATTTAATTATTTTTTTCAGTTCTTCAATTTCTTCTCCTTGTTTTTCAATAATCTTCTGCTGTTTTATGGCATGTAGTGTCAATTCTTCTATTTTTTGTAGCAGTAGATTTTGAAATTCACCTATATCCATACCGTTTTTATGTACTTCAGAGGCAGAAGGGATATCAGGTAAATGCCTGTTTTCTTTAACGAAACTTTCAACTTCGGGAAGAGGCATCAATTTGTAGTCAGGTGCAAATACATAGTCTGCAAGCTCTGATGCAAGATCTATTCTTACTTCTTTGGCATGAATAGTGCCGTTTACGGTAAGAAGTTCATCAGGATTATCGGTGCCTATTCCTATCTTTCCTTTCAATATTGTTTTTGTTATTGCATCATTACCTAATGTCACGGTATTGCTACCATTACCTATTGCATCATAGCCAATTACGATTTGATTGGTTTCTCCATTTCCATATGCTTTGGAATTTCTTCCAAGGAAAATTGAGTTTATTCCGGCGGAGTTGGCTGTAGTACCATTGGCTATATATCGTCCTGCGTAATAACCTATTCCAATATTGTGGGTTCCTGTAGTATTACCATATAAAGAAGAATATCCGAGTGCAACGTTGTAAGTTCCAGTAGTATTGCCATACAAAGAATAAACACCAAGCCCAGTATTGTAACTTCCTGTATTATTGCCATATAAAGAATAATAGCCAAGTGCAGTATTGTATGCTCCGCCAATATTATTATACAAAGAAGCAGAACCAAGTGCAATATTGTAGGATCCGGTTGTAGTTTTTACTAATGAATTATTGCCTAATCCTATGTTATAGCTTCCTGATGTTCTTGCATTTAAAGAATTTCCACCCAAAGCATAATTATCTCCTGCAAGAATTTTTAATTTATCAACTCCTGCAATTGCTATTTTGTAGTTGAGAGCGGTACTGTTAACATTAATTTTATAACCGATATTATCAATGGTTTGATCTACATTGTAAGTGGTAGTGCCAACAGTCAAAGTATCTGAAATAATAGCTTTTTCGAGATTCACTTCTTTGGCACCAATTGTGCCATTTACTGTAAGGAGTTTGTCTGGAGTAGTTGTACCTATTCCTACATTATTCCCTACAGTCATATATGTAGTTGCCAAATTTCCAAACTGAATAGTTCCTGGAGATGGATATTGTTTGATCCACGAGCGTAACGTTGTTCCTGTAGGAGATCCAATAGTACTTAAACCTTGCATATAGCTGGTATTTGTCCAGCCACTTCCATCTGTTTCTCTTACCAACATATCGGTCGAATACAGTTTGGTAGTATTGCTGTTCCCGCTTGTTTGGGTAAGACGGACATAATTGTTAACGGTAGTTCCTAAAGCAGTAGTTTCAGCTATATTCATTTTTGCATACGGAGTTGTAGTGGTACCTATACCAACTTTTCCTTCTACAAGTAAACCATCAGCCGGCGGAGTATAATTTATATAATTAGAGCCTATAGTAGCATCTTTAATCTGCATGCGGTTTGAGATTTCAGATTTAACATTAATAATAAATGCAGAATGAGAATAAGCATTCATAAAACTTCCAGCTCTGGTAGAAAATACGATATGCATTTTACCATTTGATTCGGGGGATACTACTGCTACTTCACGCATATCCTGGTATTCGTTGATACCGGACAGCTCCAATAATTTAGTCATTCTACTCCCGGTTGAATTAACACTCCAGAACTGGACTGTTCCTATTGGAACATTATTAGGATAACCTGAAAAAGCATAATTACAAGTTATAGCCACTTTATTTGATGAAGAAAGGTCGATTTCCCATACTGTCGCATTTTCAGAAGATGGACTACTATAACAACCCCCCCGATTGATTTATTTTATAACTATCGCATCCATAAGTACCGGGAGAAGTAATACTATATGTTTGAGCAAATGCACCCAACGAAAGAAACAATGACATAAAAGTCAATAAAAATAATTTTGTCTTCATGATAGATAGTATAATTTAATTAAGAAATATATTCGTTTTACATAGCAATGTATTTACATCACTACAAAACTTACCTGACACATGATTTATTTAACACATGTAAGGAATTTACATACATTCAATTGACTTTCAAGACTGTGCTTAGAAAATGTAGCAAAGGAGAAAAAAGACAAGAGTGGCAATAGGTAAATCTTTCCCATAATTATTAAGTATTAAATATATTTTACTGATTGCAAATATAAATTCAAATATTCAAAAAAACAATATATATCGTATGTTTTTAAACATATATTAATTAAATTAGATTAAAAAATACACGGATTGGTTAGAGTGTGTGGTTGATGTCAAAGTGGATGTGTGGATAATAAAGAAGAGTGTATCATATACATATAACAAAACAGGCCCCGAAATAATTCCGAAGCCTGTTCCTATAAAAAATTTTGTTTTATTTATTTCCCAGAAAGTTTATCTTTCAAAGCAGCCAACTCTTCGATGTCGCCCAAAGTAGTTTTTTCCATGCTGGAAGTTGCCACAGGAGCTTCTTCTTTTTTAGATTTTTTGGAAGATTTCTTTTCTGCATTTTCTTTCTTTTCACCTCTTTGTTCATCTTCAAAGATGCGGCTGTGAGAAAGAATGATTCTTTTAGAGTCTTTATTGAATTCAATAACTTTGAATTCTAATTTTTCGTCCAATTGAGCCATAGAACCATCTTCTTTTACTAAATGTTTCGGAGTAGCAAATCCTTCCACACCATAAGGTAAAGAAACGATAGCGCCCTTGTCAAGCATTTCGATGATAGTTCCTTCGTGTACTGAACCTAC
>JAVBMQ010000150.1:0-5305 GCA_031552335.1 Bacteroidales bacterium | reverse complement strand
AATAATGGTCGCAGCCGCCAAAGGTAAAGGCAATATCACTCAAGGTAGCATTCAACAAGCATTTGAGTTGATATTAAAGAGTACATTAGAAGCTTTGGCCAAAGGAGAAAAAATTACACTTGCAAACTTTGGAACTTTTTATGTAAAAGAGCATCCAGAAAGAAACGTAAATCATCCATCAACAGGTGAGCTTATTAACCCAACTTTGACCTGCTAAAATATTTTTCATTTATTTTTGGTTTATTTTCGAGTGTTTTCGCTGATTGTATATTCGTAAAAGGTTAATAACCAATATTGTCGTTATATCCAAAGCGTCGAACCCCGAGATGTGGGAGCTGAGAGTCTCTGCCTGCAAGCCCTCCATCAATTAAAGTTTGACAAACTGCGAATGAATGAAGGGTGGAGTAAATCCAAGATAGATACAGCTTTATCACATCTTATCGTTCGTACGGTCTACTCACCCTCGGAGCTGAAATCCAGAAGTATAATGGAAGAAAACTCTGCTGTTTGTGAGCTTGTCAGTGGCAATTATGATTGGCTTCCATCCCTGCACAACATCTACGAAACCGCCCCGGCATTATTCAAAATAAAAGACAAAATAGAGCGCCTTTTGTGCTCTGTGACTGATAACCTATTCAACCTGACCAACAAAATTGTACTTTTCGACCTCACAAATTGTTTTTTGAGGGACGCAAAGAAAATAGTAAAAAAGCAAAATTTGGTCGCAGCAAGGAAAAACGGTCCGACTGTAAGTTACTGGTGCTGGCATTATGCATCAATGCAGAAGGATTTATTCGTTACTCCTCTATTTTAGAAGGAAACACTGCCGACCCGAAGTCGCTTCCCGACATGGTGGCAAATTCCGTTGATACCCCCCAGCGATTCCGGCGATATCCCCCCAGTAAACTTTCAAATATTATCGAAATAGTCTGCCAAAATTACCGTTTTTTTCTTAAACTTTCACCTTTTAATTCAAAACGATGTGCCGTATGCACAATCCGGTCGAGTATTGCATCGGCCAGCGTCTCCTCCTTAAAAACATCAAACCATCTTGCCACAGGCAATTGACTGGCGATGATAGTTGCTTTTTTGGCATGCCGGTCTTCAATGATTTCCATCAAATCCAATTGTTGCAGGTTGTCCATTGTCGTTAATCCGAAGTCATCCAGGTTATCCAAAAGTTAGGATAAATGGGATGAATTTGGATATGTTTCTTTTGATAAATCCGGAGCTGAATTATTATTCAATCATCTATCGCTCAGAACCGGTCGCAAATCAACCATTATTACAACAAATCTAGTGTTTGACCGCTGGGATGAGATCTTTGGCGACCCGGTGCTTACTGCTGCTTTAGTTGACCGTTTAACGCATAAGGCTCACTTGATTAATATGAGTGGCGAATCCTACAGAATCAAGGAAACTAAGAAAATGATGAACAAATGAAAAACGGTAAAAAAACATACGGGCTCCGGCGCGAGTGTTTGCTCCGGGGGTACCCCGGGAGCAAACACTCGAAAGATACCTTTGCATATTAAAAAAAAATGGTATACTTTTGGATTGAAATACTGGTATACTTTTGCTCTGAAATAAACAATAATTACGCAAAAATCATTCAGACCAAAGATAAACTAATTCTAAAATGTGGAGAAAGCGTTTCATTCACATTTACAGAGGAATCTGACAGTTGGGGGATTACTTATGTGCCATCAAATATGTTAAGTCATAGGATTGTCGATTTATAACTAATGCTTTTGAGGCAAAAGAAATAATTTTGGGAAATAATGAAATGGTCATACCGTTATCTGAACTTGAAATAAATTATAAAATAGGCATTGATTCTATGAGAAAAGAGATTGCTCTATATCGTAGAATTCAACAATTTCTAAACTTATTACATATTACGGAAGATTTTGACTTAGCAGCTATAAACAAGAATTCGAATTGGAATGAGTTAATGCTATTTGTAAGTGGGATTGTTGATAAAAAACCCATTAGTTTTAAACTGGATAAAAAAGAATCATTTAGGCTTAATTGGCAGAATATAGGCAATTTGTGTATTTTATTTTCTATGACAAAGCCCAAAATCCCAAACAGATTATTTTGAAAACAGCAAAAGACATAGCTGAATGGATTTTGAATGAAAGTGGAGAGGATGTTTTTTATAATGTAAAATTAATAAACTACCTTCAGATTGTAAAAAGAGAAAGAGTATTAAATATAGAAGAACAAAATCAGTTACTTGATATAACAGATAGTTCCGAAGCAGATGCAATATCCAAAGTTGCCGCATATTTATTGTTAGACAATCAATTATCCGCTGAAAGGCACTTTGAAAAATTAGAAGAAGTATGGCAAGATGCTTTCAATTTGTATCCAATTTACAAATTCTGGAGAGAAAGTCCTACATAATTGCAGGGAGCCCAAATTTTGATAGAATTTATTGTATCAATATACGTTGGAACTTAATCTTCATTTAGGAATGAGATTAATTGGGCAAATACATATTTTCTCTTTATGCACTGCAGTTTTTGTTATTGAAGGCAAAGTTATGAAATCCTGCAATTGGGTTGGTATTGGTGTAGGAGGAATTAAATACTTACTTTTGCAATGAATTAAAACAATATATTTATGAGTGAGATTTCAAATTGTCCATCATGTAAAATGAATAATACATATTTTGATGGATCATTACTTGTCTGTCCCGATTGCGGACATGAATGGGTAGAAGGTGAAGAACAAGAAGGAACAGACGAAACCCAGACAAAAGACTGTAATGGAAATATCTTGGCCGACGGCGATTCGGTTACTGTTATTAAAGACCTTCCGGTAAGGGGCTCTTCAATGGTAATTAAACAGGGAACAAAAGTCAAAAGTATTCGCCTGACAGAAAATCCCGATGAAGTGGATTGCAGAATAGACGGAAGCGGCATCGTCTTGAAAACATGTTTTTTGAAAAAGTCATGAATACTATAGACGAATATATTTCAGGGTTTCCAAAAGAAGTTCAGGGAATTTTGGAACAGATAAGGAATACCATCAAAAAGGCCGCGCCGGAAGCAGAAGAATGCATCAGTTGGGAAATGCCTACTTTTAAGCAAAAAGGGAATGTAGTACATTTTGCCGGACATAAAAATCATGTCGGTTTTTATCCCGGTGCATCGGGAGTAGAAGTTTTCAAAGAAGAATTGACGGATTACAAAACTTCTAAAGGGGCCATACAATTTCCATTGAACAAACCCATGCCACTGAAATTGATTGCTAAAATCGTAAAATATCGTGTTAAAGAAAATCAGGAAATGGCTGCGGCAAAAAAGAAACGCAAGTAAGAATATTCGAATCATCAATAAATTGTTACACAATTAAAAAATTAAATCTTATGGCAACAGTAAATGTTTACCTATCGTTCAACGGCACTTGCGAGGCCGCTTTCGACTTTTACAAATCCGTGTTCGGCGGCGAATTTAACTATATAGGGCGTTTCAAAGATATGCCTTCGTCTGACCAACCGATTCCTGATTCAGTAAAAGACAAAATCATGCATGTAGGCTTACCCATCAGTAAAGAAACCATGTTGTTGGGTTGCGATATGCCGGAATCTATGACGGGACAAAAATTCATAGCAGGGAATAATTTTTCAATCTGCATCAATACTACATCTGTTGAAGAAAGTCAGCGTATTTTTAACGCGCTTTCGGCAGATGGAATCATTACCATGCCGTTGGAAAAAACATTTTGGTCTCCTTTATTTGGGATGGTAACCGATAAGTTCGGCATTAACTGGATGGTGGATTACATGGGACAAAAATAAAATCAATCGAAATAATGAATGCTGGATATTCTTTTCGACCTGCAAAATCCGAAGATGAGCAAACAATCAAGGACATTGCACGGCAAGTTATAATGTCCAATTACACGTCGTTTCTGGGAGCGGAGGCAGTGCGCAATTTCATCGAAAGTGGTTTGTCGGATAAAGAAATTAACGATGGTATGGAACATTGCACATTGATGATTTGTAATAACGAAATTGTAGGCTTTTCCATAACAAACGATTCCCTGCTACATCTAATTATGATAGACATAGCCTGCCAAAACAAAGAGTACGGTTCAAAACTGTTGTCATATATTG
Organism: Bacteroidales bacterium; assembly: GCA_031552335.1. Classification (GTDB taxonomy): domain Bacteria; phylum Bacteroidota; class Bacteroidia; order Bacteroidales; family Azobacteroidaceae; genus JAISFI01. The sequence continues at coordinate 1,179 of JAVBMQ010000150.1, read as the reverse complement.
AAGACGTTTTGTTTGATAAGTACGAAACAATCCATTTGCAATCATTTAAGGAAAACAGACAAGCAGTTCGATTCTACCTTAAAAACGGGTGGAAGATTATCGAAGAAAATCCAGTACCGGAAATTGGCAAGACCATGTTGTTATTTGAAAAATCGAACAGATAATAATTAATTCCATTATCATGCAATCATCTGCTACTACAGTACAAGCCTATTTGGATGAACTTCCTGAAGAAAAGAAGTTGGCAGTAAGCCGCTTACGCGAAATCATCCTGAAAAATCTTCCCGAAGGATTCAGCGAAACGAAGAACTACGGGATGATTGGCTATGTCGTTCCGTTGACCATGTATCCGCAAGGCTACCTGAACGACCCGAAAGTACCGTTGCCCTTTATCAATATCGCTTCGCAAAAACATTTCATTGCCTTTTATCACATGGGATTGGTGGCTGATAAACAGTTGTCGGAATGGTTTAGAAACGAATATCCGAAACACTGTAAAACGAAATTGGATATGGGAAAAAGTTGTATCCGTTTCAAAAAAACTGACCAAATTCCATACGAGTTAATCGGTGAATTGGTAACTAAAATGACTCCCGGACAATGGATAAAATTTTATGAAGCGGCAAAAACAAACAGATAATCAAATGCTATTTCCCGACTTTTATAAACGCTTATTAAAATTGCAATAATGGAGACCCAATTATTGAGAGAACAAACTATATTTCCATCGGAAGAAGTATTAAAAGATGTACTTGGAAATATTTATCCGGTATATGAATCGTTTATGGGAACCATTACAGGCGCAGAATATGAACTGACCTGCGAATGGAATTATTACAAAGATGGTAAATCGTGGTTGTGTAAAGTCACCCATAAAAAGAAAACAGCTTTTTGGCTATCAGTATGGGATGGCTATATTCAAACCGGCTTTTATTTTACTGAAAAACATTTGGAAGGAATTGCCGCATTAGATATTGACGAAAAGATTAAGGAAGACTTTTGCCGGACAAAACCTGTCGGGAAATTGCTCCCGATGATTTTCAAGATTTCTCAAAAGGAGCAATTGTCTGATTTATTAAGAGTAATTGAATTCAAGAAGAAATTGAAATAAAAGCATGATTCGAAATTTTGGTTCTATATGAACTTATTTACCATTTCCAAAAACCGTTCTTGTGTTTT
>JAVBMQ010000067.1:0-18553 GCA_031552335.1 Bacteroidales bacterium | reverse complement strand
TTTTATTATATTCATATATTACAAGTCTATACGTATGCCGAGCGTATAAGTCCTCGTCTGAGGAATCAGTCCCGCATCTATCCCCTGATAGAAAACTGAATTTCTCGCAGAAAATTCCGGATCTTTTCCTAAGTAATTGGTAATTGTAAACAAGTTACCACCAGAAGCCCAGAAATTTATTTCTTTGATATAATTATTCTTCAGAGGCAATTGATAAGAAAGAGTGAGAGTTTTCAAGCGAAGGAAAGAACCGTCTTCTATCCAACGATCAGAAAAACGGGAGTTACCCATCGGATCTCCGTATGTAGCCTTCGGCTGATTGGTAAGTTGTCCTTCGGCAACCCAACGGTTGGCCATTACTGTCGTCTGATTGATAAAATCGCTACCCGACTCTAACAATTGCCTGTAATAATTATACACATCATTTCCATAAGAATACGTGAACAATGCGTTTAATGTAAACTGTTTGAACATCCATTTACTTGAGATAGTTCCGTAGATATCCGGATTAGGATCTCCAATGATCTGTTTATCTTTAGCATCGATGATTCCATCCTGGTAATAATCTTCGTAAAGAATATCTCCGGCGGAGAAATATTGATCAACTCCGGTCAGTGTAGGTATTTTCAAATGGGCTTCATCGGCAGCTTGTTTTGTAGACAGGACACCTTTGGTGTTATATCCGTAAAAAAGACCTGCCGGTTGTCCGACTTGTGTAATCACTTCTCCGCCATATACCTCTGTCAGGAAATAATCTTCACCTTCAAGCAATGAAGTCACTTTATTTTTATAATGTCCGACACTGAAACCCAGTTCCCATTTGAAATTTCTCTCATTCAGGATTTTTGAATTCACAGAAAGTTCGTATCCTTTATTTTCCATTGCTCCATCATTTGTCCAATACATACCCGGTCCAATCAACTCCGGGTTATTTTTTTGCACCAACAAATGGTCTGTTTTGCTTGAAAACAGGTCGAAAGAAAGATCAAGCCTGTCGTTGAACAAACCTAAATCAATTCCGGCATTCACACGTTTGGTTTCTTCCCATTGCAGTTTATCGTTCTCCATATGAGAAATAATCAAACCATTTGCTCTATCAGAGAAACTAGTAGAAGTAAAATAAGCCTGTGCCTCGTAATCCGGAATAGCATCATTTCCTGTAATTCCATAACCTACACGGATTTTACCGAAGTTAATTGCCGGCACAGCTTCCATGAATTTTTCGGAAGAGAACAACCAAGCTGCATTCACAGAAGGGAAAACTCCCCAGCTTACCCCGAACATTTGCAATCCGCCATCGGTATTATCACCGAAACGGGAAGATGCATCAAGAGCCATAGAAGCAGACAGGAAATATTTTTTGCGGTAATTATATTCCACATTTGCATAATCCGTCAGGTTTTTAGACAAGTTATTCAAACCATCTATCGTCAGGAACTTGTATTTTCCTGTAATCATGGTATTAGTATTAGCACCTGAGTTATGTTCTTCGATATAATCAGTTTCAAAATAATTATGAATATATCTCACACCAATCATAGCCTGTAAGCTATGGTCTCCAAACATCTTTGTATACGAAAGACGGGTATCATCATATATCATGCTATTTTTGAGCGTCTGCGCTTTTAACTGATTCTCCGAAAGTTTATCTTGTGCGATATATCTCGATGAGGTATAACCCATCGGCAAGAAATACGCCTCTTCCGCATTTTCCAGGTTATAATCAAACTGAGTACTCAAAACCAAACCCGGAATAATTGTCAATTTAGGAACAACTGAGAAATTGAAACGATACCTTGTTGATTTATTTTTTGACCAGTCTATAACCCCTACAGGATTTGCAACACCGAAATCATCAGCATCTGCCAACCTCTTAGATATCCCTCCATTGTCAGTATAATTAAACATACTAAAGAAAGGTGATTTGATCTGACTTTGCCAGGTAGGAGACGAATAATAATCGGTACCATCATCCAAAAGTGTTCTTTCTATCCTTGTAAAACCCAGATTAACTCCCATAGTAAGAATCTTTGCCAATTTCGTATCGACATTGAAACGAGCATTCAAACGTTGCAAATCTGTTGTTTTTACCACTCCTTCATTACCAGTATAACCTATGGAGAAATAATACATGGCACGTTCATCACCTCCGTCTACATTCACCAGGTAATTACCAGTAGATCCCGTTTGATATACCTCATCCGCCCAATCGGTATTATTATAATACTTTTTGTTATTGCCACCTAACGGACTTCCCAGGAAAGACGAACTTATGGATGGAGAACTTTCCGGATATGTTTTCATTAAATCAGATGCATATACCCTGAATTGATCACCACTCATCATGGGCGTTGCTTTCGGAGTCTCCGACATTCCATAAAACACATTCAGCGCAATTTTAGTCACCATAGATTTTGCCCTTCGGGTATTTATCAACACCACTCCATTGGCTGCTTTTGCACCATAAATAGATGTACCGTCTTTCAAGACCGTAACAGTCTCGATATCATTTACGTCGATATTCTCAAGCGGATTGTAATAATATCCTTTATGAATAGATTCGATATCATAAGAACCGCTCCAAACAACTCCATCGATCACGAACAAAGGTTGTGCATTGGCATTCAGGGAGTTTATTCCCCTGATAAACATAGAATTTCCTATTCCCGCCAGACCTGAACGAGTGATTGATCTCACATCCCCTCCCAGTACAGACTGAATCGTTCCGTCTATGGTAATATCGGTAATATCGCTGATATTTTCCTTGCTTTTTGCAGAAACAGCAAGCGAAGACTGGTTTACTAGATCTCCGGCAGGATTTGAAATATCTTTGAAATAATTACTGAAACCTATCGGATAGAGGTTAATGATTACATTTTCCCTTCCCTGTACGGCAACTTCCATCTTATTATAGTCATAAGCAGTGACATGCAAGACCTCATCGCCCGATTGCACAGTTATTTTAAATTGTCCGTTTTCATCGCAGACTGCTGATGTTTTATTCAGGATTTCCACTTGTGCTGCCGGAATCGGTTCCCGGGTATGAGCATCCCTCACCGTACCTGTAATCACTTGCCCTTTTCCCTGGTTTGGAGAAACTTCGTCCTGCGCTTTCATTCCGGTTGAAAACAGGAAGAAAAATGCAAGAATAGAAGCCATGCACTTTACCTGAAGGAAGCTCTTATTCATATTATATTTTTTAGTATTTTTCATTACGACAAAATTTATCTTTCTTAATAGAAACATTATTCAATCACAGGTTCTAATATGATACAGTCGATAGCAATATTTCTGCTGTACAAACCTTTTCTTTCGTCCGTAGTAGTTGCGGCATTCTCAACTTTCAGGAAAACATTGATTTCATTTTTATAATCTGAAGTTTCAAGAAGATCACAATAAGGAAACTCAACATTTTCGGCAACCAGCAATTTAGTAACCTTATCCGGATCTGTTGCTGACACTGCCGGAGTTAATTTTTTATCAACTGTTACCTTTTTATATTCACCTTTATTATTGATAGTAATTCCAGTCTGATATGTCAGGTAAAAATTCAGAAGGTAAGGTCTCGAATCCAACAGATCAATAACAGTGGTCGGGACAAAAACACAATAGACATTATATTTCAATCCTGCCAATGTATTGGGGACAGGAAATGTGACAGAAACCTTTGAGAGCTGGCTTGTTGACAAGTTTTCAAGACGCAAAAACCTATTATTGGATGCCGATATACTTGTTCCTATACTTGAGATTGCTTTCAAATCACAATTGGTCTTTGTCCGGAGAGTATAAGCATCATTTTCTGCTTCTACGCGAACTTCACCGAACCATGACTCTTCAGGTTTATTATTTAATTTGTCGGTTACATAACTATATCCGTTACTCATTAGATAAGGAGTAGCTCCCTCAAACAAATAATCCGGATTTCTAAATATTGTTCCGCTCTGTGATATCAGGGAATCTTTGCCTGTTGGCGGAACCTGAACTCCATAGAAAAGGAAATCCCTGATAATGTTCCATTTGGTTCGTTCAATCTGCAAAGAATCACCATTTGCTACATTTTTATTATCTACTACATGATCCACAGATTTGTAATATGGGAACAATTTTTGATATGCTTCATTCCATGCCTTATTCGTCGGAAGAATAGCAGTAAAGAAATCGAGTTCATTATTGACAGGTCCTAATTGAGTCAAAATTTTGTTTCCCAATTTGAAAACAGAATCGACAAGCACATTATTCTTATCAAAACTAGCCTCCCTGTCGAATATCAATTGAGACAACGAATTGATATATGTTCTTACCGAGTCGATATCTTCTTTAGATTGAATAAACTCCCAAATATTGTACTGGTATGGATAATAGTTCTCTATCACATGAACGATACCATTTTTTGTAATAACATCAGGGCTTATTATCTTCTTTGATCCGAAAGTATATCCTCCCGCTGCCGGAAGAAACCATACATACTTATGATTGTTCATCAGCAGAATTTTCCCTGTTGCTCCCAGTTCTGAAGTGGTATAGCTATAATTTGTGATATGGTTACCCACCAATTTTTTCAGCATATCGATATCATCACTCTCCTTTACATTCTTAAGAGCTTCATTGGTCGGAGCAAAAACCGTGTACGCCCGTAGGATCGCCAATGTATCACTATAGCCTGTACGCTCAAGTATTTCCACAAAAGTGCTTAATTCTTCATTCGACCTCAGATATTCCATCATTGACTGATCAAAAATCTCACCTTCAGTATAATGTTCATCCCACTTATCATCGCAAGAAAAAGAAAACAGAGAGATTGCGATCAGTAGTGAAATAAATGAAATTTTATATTTTTTCATAACATTGTCTTTTAAATATTAATAACGGCCATTACCTATGTGAAGATTCATTCTCTACGTAGAATGGATTTTGTACAAGATTCTTATTCATCTCCAATTCTCTTTTAGGAATAGGCATGTACATCGCATCCATCACAACAGCTCCAATAGGAGAAGATGTTGCATCCATTTTCACTGTTACATAACTATTCAATGGTCCTACTGATTTTGCCCTGCGTGCAAGTCTTACCAGGTCAAACCAACGTTTACCCTCGAAAAGAAGTTCGCGGTGACGTTCACGCAAGACCAATCTTTCCATTTCCGATTTGGAAGCATAGTTTGACATATCAAGGGGAGTTGCCTTTGGATTTGAACGCATATAAGTAGTATTTACCAATTCAAGTGCATCTGCCATATTTTGTTGTATATTTCCACTTTCCAACTGAACCAAAGCTTCCGCTTTCATCAGCATAACATCAGACAAACGATAGACAATCCAATTGGGAGTATCCGTACGATAGTAGTAACTCAATACACCTGTAGTAATATTCTCCGTAACATATACCCCTGCATATTTGAAGAGCGTATAAAAAGGAGAAACATTATGGCAATAAGAAAATTTCGACCGGAGATCATCTTCCGATTCAAAAGATGCATCGGCAAGTTTGTAATTAAAAGGACTATAAGGACCTGTATGTGAATTTGACGGTTTTTTAATATAAGCTAAGGGTGCAGGAAAAGCAAAAGATCCGAACGGATTATTTGCACTGGAATACAAGTCATTTACAGCAGTGTTAACCATATCCCTGTTGCTGAATTGCAATTCAAAAATGCTCTCTTTAGAATTCTTTCTGTAAAAAATCTGATTATACATCAATTCCCCATTGGCAATCAACCCCAAATCTTTAGCACGTAATACTTCACTACAATTTTCAATACACTTGGCATAATCGCCTTTCCATAGATAAACGTCGGCCAACAATGCAAGCATTGCGCTTTTGGTAATCCGTCCTTTGTTGTGTTGTTCACTGGCATATGATTCACGAACAATGCGGGCGTTTTTAACATATTCCAAATCAGCGATAATATGATCCAGGACTTCAGCTTCCGGCAGTTTGGGTAAAGAATAATTTTGTGAGTCATCCACCCCCGGTTCTTCTGTCCATGGAATATCGCGAAAAGCTCTGACCAGATAAAAATAAGCCAACGCGCGTAATGTGATCACCTCACCTCTAAGCAATTCCAATTCTGTATCTGTAAAATTTTCATCCAATTCGACCACATTCGGAGCATTATACAACAATGTATTACAATAGTTAATAGTAGCATAAAACGGCGCCCATGAAGCATATGCATTGTCAGATTTCAGATTTCCGATTAATATTTTATACATGTCGTATGTCTCTTTAGCAAATCCGTATCCCGGGACAATATTATCAGAGCGTAACTCGCCCCAGACCATCATCCGTTCAATAGCCGATCTTTCCGTCAGGCTTTTATAGCAAGTTGCAAGAACTGCTTCCACATCAGCCTCTTTTTTCCAGAACTCATCCAATACAATATCGTTTTCCGGTTTCAGGGTTAACCAATCGTTGCAACCGGCAATAGTTACTCCCAATAATAACGATAACACTATTTTTATTAATTGTTTTTTCATCTTCTAAATAGTTTAAAATCCTATAGAAACTCCTAATGTGAAATCTTTCGTACGAGGGGTACTACTTTTGTCATAGCTTATACCTTTGTTAGCCAGAGAACCGTATCCGATTTCAGGATCAACACCCTTATACTTCGTCCATACATACAGGTTATTGAATGTAAGATAGAATGTCAATTTATTCATTGCATACTGTTTCAAGATAGAGGTTGGAACAGTATAACTAAACGTCAGATATTTGAAACGCATAAAGGAACCATCTTCCACATAGCGGTCGCTACCTAACCAGTTATATCCGTAACGATACAATGCCCTTGGCATATCGTATGGATCTCCATCCTTTCTCCAGCGCCAGTTAACGGTTGTACTTTGGTTATTATCGGAGTACATATTTTCTGCATGCATAAGCGCTTCATTCACGATTTTGTTTCCATATCTGAAATTGAAGAACAATTTACAGGAGAAATTCTTATAGCGGAAAGTAGGTCCAAATCCCCCATTCAGTTTAGGGTTGGCATTTCCCAGATAAACCATATCCAATTCGTCGATAACTCCATCATGGTTAATATCTTCATAAACGGCATCGCCACCTCTGAATTGATAACGTGATTCCACCTTGTTATAAGCAAAATAAATTGGTTTAGGATTTCCTTTTTGATCCATGATTACATTTCCATTCGCATCAGTTGCAAATGGAGCATAAGGCTTGCCGTTGGCATCCAGTAAAGAACCTTCTTTATCCAAAGCTGTCTCATATTTATCATATTTATATGTTCCCTTAAAGCGGAAACCATAAATAGAACCGAATGAGTTTCCTTCCTGAATACGGGTCAGATACGATCCGTTTTCAAAATTAAAATCAGAATTGTATCCTTCTAACAGAGATGGGTTCAACTGAACAATCGTATTGACATTATTCGCTAAGTTCAAGCTGAAATCCATACTAAAATCTTTGATTCTGAAAATCCGGTTTGCCTGAAAGTTAATTTCCCAACCTTCGTTTTTCATGGTTCCCCCGTTGATATAAGACAACTCACCAAATCCGGAAATACTTGAAACGCCCACTTTTTCGAACAACATATCTTCTACCTCTTTGGTATAGTAGTTCAGGTCGAAATACAAAGCATCATCAAAAAAAGCAATTTCCGCTCCATAATTGAATTGTGTGGCAGTCTCCCATTTCAGGTTATTGAGACGTAAAGAATTCGGTTTTACTGCCGGCATATCCTCCATATAAGATCCATAGGTTGAATAGCGGCTAAAATGCAAATAATCCGATTTAGGTTGGTTTCCGCTGATACCCCAGGACGGACGCACAGCCAACATACTTAACCATTTTTTTGTCGGTTCCATAAATTTTTCATCAGAGATGATCCATTTCAGAGAAAGACCCGGGAAATTTCCCCAACGATTGTCTTCACCGAATCTTGTGCTTCCTTCCGTACGAATCGTTCCATCAAAAATGTATCGTCCTTTGTATGCATAGTGTCCACGTGTCATAAAAGCGATATTTCTCGATGAATTACGTGAAATACTTCCCCCTTCGATAAAACCTTCAGCAGAAGGATCTGTTGCTTCTGAGGAAGGTAATCCAGAAGTTACAATTCCCTGACTGGAAGACTTTCCTATAGATATTTGCACCGCTTCGTACAATGTCAGCGAATGATCTTTATTTTTAAAATTAGGCGTCCACAAGATACTGTTTTCATTGAAAATATTCAAACGTTCCGCATTGATATCTTCCCCCCTATTCGCATTTTCATCCGCCCAAAACAAGTTCGTTGCAGCCATCGGCAAAAATTTCCTGGTTTTATCACTGTTTGTATCGAAAGAAACATTGAAATTCAAACGCAACATCTGCTCATTCGGATCCAGTAAATCATATCTCAATCCGAAAACAGGAAGAATACGGGTAGATTCCAAACGATTGGTTGCAAGATTAGCCAATGCCACGGGATTTTTCAAATCCTTTTGGTCTTTATGTAAAGTAGATGTCCTGGGTATATTGTAATACTCATTTGTATTATTACCATATTGATCCTGATTATATACACTTGCATTAGGCATCTTACTATAAGCGATTCCCAATAAATTTTCATAATTTCTTTGATTATCGGAATAAGTAAGCGATAATTCAGAGAAGAAACGGATCCGGTCAGAAACCGAATATTCAAAATTTGCCCGGGCGGAAAAACGGTCGAACTCTTGTCCGATTACCGTTCCATCCTGAGTCAGATAACCTCCGGCAACCCGGTATAAAGCTCTTTCTCCCCCTCCTGATACCACCAGATAATGGTCATGAATATGTCCTGTCTGAGTTACTTCATCTACCCAATTGATGTTATTGTTGTAGTTTTCATAATCAGGAAAGTTTTGATCATAATTATACTCATCCTTATCATTGGCTTCATCATCCTGTCTCGGATTCAGATAAGCTTCCTTAATATACATAGTATAGTCGTTACCGGTAAGCATTTTCCTTCCCAGAGGTTGCTTGGTACGTGTATAACGATATGTATATTCCACTCGTGTTTTTCCTGTAACTCCTTTCTTGGTAGTAATCATGATCACACCATTGGCACCTTTGGAACCCCAGATAGCCGAAGCGGCAGCATCTTTCAGAACTGTGATTTCCAATATATCATCCGGATTGATACTCAACATATTAGCATATTGCTCCGAATTTGAGTTCGAAAAGTCGAAATTAGGATCTATTTCTATACTATAAGGAATTCCATTGAGGACGATCAAAGGTTCGTTATCTCCATTGATAGAACTGACCCCACGGATACGCATAGAAGTAGTACTTCCCGGGTCGGATGAATTCGCCACGATATCCAAACCTGCAATTCTGCCCTGTAAGGCATCATCTATAGAAGAAACCTGTAATCCTTCGAATTCTTTACTACTGATTGTTTGCGTAGCGGTCGCAATTTCGCGGGTAGGAATGATGTAACCACCTTGCGCGCTTTTCCGGGTACCTGTAATTTTTACTTCCTGAATGCTCACCACATCATCTGCCATGCTTACGTTGACTACCTTCCGGCCAGCGATTTTTACCTCTTGCTTTTTCAAACCCAAATAAGCAAAAGATAATTTATGAGCAGTATTATTTACCCTGAGCACATAATTTCCATCAATATCTGTATAGGTACCAGATACAACACGATTGTTTGCATCAAGCTCCGAAACGCTGACTCCGGTAAGAGGTTCTTTATCCAGGTCTGATATTACTCGTCCTTGTATCACCGTCCCACCTTTATCCTGAGCTATACTATGGTATGGCAGGCATATTAAGGTAACAAAGAACATTGCTATAATCGAATATTTCATACGATAATAATTTGTTTTTAAATTCATATGGAAACGGTATTGCTTACTTTTTCCTTGCAATAACTCACCATATTATATTATTTTAATCAAAGCTCAACACATTGTCAATCAAATGAATAACAGCCGAAGAAGAATTTCTTATTGTAGAACTGCTAAAAGCTGCTGATGCAGTTCCCGTTCCATCTGCATTTTTAAATTTAGATGGAAGATCTGAGAAAATATAGTCTTTCGTGACAATGTTGTAATAACCCGGTATTAGCTTTACACGAGCAGTTTTTTGATTTTCTGTCGTTAACTCAAGTGTTTGTCCTCCTTCACCGTCCACACTTTTCACGCCCAATTTATAATACTTATTGGTAGTTGTCTTAAAATGAGACGGGAAATTATCCGAAGACTGTTTCAATGTAGAAGATTGATAAATATCGTTTACATTCTCTCCGACAAAAACAGCTTTATCCTGGAAATGATATCTCAGGAAGCGCAGCAATTTTTTTGCTTCTTTTTTTTGCTGATCAGCGGGTAAATTACTGATATCAGTCCAGGTTTTAATTTTTCCGGATCTGATAGCTTCCTGAACAGCACTGTTAGAAGGAACATATATGGTATAATTATATGCATTGAAAAATGAAATCCGTCTGTCAACACCTTTAATTTCGAATATTTGAGATATACTATCTGCCGCTGGATATACCGGAACACCCTCCAACAATTCGAAGAAATCTGAAAATTCGCTCTTCTCCGTAATATTACTCAACACAGAATAAGTCGATTTTAAGGCCGACTGTATCGGAGCATTTAACAGATAAGTAGTTCCGTTTTGTTGCGGAAAAGTACGAATAATCTCTGCTGATGTATTCACATCCAGATCATACCCTCCCTGTATGTTCTTTTTACCATTAGATATTTTGATAATATCATTTGCTTTGGTGATATAATATCCGTCGCCCGCTACATCGCCGACAACAATATGGCTGTCTAATAATTTCCACAGACGATCTTTCAGGAAATCGGCGCTTGTTATTACTCCTATTGAATCGCCGATCTCTCCGGTTGCCTTCGTATACGCATACACCGTAGCATTTACCGAAGGAGTAGCCGTTTTTTCATTCAACCAATATTTCAATACAGCCTGTGTTCCAGACTGTCCGTATGCTATAGGATCTATATATTTGTCAAGATATTCATCACTCGGAATAAATAAACCATACTTAACTACTAAGGAATTTAAATAAAGCCTGTAAAAAGCAAAGATCGTTCCATCATTTGCAGTTTCAGTCCGGTTTATAGCCCAGTTCATAATCCTGGCATTCTCACTCAAAAGAACAGGACCATAAACTGAAATAAAATCCGCCGGAGTATACACTTTTTTAGTCAGGTAAACTTCTCCGTTGACCGCCGTATAATTTTGTTCTCTCAATATATCATCTTTTACCACCGGTAACCTGTAATTTTCTTCATCCACCATCTTATCAAAGCGACTGGGCAAAGATTCCACTAAAGAATTCCGCATGTGCCTTTTCAGGAATGACGCAGCCACATCTTCCGGCAAATTTTCCCAACTTCCATAACGTTCTTTCAACAACGAACCGGTAGGATCATTATTAAAAAAGTCATTCATCACATCATCGGTCGGCACAAACATAGCAGCCATATCCGGATAAATAGAAGATGTTGTATAAGCATTCCAGCCCGGGCTGTAAGATAATAGAACAGTAGCAGTTTTTCCATCAGGCTTAACAGTATAACCTCCATTGTTTGCAAAATACTGTTTAGCAAAGATAGAATCCTGGAAATCAGGATGAAGCGCTTTGTATGTGTTGTTCAGAGTTGCCATATAATATGGAGCGCTGAAACGATCCAACAATTTTGAAAAGATTTTTGTATTGGGATTGGTTGCAATATACTCGGCCATATTCACCGGAGGAAGAAGTACATCCTCCATGACATGGATATATCCGTTCTTACAAACGATATCCCTGTCAATCAATTTTTTATTGAATATGTGGAAATCATTTTTCGACCTTGTTTTTCCTCCACTTATAAACGAAAAGTCTTCATCAGTAACCGAAAATTTGTCTATAAAATGTTGAGAAAAGAAAACGATAGGCATGTCTGTTTCATCTTTCAGGAGATAAATTCCTTTTTCTTTGAAGCGATCCCAAAATTGACCGTCAGGAACCTGATCTCCAGAATCATGAAAAATGATATCAAGAGCAGAAAGGGCAGTAAGCCTTCTCATTGCTGAACCCTCAGAATAAACACCGCCATAATAATAGTTTGACAATCTCTCTATCAAATAGGCATTATTTATCATAGAATACTTAAAGATTTGTTTCTTTTGATCCAGTGATAATTCTTCATAGCTGGAAACATTCCATGCATTATTTTTGAAAAATTCGTTAAAAGAACTGTCCTTTGCCACAAAAAGGGTTTTACTTCCCGTAAGACTTAAGACTTCTTTATAATCCAAATCTTCAATCAATCTCACATAATATGTAAAATTTCCGTTGCTCTTAAGATAATCATAGATACTTGCACCTAACCAGGTAGGTTCTTCCACATATTCGTCTTCATTATCAATGCAAGAAGCGAACAGGGCCAGACCGGCAAACAAAGTGACCATGTATGTGATCGTAGAGCGGAATATTTGAAAACGGAAAGGACGCAAGCTTCCCTTTTTCAGTTTCGAAAAATAATGGTTGTTTTTCATATTAATATATATCTTCTAGTTCAATTATACTTGTGGGTATGAATTCTAAGTAGTCCAACATGAATTGTCCGCTACTCAAGCCCTTGGCAGTAAAAGAATGACAGCCGTCTTCTTTGAATTCATAGATACCCATAATTTTCCGGAGTGCTCTATAATCTGTTCGTCCGTCAGATCCCCTTTTCCAATCACCATCAGCTGTAAAGCAAGCCGGGCCTTTCATAAATCCCATGTTGCGCATCATTTTATCATTTTCATAGCCTTCCGGGTCAGTTGAATCGGGCAACTTCCATCCTATAGACACATTCATACCATCATTATTCAAATTCACGGGAACTCCGGCAGGAAGATGGTCTAAATAAAATTGACAGACACCCCGGGCATAATTGGTAAGATAGCCGGCTCTTACTTCATATATTCCCTTAGGAACTGGAGGCGTTATAATAGTGAAATCATATAATTTACCGCTTTTTACATCCATAAAAAGCTCGTCTCCCTGGTAATTCATCAGGCGGTTATTGGATTGTACATATCCCAATACTGTTTGTTCGGAAGACTCCATCCGATCCAGGTATCCTCTGGGGAACCAGATATGCGGACAAGGTTCAGTACTTTTATACCCTCTGAAATTATTGTTGGTCATTTCAGGAAAAAGGCTGGCCGTATCAAAACGTAAGCGTTTTCCGGAATGTTCCTGATAGACAGCCTGATCATATACCAGCATATCGCTGAGTTCATGATATACACCATTCTGAGAATCGTTATCGTAATTACCGGTGATACGGATTTCTCTTCCTGTTTCAGAGATATGATTGATCAGATTGGTTTCACCTCTGGATCTGTCTTTTTTTATTTCTATCAGGGTATTCGGACAGAGAGGTTCCAGATACTCATACATATCACAGGTTTTGACAGCATTAAGATTATCATACGCATCAATCAATTTATCTCTACTTAACTCTTTATTTACCAAATGATAAGCAATAAAACGATTCAAGCTGTTTTTCCGGTTGGTGATATCAGTAATTTCCGCATCATTAGGATATACTTCATCATATATACGAGCAGCATACTCTTTCATACTTGGCAAGTCAAAAATTCCATTTTTTTCCATGGTCTCATTACTTTCCATGAACACTGTATATCCATATCTTCTAGACTGTGGAATTTTGTCTACTCTCCACCAGTCATCTCCTTCTTTCTTAACAATCAAGTCTAAATATTTATTTGGCTTGTAACTTTCGTCAACATTTTTCATCAAAGAATCAGCCAATCCGGTAGCAACCAAAGCATCATAGAAGATAGAAAAATTTTCGTCTGCAGAAATGGCTTCAACAATTCCGAATCTGGTAGGGTCTATCACACTGGCAATCTTGTGGATAACACCATTGTGTACTTCAATATCTTTTTCGTACAGCAGGGAAGTATTATTTACATAAATTTTATTAGTTGAATCAACATAAGAGATGGCTATGTAGCGGTCTCCCATTGTTTGTTGGCCAAGACGTCCATCCCTGAAAGAGGTGCTGGGCACTACATATCCATTGATCAAATGATCATAAGCAATCATTCGTAATTCTTCAGTGGTGAAATCATCGAGAGATGTTTTCCCTTTCTTTTCATAATAGGCTTTCATGGCCTGGTTATCCGGAGCGAAACATGTCAATTCTCCATAAGCATTCAAAAGTCCGTCGACATGTGTACGGTTCAATAGATCTGCAAATTCGGAGAATTCCGGATCTTCACTAATGAATTGTCCCATATTTTTTTCGGTGAAAGTGTATATATTATCTACAATGTCTTCTGTTTCACACGAAGAAAAACTCAACAACAAACCCGAGATCAATAACATCGGGAGTAATCGTATTTGTTTTGTCATATACATTAATTATTAGTTTATATTTAAGGGTGATAAATAAATTAAAACGAATTGCTCCAAGGAGAATGAATGAAAAATTTCAAACAAGATTTTGTTGATTTATGTATTCGATTTATTCTATAATAAATATTACATTCAAAGTTTATAAAGATTCATACAAAGAACATAAGAGGGCCAAGCAATGTCAGCCCTCTTTTTGTCTGTTAAGAAAGTCAGGTTATTTTACCAATACTTTCATTGCATAATTATTAACTTTTACAATATAGATTCCAGGATTAATTGTTGCCGGTTGGTTGTTAACCAATGCCTGACGAGTTCCGGTAATATCATAAAGTTCAATTTTTTCACTTCCTTCCAAACCATCGATGAATAATTTTTTACCAACAAAGTAAGCTGTATACGGACTATCATCTGATTTGGATTTCGGGAATTTTAATCCAACTACTGTTGAGTTGTTGAGTTTTGCTAAAGTAGCCGGAACATTTATCAGTTCATCTGTATTGAAATCATCTTCAGACAATGCAGTTGAATATAATCTGAAATCATATACCATAGCTTGACGCAAATACACGTCCGGCGTCCAGTTTGAACGACCAATCCAGTTATAGATAGTACCGGAGCGTCCTTCAAGCGGGAGGAATGATTTAGGAGTATGGGTTATTTCACCTGAAGTCCAGAATTCTCCATCAATGTAGAATGTTCCGGCTATACCATCTTCCTGCGTATAAGCAATATGTTTCCAAACACCTTTTTGAATTGGGTCTCCACTCATTATTAATCTTTGAGTAGCATCCCAATTTTGCGGGTACATTTCAATACGTTGATTACCTTCTTTCAAAGGAGTGATCATATAAGACAAATCACCATTATTTCCATTTGCAAATGTCCAGATGAAGTTTCCGTCTTTATTCAGTTCCGTATAAGATTCATTGATATAAACATAAGTTGACAAAGTATAATTTTCAAGGTTATACATGATTTGACCTACATCACGTCCCATATCAAAATAACCTGTTCCGTTACCCAAATCCAATACTTTGATGTACTCATCATCTTCTGTAAGAAGATTAACAATGCGTGCATCGTTATGAATGGTACCTTTCATACGTTTTTCAGACTGATCTATAACTGTTGTTTCACTTTCAATCTCGCTGAAATCATATTTAGCAAGCAAAATACCTTCGTGTGGAGTTCCGTTTGTTTTAACGGTTACCATGAAATCTTTAGTTACTTTTTTACCATTTTTCATCAACTCGGCAGTCAGCTTAATTGTAGCATCATAAAATGCCGGTCTCTTAACGGTTCCGTCTGTAGCAATAATATAATCATCATAAGAAGACCAGGTTACAGAAACATTATTGTATCCAGGTACTTTGGAAGGTAATGTAAGATTAGCTGTAACATTTGTCAGATCACCCAAATCCAATGCGGCTTGTGCTTCTGTAAGTTCTGTATCTTCTACATTTGAATTTTCATCATATGCAGCATTCAACGATTCCAAAGTAGCAGTTACATTCAATTCATTTTCCATATCATCAGCAGACAACTGCAGACTATATAATCTGAAGTCATAGATCAAAGTATTTCTCAAATAACTGTCTGATGCAAAGCAAGCTCTTCCAAGCCAGTTGTAAGGAGTTCCTTCAAAACCCGGTTGTGCAATTCCCACCGGCAATAAAGTCATATTTGTATTTTGCGCCACTTGTTCCCCATCTATATACATTGTTCCGGTAGTACCTTCCTGTACATAGAACATATGATGCCAGGTGCCCAGATATGAGTTAGCACCACCGCTGAAATGAGCATCAAGTGATGTATGTTGTTCTCCATTATCCCAACGATGGGTAGAAATACTGAGCACAGAAGCATATGGACGCATAAATAAATAGCCGGTCGGATCTGAAGCTCCATCTAATGTATTAGAGAAAGAGAGCAAGAAATTACCATTAGCAGTATATTGCGGAGAGTCTTCAGCTACCCGGAAATATCCACCTACAGAATAATTTGTCAACTGATAAACCGCTTTTCCTATTTCAGTACCCAGATCAAGGTGACCTTTGTTATTTCCTAAATCCAATACATTATAGTAACCATTATTATCACCACCAATGGTCCTGATTTGTGCTACATCTTTGACAGTAGCTTCATATCTGGTACCTTCAGTTTCATCGTCCGACAAAATAACAGTCTCACCATTTTTAGTTGAAATATTTTCTGATTCGAATGTCCATTTAGCAACTAATGCAGGAAGTGGTTCTTCCGGTGCAACAATAATATCAACAGATTTAGACATTGATTCACTTCCTGCCTTAGAGAAAGTGACTGTCAATGTTGCTAATCCAGGAATACTTTGTGAAGTAACCTGCCCTGTATTAGAAACAGCTGCTGTGTTAGAAGAAGTCCAAGTCAATGTTACTTCACCAACACTTGTCGGCAAAGTCAAATCACTATACACTTCATTGAGGCTTTCTTTAGGAGCAAGGATACTACTCATATCAAAAGCATCGAATGCAGCAACAACAGCCTGATCAATGCCTAACAATTCCATAATATCATTACGTTCGAAAGCCTTGTTGTATATACGGAAATCATCAATGTATCCATTGAAACCAGGGTCATTATATTGGGCCTTACCCAAATAATTGGCAGTTGTAACACCCATAGAAGAAGGAGGAAGGGTACAATTTTCTTTGTCTGCACCGGATTTTGCCCCATTGATATAGATAGACCCCACACCTGTACTGTAATTTACAGAAACCGCGATATGTACCCACTCTCCAATAGGAAGCGGTCTTCCGGCATTGATAATTTCCTCAGAAGCAGTACCACCTACAGTGATTGCAAATCTAGGGACACTAGTACCACCGTGAACAGTCAAAAACATATTGGTATTCTCTCCCATTCCGAAATCGAAAATACGAGCCCACATTTTCAAATTGTCTAATTTCACCCATGTAGCAACCGTAAAATCTGTCAGATTAGAAACAATACCTTCAGGTAAAGTAACATAATCTAAAGCCGGAGTGTTCACTGTAGGCAAATGTAATGCTTTTCCGAACTTTCCTCCATCAACAAAAGTACCTGCTTCCCCCATGAGAAGTCCATTAAAATGATTTACAGAGACATCTGCAATCTCAGTTCCCGAATCATTGTCAAATGTATAATGCAAGATCAGGTTATCCTCATTCGAGGCAAACGAAGAACCTGCAAAAAACAAGAACATCACTAAAAAAGACATAAACTGCCTTTTGAAAGAATAGTAATTTTCGTTTCTCATAATTAAAAAATTAAATTAATAAATCAGTTCACATATAATAAATCAGCAATTATCGATCAAGTCTCGTTATTAAATTTGTACAATAAGTTGAAATACAATGTATTAAAAAAACAGTCAACAAATTCGTCTCTTTCAAAGTGCAATATTACATAATAAGTGTCTTAAATGCACTTAAAAACATATGTTTAATAACACAAATAGCATTTTATTTCAAGTATTTAAGTTAACGAATTCTATTTTTTGTTTCCTTGAAATTTCACAATAACAAATCTCAACCTCCTTCCAAAAACTCACTCGGAGTTATATTAAATTGTTTAGTAAAACAACGCGTAAAATACTTCGGATCGTTGAATCCCACCTCATAAGCAACCTCTGAGATATTCATATTCTTAGTCTCCCGGTTTTTCAGGATGAGTTCACGGGCAATATTCAAGCGATAATTTCTCACAAACTGTCCGGCAGACTGTCCGGTAAGATTTTGCAATTTTTTATTCAATAAACTTTTACTGATCCCCATAGCTTCTGTAAAATCACTTACTTCGAAATATGAATTTTTATAATTTTGCTTTACAACCTCCATGATTTTGTTAAGGAATTTTTTATCACTTGACTCTTCGTCCATTTGCAATACATCCACATTCATATCTATGGAGAATTTGCGTTGGTAACGTTTCCGGTTTTCAAGGATATTCTCTATGCGTGTCAATAATAATGTCTCGTCGAAAGGTTTCAACAGATATTCATCTACTCCCATGCGATAACTATCCAGACGTGCTTCATTAGAGGTTTTTGCCGTCAACATCAGGAATGGAATATGAGAAATGGCAAATGTCTCCTTTACCCGTCTGGACAATTCAATACCATCCATTACAGGCATCAT
>JAVBMQ010000034.1:0-14507 GCA_031552335.1 Bacteroidales bacterium | reverse complement strand
GCATTCAAAAACAAACGCCTGCTCTGCAGGCTGGGTTGAGTAGACGATACTTCGAACAGTGGCCTGGGGCCACTGCTTACTAAGGAAGCGCCCGTTGGGCGCAACCGCAAGTTCTCAATTGCCATTTTTTTTTGTCTTATCACAAATATCTTTTAACTGACACCCCGGACATCCTATACAATGGTCTGTATTCTTTTTGGGAGAGAAAAAAAATTGATAACATTTCCATCCCAAACGAAATATGACCATTGCACCGATGACATATATTACAATATATTGCCACATAATAATGTCCCTGTTTGATAAACAATGAAACTTACAATCCAAGCTAAGAGAGTGGTGTAACCTACTGTAAATGCAGCCCACTTCCAGGAGCCTGATTCATTCTTTATAGCGGCAATGGTTGCTACACAAGGAAAATAAATCAATACAAACAGCAGGAGACTGATTACTATCCACGGCGTAAAGGCCGGAGATCCGTCATCCTTCTTTTCTGTCAACAGGTGTTGTTTGAGAGATGTCTCATTATCGTCTTCCCCGGTATAAATAACACCCAAAGTGCTTACTACAATCTCTTTTGCCGCCATTCCGGATAATAAACTGACACTGATTTTCCAGTCAAATCCCAAAGGTTGAAGTGCTGGTTCGATAAATTGTCCGATTCTTCCTATATATGAATTTTTCTGGTGTTCTTGTCTCATCCGGTGTTCTTCTTCTGTTATCAAACGTTCCCGTTCAGCGTTTTGTTCAGGACTTTTCTGAAACATCGATTCTATCTGAGCAATCTGTTGTTCATATTGCTTGTTTTCAGTTCTATCCTGTGGAAAATAACTCAGGAACCAGATGATGATAGATGCAAATAAAATAATACCTCCCATTTTCCGCATGTATTGAGAGGCTTTATCCCACATATGCCGGAAGATGGCTTTGCTGGTAGGCATCCGGTAGGGGGGGAGCTCCATTACAAAAGGGATATCCTCTTCTTTGATCAGGAATTTTTTGAAAATACGGGCCATGATAACAGCTAGAATGACTCCGGTGAAATATAGGAAAAACATCATAAGTCCTTTGTGTTCATTGAAAAAGGCGCCTATCAATAGTACATATACGGGAAGTCTGGCAGAACAGGACATCAGGGGGTTGATCAACATGGTAATTAAGCGCGAATTACGGCTTTCTATAGTTCTGGTTGCCATAATCGCGGGTACATTACATCCAAATCCCATGACTAACGGGATAAATGATTTACCATGTAATCCCATTTTGTGCATGAATTTATCCATGATAAATGCTGCCCTGGCCATATAGCCGGAATCTTCCATGAAGGAAATAAATAAATAGAGAATGATAATGTTTGGTAAAAATACCAGTACGTTGCCTACTCCTCCAATAATTCCATTGACTAATAAATCTTTCAGAGGACCTTCGCTCATGCTTGTATTAATAAATCCGGAAAACCAATTAACCAATGCTTCCAACCATTGCATGGGGTATTCTCCTAACAGGAAGGTTCCTTCAAACATCAGAAACATAAATAGAAAAAAGATCGGATATCCCCAAAATTTGTGGGTGACCAAAAAGTCAATCATCCGGGTAGTCTTTAACAAGTCACTTTTACCTTCTTTGTATGTTTCTTTTAAAGCTCCTTCTATGAAACCATACCGGGCATCAGTAAATACTGTTTCACAGTCTTCTTTCATAAAAGATACAACTTCTTTGACACCGGCATCCCTTTCTGCTATAATCAGGGAGGCATTAGGCAGACTTTGTACGTATTTCTCTACTTCAGAGTCGTTTTCTAATAATTTGATACTGAGATAACGAGGAGGGATGCTTTCACTCAGATCGTTTTCTTTCAGTACTTTGCTGACTTTTTTGATGGCTTTTTCCAGGACTTCCCCATAGTTGATATGTATATGCCTCGTAACTGGGTTATTTCCCTCATATACAGAAATAACTTCATCAAAAAGCTCTTCTGTTCCTTTACCTGTCTTACTGATGGTGGGTACTATAGGACAAGCAATCATCCGTGATAAATTATTATAATCTAAAGATGCTCCGGCATGTTCCAGTTCGTCATACATATTCAGTGCAATGACCATGGGTACATCCATATCTATCAGTTGTGTAGTCAGATATAGGTTTCGTTCCAGATTGGACGCTACCACTACATTTATAATAATATCCGGACCTCCTTCGGCAATTTGTTTTCTTACATATAACTCTTCCGGAGTATATGCAGTGAGGGAGTAAGTTCCGGGTAAGTCAGTCAGTTTGAAAGTATAACCATTATATTTGAATGTTCCTTCCTTGGCGTCAACAGTAACACCACTATAATTGCCTACTCTTTCCCTGGCCCCGGAGGCAATATTGAATAATGATGTTTTTCCTGAATTTGGGTTTCCAATAAGCGCTACGCGAATAGTTTTGCTTTTTTGTATAGCTACTTCGCGCCAGTCGTCGTTTAAAATGGTCAACTGGTCGAGATCTTCTTCTTCCTGTATTTTTTTTGCTTCTTTTTCAGTAATAATTTCTACCAGATTGGCCTCGTTTTTCCGAAGGGAAACCTCATAATCCATGATTTTATATACAATAGGATCTTTCAACGGAGCGCTTAATACCACCTCTACTTCTTTTCCTTTCACAAAACCCATTTCGATGATGCGTTTACGAAAAGCGCCACGCCCCAATACTTTTATAATGATTCCCTTTTCTCCGGTATGTAAATCAGACAATTTCATTGTGTAGTAATATCTATTTAAAATTGACTGCAAAGTTCGCTAAAATCTGCGGATTTTCATAAAAATGAACCATCTTTATTTTGAATTTGTTTAAATAGCAAAACAAAAAGGGGATGGTTTTCCAAAATATATTATCTTTGTATTGATAT
Organism: Bacteroidales bacterium; assembly: GCA_031552335.1. GTDB lineage: Bacteria > Bacteroidota > Bacteroidia > Bacteroidales > Azobacteroidaceae > JAISFI01. The sequence goes on along the minus strand of JAVBMQ010000034.1, from coordinate 11,617 downwards.
GAAAAATAATGATGAAGTATTCAAAAAATTCCAGGATTCCATTGAAGGGATGAAAGGTCATCTGCATATTCTTGAGAGTAGTGTTCCGGTTGAAAAGCAAATGGAGTATTTTAACTTTTCGGAAAATGTCAAAAAGGACAAAACCGTAAAACCTATTCCTATTGAAGATCAGATTGAACTTCTGAATACTCAGGATTCTACATTGGAAGAGAAAAAATATTATATGGTAATGTTGGCTGGTTCTGCTGATGTAACAGCTTACCGGGCATTAGAATCTTATGCGAAAAATCCGGAACCGGATTTATCCGATTGGGCTGCAATGTCATTAATGGAAGCACGTATTGCTTTGGAAGCTGAACTTTCAGACGAAAAACAGATCTTCATATCTACAGGTTTGGGGGGTAAAGATGATAAATTACGCTTTTTCTCCTTGTTTAAATCAAATGATTTAAAGCCATTTTCAGATTATCAGAAGGAACTGATTCAACGGGAATTTCCTTTTTACATGGAAAAACATGGGGGAATCATTGAAGAACTGGAAGTGGAGGAAAATTATGTAACTTTGGTTTTTCTGATCGATTTCAGCATGAATATTAAACAGTCTTTGGATGAAGCAATCATAGAATGTAATCAATATGGTGACTTTATCAACAATAGTTTCCTGATTACCAATGTGAAAGTTTATAATAAAGAGGAAATTCAGCTTGAATTAGAAAAGAAATCCGAATGAAAAAAAACTCAACCCTTGTACAATTGATTAAATACGGCCTTGTAGGTATTGTGAATACTTTGTTAACTGCTCTGGTAATCTGGGTAATGTTGCGTTTTGTTTTTGGAGTCAAAAATGATGCGGATGCCTCTAATGTTGCTATGTCTGTATCTAATATATGCGGTTATGTGGTGGGTTTGATTAATAGTTTTGTCCTGAACCGCACCTGGACCTTTCAAAGTAAAACGAATTGGAAAAAAGGTTTTCTGAAGTTTGTGATCGCATTTGTTTTTTGCTACCTGATACAATTGGGGGTGGTATTAATACTCAATTCTTCCGATTTGATACCTTCACTTAGTTTTGGAACAATCGATATGGAAAGTGCATCTACTTCATATACCATATCTTCTGCTTATATTTGTCAGTTGATAGGGATAGTAACGTATACTGTTTTGAATTTTTTCTGTAATAAATATTATACATTTAGAAAATAGAAACCAGTGAAAACATTAGACATTATCGTACCTTGTTACAATGAAGAAGCCGTTATTCAAACTACATATGAGAGGCTTCGTGCTGTGATAGATGAGATGAAAGATGTGGATTCAACCATTACATTTATCAATGATGGAAGTAAGGATAGTACGGCAAATATTCTTTTTCAAATTGCGCACACAGACAAAAAAGTTCGCGTAATAAGTTTTTCCCGCAATTTCGGACATCAGCCTGCTGTAACAGCCGGAATTAATAATTGTATGGCAGATATGGCTGTTATTATTGATGCTGATTTGCAAGATCCCCCCGAATTGATTCCGGAATTGATCCGGACCAAAGAGGCTGAAAATGCAAATGTAGTTTATTGTGTCAGAAAGAAGAGGGAAGGGGAGAGCCGGTTCAAAGAGCGGTCTGCCAAAATATTTTATCGTTTTTTGAATAGATTGGCAGAAGTGACATTTCCGGTAGATACCGGAGATTTTCGACTGATAGATTCAAATATTATACAGGAATTCAATGGATTAAAAGAAAAGGGAAAATATATCCGGGGACTGATTTCCTGGGTGGGATTTAAGCAGGTTCCTTTCTATTACGAAAGACATGCCCGTTTTGCCGGAGAAACAAAATATCCTCTCAAAAAAATGCTTAAATTTGCCTCAACAGCATTATTTTATTTTTCCAAAAAACCATTACTACTGGCTACAAGCTTGGGTTTCATTGCAGTTTTGATAGGAATCTTACTTGCCCTTTGGTATTTCTTTGGAAAATTCTTCGGATTCACACATGCAGAAAGTGGATTTACTTCTATCATGATTATCATAATCTTTTTCGGGGGGGTACAACTACTTACCATTGGAGTACTTGGCCAGTACATAGGAATCCTTTTTGATGAGGTCAAGGAAAGACCGGAATATATTGTGGAGAAAAAGGTAAACTTTTAGTTAATTACGAATTACGAATTAGGAATTACGAATATTTTTTTCATGTGTTAGCCTATTTGTAATTCCTAATTTGTAATTCCTAATTCGTAATTCGTAATTTTCACATTGCATTTCCTTGTTTCGTTTCCACCCCGGCATCAATCTTTTTTACAAGTCCTTGTAATACACTTCCAGGTCCTACTTCTGTAAAGAAAGTGGCACCATCGGCAATCATATGTTGTACGGATTGTGTCCATTTTACAGGAGCAGTAAGTTGTGCAACCAGATTTTTCTTGATAGTTTCCGGAGCAGTTTCACCAACTGTAGAAACATTTTGATATACAGGACAGATAGGTTTATTTACAGTAGTAGTATTGATAGCAGATGCTAATTCTGCTCTTGCTGGTTCCATCAATGGAGAGTGGAATGCTCCGCCGACTTTCAGTTTCAATGCTCTTTTTGCACCGGCAGCTAAAAGTTGTTCGCAAGCAGCATCAATGCCGGCTTCACTACCGGAAATGACAATTTGTCCTGGACAATTATAATTAGCAGGAACAACCACTTCGTTAATACCGGCACAGATTTCTTCTACTTTTTCATCCGGAAGATTCAAAACTGCAGCCATAGTAGAAGGAATTGCTTCACAAGCTTTTTGCATGGCAAGCGCCCGGGCATATACCAATTTTAATCCGTCTTCAAAAGATAAAGCTTTAGCAGCTACCAAAGCTGAAAATTCGCCCAATGAATGTCCTGCTACCATGTCTGGTTGAAAATTTTCACCCATTACTTTAGCAAGAATTACTGAATGAAGAAAAATAGCAGGTTGAGTAACTTTTGTTTGTCGTAAATCTTCGTCAGTGCCTTCAAACATGAGATCAGTAATACGAAACCCAAGAATTTCGTTTGCTTTTTCAAACATTTCGTTGGCTACCGGGAAATTATCGTACAAATCTTTTCCCATGCCTACAAATTGGGCTCCCTGTCCGGGAAATACAAATGCATTCATATTAAAATAATTAAAATTCAGGCCGCAAAGGTACAAATTTTTGTGAGATTATTATTTTTTGAATTAAGAATTAAGAGTTAGCCTACCACACGAAAAACAACTCGTAATTTTTAACTCTTAACTCAAAATGTTTTTTATTTCTGATTTATTTCCGTATGTTTGCAACATATAAACAATTATCAGAAAATGGAAACTCTATTTATTCTTGGAAATATAGGAACACCTGAGGTGATCGCTATTGTTGTTGTGGTGTTACTGCTCTTTGGAGGAAAAAAAATACCCGAATTGATGAGAGGAATAGGAAAGGGTGTTAAAGGTTTCAAAGATGGCTTGAAAGGAATTGAAGACGATATCAAAAACGATGGCACTGATACCAAATAAGGTATTTTATGGGATTGAACGAATCTAAAGAAATGTCCTTTTGGGATCATCTGGAGGAGCTTCGTTGGACATTATTCAGGTCGATTATTGCACTCGTTGTTTTTGCAATAATCGGCTTTGTTTTTATGCCGTTTCTCTTCGATACGGTGATAATGGCTCCATGCAACAATGATTTTTTTTTATATAAATATCTTTGTAAAATTAGTTCATATACCTCTCTTTTACCGGATTTTTGTAATGATGAATTTCATGTGAATATTATCAATATTGAATTGACATCGCAGTTTTTTACTCACATGACTTCTTCTTTTTGGTTGGCTTTGCTGTTGACGTTCCCTTATTTATTGTTTGAAATCTGGCGTTTTATTGGTCCGGCTTTATATGAGCATGAAAAGAAGAACATGCGTTGGGTATTTTTATTTGGTTCTGTGATGTTTTTCTTGGGTTGCTTTGTTGGTTATATTCTGGTTTTTCCAATGACTCTCCGCTTTCTGGCATCCTATCAATTGAGTCCTGTTATTGTCAATCAGATTTCTTTGGATTCATATATGGGCAACTTTCTGATGTTGATATTTATTATGGGAGTCATATTTGAATTGCCTTTATTGTCGTGGTTATTATCGAGATTAGGACTGTTGACCCGCAAATTTTTCAAAACATACAGACGGCATGCGGTTGTCGCTTTGCTGATTTTTGCTGCAGTGATTACTCCTTCGGGAGATCCTTTTACATTGGCCGTTGTCTTTTTCCCGTTATATTTTTTATGGGAATTAAGCGCAATGTTTGTAAAACCTGAAAAGGAATTCAATCCGACGGATTAAGGGATCCGGCAAACCATGATTCCGTTGTTACTTTTACTTTTCTGGCAATAATCTGCCAGTGGTTCCGGATTAATGATAACTTTCATCGCTTTTGATGAAGCATGTATAAAGGTCAGTTGTCCCTTTTCCCAATAAGCGATTCCTAAGTGAGATATGTCCAGTCCGGCTACAGAAGTAACAAAAAAGATAATGTCTCCGTTTTTGATTTTATTACTGCAGGTTGAAATATATCCTTTAGGGATATAAGAGTGGTATCTGTGATTGATATTTGCTTCTACTTCTTTTATTTTGTCTATATCTTCCGGATGTGCTTTCAGCTGTTTGTAAGATTCCGGATGTGTGGACATAAAATTAATATATAGTGGTAATTCCTTTCCTCCGATTTCTTCAGTAATATTGTGTATGATGCCGGTAGAGTCATTGTTATGGATCCAGTCAGATGAATAGTGCAAGCGGGAAGGGTATCCGTCGATAATGCCGTTCCGGTAACGTATTTTTTGCAGATTGTCACAGAATGTGGAATAATCAGGCTGAGAAGATTGCATGGACAATGTCAGTGCCAGACAGTTTTCAACAAAAGTCATGCAGTCTACTTCTCTGAGATTTACTACCAAATTCTCTTCTTTATTGATTTCTAATGTATTGGCAATATAGGGAGTGTTGAGAAATAATTTGGCTGTATTTACTAATATATTATCCGAAGTTAATTCCTTGCCGGAAGATAGTTTGTTGAGGTATTCTTCAACCTTTTGTTGATCTGAATTTCCCTGTAAACAGAAAAGCAGGCTGATAAATATGAAAGTTAGAATTTTCATTTACTAAAAATTATTATCATACAAATATAACTTATTTTTGTTGCATTTAGTATCTTTGGCAAATAAAACCTGAAAAAAGAACAATTAGTCAACACCAGATAATGTAATGCATGAAACCATTTGATCTGAAGAAAAAATTAGGAGAGGGGATTTATAATATCAAGATTGTAGTTAATAATAAAAAATACTCTCATAAAATGTCATTTTATAGCTGGAATCCCATAAAAACGGATTTTTTATTACTTTGGGTTCACTCGTAATGACAAAAATTGTCTAACTTTGTATCTTAAATTTAAGAAACAATTTATTCCTGTTATCAAATATGCCCAAAGCAGTCAAAGACATCACCTTTTATATTGTAATATTAGTTACATTCGGATTGCTGATCTTTGGATTGGTGAAAATGGGAAATCAACTGGAAGCTAAATATCTACCTCAACAAATTACCCAGAATCAGCACCAGGGATTTCTCTCTGAAGGTTTGGAAATGTTTTCAAAGTCTGTTGGGGAACATGCGAAAACTCCTATTGCTATTTTATTGCTGCAAATTGTTGCTATTCTTTTTGTAGCAAGAGTTTTTGGTTGGCTTTTTAATAAAATCGGACAACCTTCCGTAATTGGTGAAATCGTTGCCGGAATTGTTCTTGGTCCTTCGGTCTTTGCACAGATAGCACCGGAAACGTTTGCATTTCTTTTTTCCAAAGAATCATTGGATAATATAGATGTTTTAAGTCAAATAGGACTTATATTGTTTATGTTTACCATTGGTATGGAGTTAGATTTGTCTGAGGTAAAAAAGAATTTTAAAAAAACAATATTAATCAGTCATACAGGGATTATTTTTCCGTTTTTTTGCGGGATGGTGGCTGCATATCTGACTTATTCTAAATATGTAGCCGGGAAAACTTCTTTCCTTTTTTATGCTTTATTTGTTGGTATTGCATTGAGTATTACTGCATTTCCTGTCTTAGCCCGCATCATTCAGGAGAAAAAGTTGACCAAATCACATCTGGGAATATTATCTATTGCAAGTGCTGCGAATGGGGATGTTACTGCGTGGTGTCTATTGGCCGTCGTGATTGCAATTGCCCAATCCGGAACTTTTGTAGGTGCGATTTATGTGATTCTTTTTGCTGCAGCTTTTGTACTGTTTATGTTTTTTGTAGTGCGACCTTTTTTCCGGATCATTGGAAATTTATATCACAATAAGGAGGTAGTGAATAAGACCATTGTAGCTTTTATGCTTTTATTTTTAGTCGCATCTGCCTATATGACAGAGTTATTGGGTATTCATGCTTTATTTGGCGCCTTCCTTGCCGGGGTTGTTATGCCCGAACATGTGAAATTCAGAAAGATTATGACGGAAAAGGTGGAAGATGTATCTCTTTGTCTTTTTCTTCCTCTCTTCTTTGTTTCAACGGGATTGAAGACACAAATAGGATTGATTGGTGATTCCGAAGGATGGTTGTTTTGCTTTATTTTTATCATCGCGGCTATTGTTGGTAAAGTGTTGGGATCTACTGTTGCTGCTCGTTATTCGGGAGAAAACTGGCAGGATAGTTGGACGATTGGTGCTTTAATGAATACCAGAGGACTCATGGAGTTGATCGTATTGAATATCGGTTATGAAATGAAAATTTTACCTCAGTCTGTTTTTGTTATGCTGGTGATTATGACTCTTGTAACTACTTTCATGACGTCTCCGTTAATGTCTTTTATTGATTTATGTTTCCATAAAAAAACAGGACATAAAGAGGTGTTTATACGTAGAAAGGAGGGGCTTCTGAAGGTATTGTTGTCTTTCGGACGGGCAAGCAATGGTGGTGTTTTACTTCATGTAGCTCATCAGATATTTTCTTCAGGTAAATTAAAACCTGAAATTACGGCTTTGCATATTACTGTCGGGACTGATGTTAACCCTATTCATGTGGATAACTTTGAGGAAGTGAGTTTTGACCCTATTATGAAAGAGGCCAGGCATTTACATGTACCTATAGTTCCCCGGTATGAGATTGCCAATGATGCAGGGACGGAGATCGTTAATATTGTTAATAATGAAGCTTATGATTTCTTATTGGTTGGAGCGGGTATTTCTCTTTCCGATGTGCCTGCAGATATTGAAGCTGCCAGACATAAAGAAGCTTTTTATAACAAATATTTTGGAAAACTCAAAGCCCCTCAATCATGGTTTTATCCTGGTGATTTGTTGAAAGATAAAACAAAAACATTCATAGAACAAACTAATAGTACAGTTGGCGTTTTTGTTAACCGTGATTTTGATATTGCCAATGAAGTACTTGTTGTACTGGAACAGGAAGAGGATATTAGTTTACTGGAATATGCAGGTAATCTGATAAAATCCAATCAGGCAAAAGTATCAATATTGGATATTTCTAATATTATCGGGAAAAATCCGAAATCTCAGAAAAAAATAGAAAAATTCATATCGGATAATCGTTCAGCCAGAATGTTAAAAGAAAAATCATTAACAGAGGAGATTCTTGTGGATCATAATTTTATGTTAATCGCTTATAATACATGGAATAAAATATCTACAGAAGAAAAAGAGGTGCTTCAAATAATGCCTTCAACATTGATAGTCAATAAAAAATGGAGAATGGAGAATTGAGTTCACCATTAATTCCCAATTCTCCATTTTCCATTCTCAATTCAATAAGTAATTAATTCCTCCCATAAACCAAAACCCAGCCTGTGGTATACTGCCAAAATCAACATATCCGGTATTAAATATATTGTTTAAAGTGGTAAAAATATTAAAGCTTTTAAATTTCCAGTTAAACTTTAAATCTAATATAGAATATGGTTTATAGTCAGATATTTTTAATAATTGAGATTGTTCATATTGTCCTTCTCTATCCTGCCATCGAAATTTCCAATAGGCAGATAATCCTTTCCATATAGAATGATCCAGTTGAATGGTAACTTTGTGTTTCAAATAATCCATAGCATAAGTAGATTCAAATCTAGAAGCAACATTGTCATTTTCTTCTTCTTTTGTTTGATGAAGATAGGTATATGAGGTAGAAAGTTTGTTATTAGCCGGCAGAATTGTAAAAATTTCATTCAAAGATACCGAGAAGGCAACTTCATACCCTATTTTATCTAATACGGCATGATTCATGGATTCTTTGATTGCACCCGGACTTCTTTGTATCCAATCAATAATATCAGTTCCTTGCATATAAAAAGTATTGGCATGTCCGCTCATCATGTGGTTTTTAAATTTCAAACCAATTTCAAAAGATTCTGATTCTTCGGGTAACAAATCCGGATTCCCCCGATGTGTGCTGGTTTTGTAATATAAATCAGTGAATGTCGGCATTCGCATGGCTTTACCCCAGGATGTATAAATACGAAGGGAAGGAACAATTTTGTAACTGATATTTGCTGATGGATAAAAGTGAAAATCTTCTTCTAAAGAAGTATTATTATTCACTAATAAGCCGGCAGATAAAGCGAATGATTGATATGAAAAATTTTGCTCAATAAAGTAGCTGATATTGTTTCGGTTGTCGGACTTGGTATATTTTCCCCGGACTTTGTTCATTTCGTTTCCTAAAACGTTACTCAATATATTTTCATTGCGAAATTCTCCTCCGATATTGGTAACACCTATTGGAGAAGTATACTGTAAATTCAGATTGAAACCATATACATCGCTCCTGTGATAGTTGGTTGGGATTTCCGGACTTCCTCCTCTAACCAAATCGAAAGTATCATAATGCCTGTCCCAGTAAATCTGAGGAATCACTTTTAGTTTGTCTCCCGATTCTCCCCGAATGGAAGTGAAAATAGTTTGTGTGTCATCATATTGATTAAGAAACTTGGGAGAATAAAATGTATTTGCTCCATACTTTTTGTCATTGAATCCTAATTGAAAATTTATACTTGAATTTTCTTTTTTTAATCTACTTTGCCATAGTGTATTAAATATTTTGTAGTCACTGTTTTCCATATATCCGTCGGAAGCTGTATAGCCGGCAGACAATTGATGGGTAAAGTCATTAGCCTGAAGAGATCCGCTTGCTTCTATATCGTAAAGAGCGTGCATGCCTCCCTCAAGTTTAAAAGATGCTTTTGTGTCAGCCGATTTTTTTGTAATAATGTTAATTCCTCCGGAAAAGGCGCTAGCTCCGTAGATAAGGGCTGAGGGTCCCTGGATAATTTCTAAACGTTCAATGTCTGAAAGGTTGATGGGGATGTCAAAACTGTAGTGGCCTGTTTGGGGATTGCTAAGGTTGGCTCCGTTGAGAAGAATGGCGATTTGATCTGATGTGCCCCCGCGAAGGGAAATGTCTGATTGTACTCCGTTAGTACCTCTTTGCCGGACGTCGGTGCCGGAAACATATTTGAGCAGGTCTTGAATACTTTGTACGGGGCTTTGTTCAATTTCCGCTCTGGTAATAACGGTGACCGCTTGTATCGCTTCAGACAACAGCATTTCTGCTCTTGATGCAGTCACGGTCACTTCTTCCAACTCTTGAATATCCATGCCGGAATGTTTGATGTTTTCTGTTGTTTGTGCAGATGTTTCTGCTTTATGAGCAAATGTCAGCATAAAACCAGCAATCACACCGATATTCACAACTTTGTGCATACTGTTAAAAGCACTGTAGGCTTTTCGTGCAAATCGCTTGAAACGAAATGCGTTTCTTTCATTTAAAATTTGTTGTTTCATAAAATTATTATTAAAAATTTGGCGGTGCAAAAATACATTACTTATCTGAAAAAATGATAATCTCTAAGATTTGTTAAATTAAAAACCTTTAAGTTTTTCTTGTGTTTATATATTAAAGCAATTATTTACATTTTTAATGATATATGTATGGAAAAAAATGAGAAAAAACGGTTAACAACTAACCAGGGGAGTCCTGTGTATAATGATCAGGCATCAATTACAGCAGGAAATTCCGGTTATACCATGATTCAGGACACACATTTGGTGGAAAAACTGGCACATTTTGACCGGGAAAGAATTCCGGAACGGGTTGTGCATGCTAAAGGTGCTGGTGCACATGGATATTTTGAAGTTACGCATGATATAACAAAATATACTTGTGCAGATTTTTTATCTGAAGTGGGTAAAAAAACGGATGTATTTGTTCGTTTCTCAACAGTAGGAGGGGAAAAAGGTTCCGCTGATTCAGCCAGAGACCCCCGTGGATTTGCTGTGAAATTTTATACGAATGAAGGAAATTATGATATGGTAGGAAATAATACTCCGGTATTTTTTATCCGGGATGCCATTAAATTTCCGGATTTTATTCATACTCAGAAACGCCACCCGGCAACAAACCTGAAAGATCCTGATATGTTCTGGGATTTTCTTTCTTTGACTCCGGAAAGCGTACATCAGGTTACTATTCTATTCTCAGATCGCGGCACCCCGGCTTCATATCGTCATATGCATGGTTTTACAAGCCATACATTTATGTGGTATAATAAAGAAGGAGAATATTACTGGATTAAACTACACTTTAAAACCGATCAGGGATCGAAAAATTTTACGCTGGAAGAAGCTGCATCTATGGAAAGTATGGATCCGGATCATGCAACCCGTGATCTTTCGGAAAATATCAAACAAGGAAACTTCCCTTCCTGGACTGTATATGTTCAGATTATGCATCCGGATGAAGCTAAACATTATGAGTTTGATCCGTTTGATATTACAAAAGTATGGTATCAGTCTGATTATCCATTGATTCCTTTTGGAAAGATGGTATTGAACAGAAATCCTGAAAATTATTTTTCAGAAGTGGAACAGGCTGCGTTTTCTCCGAGTAATCTTGTGCCGGGAATTGCACCATCTCCGGATAAAATGTTACAAGGGCGCTTATTCAGTTATCCGGATACCCATCGTCATCGTTTGGGCGCAAATTTTCATATGATTCCTGTTAATGCACCTAAGAATATGGCTGCAACTTATCAGAGAGATGGTTATATGAATATGCATAAAGAAGGAGCGCCTAATTATTATCCGAATAGTTTCAACGGACCGCAACCGGATGCATCTTTTACTCCTCCTCCTGTGGATGTACAAGGAATGATCGGACGGAATGATTATGTATTGTCTGATATTGATTTTGTACAGGCTGGTGAATTGTATAGCCGGGTGATGACAAATTATGACCGCTCAAATTTGATTAAAAATATATCTTCTCATCTGAAAAATGCCCAAAAACGGATTCAGTTGCGACAAACAGCTGTTTTTTATAAAGCAAATAAAGATTATGGAACTAAATTGGCACAGGCCTTGGGACTAGATGTAGGCCAGGTTGAAAAATTAGCAGCCATGTCACAGGAAGAACGGGTGAGAGCGACTGCGCAATAACTTTAGAAGAATTACGAATTACGAATTACGAATTAGGAATTACGAATATTGAGCATTTCCAGCGCACTGGGCTAATTCGTAATTCCTAATTCGTAATTCGTAATTTATTTTCATTTCT
>JAVBMQ010000102.1:0-19218 GCA_031552335.1 Bacteroidales bacterium | reverse complement strand
TAAATCGACATCCGTATCATAATAATCTTTGAGGTATTCTACAGTAGCTCGTTTGCTTGCTGGAAAACTTAACCGGGAGAGTACCAAATGTCTGAAAGTAGCATCCTCTATGGCAGAAAAACCTATTTGGTCGAAAATATGGCTCAATAACAGTTCTGTGCCATTGATAAGGAGTTGTTCTATATTGTCTAGGAAATGTTCAGCCTGAGCTCGTTCCCCAAATAAATCCAACTCAGGGGAAGCTGTATGCTTTTTTATCCATTCCTTCCCCTGCTGACACAACCGCTCTATCTCTGCTGCATTACGGCTGGTACCGATGGTTATCAGCTCCGTGAATTTACCCCGGCTTTTATCAACTACCACGACCGAAGTACTGCCTGATTTGTTTTTTCGTTTGCGGATGAACATGAACAAAAGTAGGAAAAACTACCGATTCACCCAAAATGATAAAAAATAACAAAAATAATGCCTGATTATCAATGTATTATGAAATCAGCCGGAAAAAGTGCCGAAGTCAGGAAAAAGTTGAAGCAATATACAACCGGCTGAATTACAAATCAAAACCTTTTGTAAAACGAAAATCTGTAGTACACAAATCGGATTTTGAAAAATTCGATTTGTGTACTACAGAGACTTTTAATCTGATGGGGTGCAATGTGGGTTAAAAAAATTATTTGCCCACCGGACGAATCAAATACGAATAACTATACCTCCTGTTCAACAACCTGTATTGATCCATTGGTTTGGACCCCCAACTGTCATCTCCCCCTACACCCATTTGTTTCAGGTCGATATTTACAGCCAGCGTGTGACGAGGATCTACATCAATCGGATGTTGTTGTTTTTTGGAAAGACCCGGATCGGAATCTTCATCATAATTGTGACGGGCATTGAAACAGATCGGTTGTTCAAAGCCTTCAAAAACGACTCCAAAACCGGTATCATCAGTAAAGGAAACAGTCCGTACATCTGTTCTGTAGCCATTTTCCTGCGGACGGATATAATCGAATTTCAGATCATCCACTTTACATGTATACAATCCGATAAATGCTGATGTATTCCGGTCACTGTAGTTCTCCCAGGGACCTCTTCCATAATATGCAACCTGGTCGAAAGATTCCGGCAATTCCATTTTCATACCAAATCGGGGAAGATCAGGCATGGTTTTTCCTACGAGATTTACATCCGCAGTTATACGAATAGTACCTTCATTATTAATAAAATAAGAAATCGTATAAGGGACATCAATATATTTCAAGATCAATTGGGCAACAACTTCCACTCCTTCTGCCGTTTTATCTTTCACCTGTACATTGATCACATTGCGGAAATCTCCGGCAGTACGCCATACATTATGAGAGGCAGGCATATTATAACCAAAATCATTATCAGTTGGTGCACGCCAGAAATTAGGGACAGGCATCTGCGTCAAAAGCTTTTTATCTCCATATGAATACTGATCCAATATTCCGGTTTTCAGATTAATACGTCCCTTTACTTCTCCACTCCGGAAAGAAAAATAATCATTTGTATGTTCCATACTCAATGTACCATTTACCATTTTATCCTTCACAAAATAATTGTTGTGAGGGAAAGAAAACTGTTCTTCGGCGACTACATGTTTTGCGGGAACAAGATCCGTTGCTGTTTTTGTTAATGCTCTGACTACCAGAAAATACTCAACCCCTTTATCATATTGAACAGAAGGAAGTTTCAGGCTCACTTCTTCTTTTCCCATAGGTTTACAAGAAACTGAAAAAGATTCTTTTTTAACAGACTTACCATTCTTAAATAATTCCCATTGGTAATCAAATACATTCAGATCCGTAAATAAATTGTAATTGAGGAATAAGATTTTTCCTTTATCCATATCTATGGGTTTCATCCAGATACTTTGGTACACTTTTTTTACTTCATTCAATGCCGGATGGATGGTACGATCGGCATTGATCAAACCATTGGCACAGAAATTTTCATCATGTGTCCATACATGGCCACCTCTGTCACCACCATACGCCCAATATTTCCGGCCTGTTTCGTCGAAAGTTTCCAATCCCTGGTCTACCCAGTCCCAGATAAATCCACCCTGTAAAGCCGGATATTTCATGATTACATCCCAATATTCCTGTAAATTACCGGTACTGTTACCCATAGAATGTGCATATTCACATTCAATTAAAGGAATAGTAATATCGGTACGTTGCGCATATTTTTCAATCCGGGCTACATTAAAATACATGGGAGCAAAAATATCGGTAAAAGCATTCTCGCGGGCACGTTGGAATTGTACAGGCCTGCGAGCCTTATCATGTTCTTTCAGCCAGGTATAAGTTATCTCATAATTACTGCCGAAATCACTTTCATTTCCCAATGACCAGGTAATGACACAAGGGAAGTTTTTATCCCGTTCAAACATACGGATAGTCCGGTCTAATAACTGGCCCTGCCAGTCTTTCGAATGAGATGGGTGATTATTGTCTACCGGCATCCCATCTAAACCATGCGCTTCGAGATTTGCTTCATCCACCACATAGATACCATATTTATCGCACAGTTTATAAAACTCCGGATGTTGAGGATAATGTGAAGTACGTACCGCGTTGATATTGTATTGTTTCCACAATGCCATATCTTTCAGGGAAGTTTCCATATCTACATAATGTCCGTATTTCTCATGATGTTCATGTAGATTTACCCCACGGATAATAATCGCTTGTCCGTTGACCAGCAATTGTCCGTTTTTCATTTCCATTTTTCTGAAACCGGTTTTGCAACCTGCGGTTTCTATCACATTACCTCCCTGGTCTTTCAATTGTACACTCAAAGTATACAAGTTAGGGTATTCGGCCGACCATTTTTTGGGATTGTTCACTTTCTGAGAAAAAGAAACAGTCGTTTTTCCTTTTGCAATTATTTCCGGAAGAGTTTTTTTCTGGAAAGCAACCGGTTTGTTTGTTTCGTCCAAAAGAGCTACTTCTACAATATAACGGCTTGCTGCAGATGCATTAAAATTGCGGATGGTAACATCCGTTTTCCACTCCCCGTTTTTATACTCTTTATCCAGATCTCCTACAACAAAAAAATCTTCTATGGAAACTTTCGGACGTGCGATCAGCATTACATCTCTTTCAATACCGGCCAAACGCCAGAAATCCTGGTCCTCCACATAAGAAGCGTCCGACCATTTAAATACCTGCAATGACAACACATTCCCTTTTTTCTTTACCATAGACGTAATATCAAACTCGGCAGGAGTTTTAGCGGCTTTTGAATACCCTATTTTTTGTCCGTTCAAATAAAAAGTGGCAGCTCCTGAGACAGATCCAAAATACAGTATCACTTCTTTATCAGAAAAATTATCCGGAAGGTCGAAAGTCGTACGATAAGTACCTACAGGCAAATCTTCGTTGTCAACATATGGCGGATTTTTAGGGAAAATATAGGTTATATTCGTATAAACAGGAACACCAAAACCCTGAGTTTCCCAACTTCCGGGTACCTTTATATTCTTCCAATCCGAATCATTAAAATTATCCCGGTAAAAATCCAGCGGACGTAATGCCGGTTTCGTAACAAAATTAAACTTCCAGGTTCCATTGAGAGATTTTACAGCCGGAGAATCCCATTTATTATCTTTCGTAACTTGTTCAACCATTTGATATGGTACGAAATCTGCCCGGGCGGGTTCTTTTCCTTCATCTACAATCGTCGGATCTTCCCAAAAATTCTGTTGGGAAAATGCAGTCATGGCGGCCAATAATAAAGTGCCAACAAGTAATTTCTTCATTGGTAATATCTTCTATTTTATAAGTTATGGGGTGCAAGTTACAGAATCTTTTTAAAATAAATCGCAATAAACATAGAAGTTTGTCAGATTTTTCGGATATTTGCATTACTTTGAGGTTAAGAATTAAGAATTAAAAGTTAAGAATTTCTCGCTCGTTAATTTACTCTTAATTCTTAACTCATTCAAAATGGAGTGAAAAAATGAAAACAATTGGAGATTCTTTTCGTTTATATATTGACGGATTCAGGCAAATGACCTGGGGACGTACTCTTTGGATGATTATCATGATTAAATTATTCATTATGTTTGCCATTTTGAAAGTATTTTTTTTCCCAAATATTCTGAAAAAAGAATTCGATACAGATGCACAACGCAGCGAGCATGTATCTGATGAATTAACCAAAAGAATAAACCAGGATAGCAGTAATTAACCATTACAATTTGAGCATTAATTTTTTTGCCTAAGTTTGTAACTATAAATTATAATACCATGAATGAGATAGACTCCTCCCTGATTGATTGGTCGAGAGCGCAATTTGCTCTTACGGCGATGTATCACTGGTTATTTGTTCCCCTTACCTTAGGTTTAGCAATCATCATGTCGGTAATGGAAACTATCTATTATAAAACCGGTGATGCATTCTGGAAACGCACGACCAAATTCTGGATGAAAATCTTCGGTATCAATTTTGCAATTGGAGTTGCAACAGGAATCATCCTGGAGTTTGAATTCGGGACCAACTGGTCTAACTACAGCTGGTTTGTAGGCGATATTTTCGGTGCACCTTTAGCCATTGAAGGTATTATGGCATTCTTTATGGAAGCCACATTCATTGCCGTCATGTTTTTCGGATGGGAAAAAGTAAGCAAACGCTTTCACTTAGCATCTACCTGGCTGACAACCCTCGGAGCTTCATTATCCGCCCTTTGGATTCTGGTTGCCAATGCATGGATGCAGTTTCCTGTCGGGATGAAATTCAATCCGGATTCGGTACGCAATGAAATGTTTGATTTCTGGGCAGTCATTGGTTCTCCGGTAGCTATCAACAAATTTTTTCATACTATTTTGTCAGGCTGGCTACTTGGAGCCGTTTTCGTATTAGGTATCAGTTGTTGGTTTCTGATTAAAAACCGGGAAAAAAGATTTGCTTTAGACAGTATCAAGATAGCAGTGTATACAGGTATTATTTCTTCTTTGCTCCTATTATATACAGGTGATGGTTCTGCCTATCAGGTAGCACAGAAACAACCTATGAAGCTGGCCGCTATGGAAGGCTTGTATGAAGGAGGAAAATCTACAGGATTGGTTATGTTCGGCATATTGAATCCTGAAAAACAAAAATATGGAGATGATGCAGATCCTTTTTTATTTAAATGGAAGATTCCCGGGTTACTTTCTTTTCTTTCCGAAAGAGACCTTGGAGCATATGTACCCGGAATCAATAACATTATAGAAGGAGGATATGAAACAGAAAAAGGCATTGCGATGTCAATCCGGGAAAAGATGCTCAAAGGGAAAATTGCCATACAAGCCCTGAGTGATTACAAAACAGCAAAGAAAGAAAAAGATGAAGAAAAAGCGGCTTTAGCCGTCAAAAATCTGGAAGAAAATTTTGATTATTTCGGATATGGTTATTTCAAGGATCCTTCCGATGCTATTCCTAATGTTCCGATGACTTTCTATGCCTTCCATATCATGGTCATACTTGGTATGTTTTTTATCGGTTTATTCATCCTTATATGGTTTTTGACTTATAAAAAGAAACTGGAACGAATCAAATGGTTACAGTGGGTATGTCTGCTTTCTATCCCCCTGGCATATATTGCATCTCAGGCAGGATGGATTGTAGCCGAAGTTGGCCGTCAGCCCTGGGCTATTCAGGATATTCTTCCCGTATCAGCCGCCATATCCGATATAGAAACATCATCTGTAAAACTGACATTTTTTATCTTCCTCATTCTGTTTACAATATTATTGCTTGCAGAAATAGGAATTATGGTGAAACAAATCAAAGGAGGTCCGGATCCATTACCGGAAACAGACAATCACATAAAAAATTAACGGTTATGAAATTTGATATGTCATTTTACCAGCATTACTGGTGGTTTCTGATCTCTTTACTTGGAGGATTACTGGTATTTTTGTTGTTTGTGCAAGGAGGACAAAGTTTGTTATTCAGTCTCGGGAAAAATCAATCACATCGTAAAATGTTGATTTTCACTCTGGCGCACAAGTGGGAACTCACATTTACCACTTTGGTAACATTCGGAGGCGCTTTGTTTGCCTCTTTCCCTCTCTTCTACTCCACCAGTTTCGGAGGCGCTTACTGGTTATGGATGCTCATCCTTTTCAGTTTTGTGATACAAGCCGTTTCTTATGAATTTTCTGCCAGGAAAGGGAATCTATTAGGTAAGCGTACCTATGAAACTTTTTTATTCTGCAATGGTTTATTCGGCACTGTATTGCTGGGAGTTGCAGTCTCCACATTCTTCATCGGAGCCGATTTTTCCGTCAATAAAGAAAATATTTCCGATACCTTTCAACCGGTTATTTCTACCTGGGATAACTCGTTGCATGGCATTGAAGCCATTCTCAATTATTGGAATCTGATATTGGGATTTGCTGTTTTCTTCCTGGCCCGTTCCCTGGCATGTATGTATTTCATCAATGCCATAGAAGAACCTGATGTTCGTAAAAATGCAGGAAAATTATTGTTGGTCAATGCTGCTGTCTTCGTGGTTTTGTTTGTTACTTATCTGATCAAAATATTGGTATCCAGTGGTTATACTGAAAATGCAGACGGTATTTTTTCAATTGAAAAATACAAATACCTGCACAACTTATTAGCCATGCCCTGGCTTGCAGGGATGTTATTACTGGGTATACTTCTGGTATTGTATGGTATTGGGCGTACCCTGATACAAAAGAAGTTTATCAAAGGGATTTGGTATTCGGGCACAGGGACGGTATTGACAGTTTTGGTATTGTTTCTGATTACCGGATTTAATCATACAGCCTATTATCCTTCGTTGACTGATATGCAGAGTTCTCTTTCAATCACCAATAGCAGTTCGAGTTTATTTACACTCAAAGTCATGTCGGTTGTCTCCCTGATGATTCCCTTTGTCCTTGCCTATATATGGTACGCCTGGAAGTCATTATCAGGAGAAAAGAAGATTCAATCTGTCGAAGATCTGGAAGGATATCATTAAGCTAACGTCTTCTTACAATCAGGTCTTTTTCCATTCTTTCCTTTTTAGGAGGAAAAATAAAATCCATGGGATACCTCATCAATAATCGCTTGAGGTATCTCAGGAAATGTTTGTATTGACTGAATTTCAATCCACGGGCTATGGCAGCCGTAAAAAAAGCGAGGGTAAAACTGACCAGGAAATTAAAGAATCCGATCAATAAAATTCCCACGATGGTAAAGAGTAAGTCCTGTAATTCCACATGATAAGCTAATCCTTGTAAACCCACAGCAAATTGTCCTGTAGAAATGGTAATGTGACGAATGTCAAAATCCAAACCAAATATTTCCCCGAAAAATGCGGCCATTCCAAGGAAAAACCCCAGGCAAATATTCCCAATGATAGGTCCCAGGTTTTTTTTAACATATGCAGCCAAACGATCAACTGTTTTTTTCGAAAAGTTCCGGCTCAGAAAAGGATGTGTAAGCAGTCGTTCCGGAATTTTCCCATACATTATTTTGTTATCAAAATATCCGGTTATGACACTCGAAAGGTATAAGAAAAATCCTGTGTTACAGGCATATAATAAACAGTTTGATCTCAAAGGGTTCTGCATATCCAATAATTCCTGAGCATGGTGCACATTCACTATATTAGATCCCGTTACCAGATACCAAAGAAAAGCCAGAAGCAATGCAACCGGGAAAGCCAGTAAGAGGTTACCGGCAAAAGATGCAGTTTGGCTTCTCCAGACTTTTGATATCAGGATGGCTAAAGAAGACATGTTAGAGGAGGAATTATCATTATTCTTTCCATCCATTGCACTGGCAATTGCAGAAGCGGTCATTGCCGGTTGTTTGGTAGCTAATGTTGAACCGGAGACATGTATCAATACAAATCCTGTGGCATAATTGATACTGTAAGCAAATCCTTGCCAGAACGGGGCCATTTTGATATTGTGCAATACACACTTGATTACAGCTACTATCCCGGCTATTAGTCCGCCACCCATCGCCGAATAGAACATATGTAAAAAATCTTTCCTATCATTCGTAATATAATGTTCTCCGGTATCTTTCTCATGCTCAGAGATACGGTAAGCAAGCACATGGATATTACTCCTGATTAATATCTTCAGGTTGTTTTTGGTATTTTCATTTTTTACCAAAGCATAAAAAAGATCTACCAACTGCCACAAATCAGTTGCATTTTCATGCTTTCCAATATCAAGGATTGCACACATCCTGTATATCAATTGTTTGATTTTCTTCAGAAGATATGTCTGTTGTAGACTTGTACCTGCATGAATTGTCTCTGTCTGAATGCGAATTATTGTTTTTTCGCATTTTTTTAATGCTATTCGTAAATCTTCTTCAATAATTCTATATTTTTCTTCGATGACAGGAGCATGTTCTTCAAAATTACTCAACTCCATCGACAAACGATTTTGCTCGATAAATAACTCCAGTTCACCATTTGCAAGGTGTCTTTTGATCTCCTGATGAGCACATAAAGCTGTAATACGGGAAGAAACGATATGTAAAGACTGAGAAAGTCGTAACCGGAACTGATCCGAATGGTTGATATTGATTCCAAGTATGGAGAAAAAATCAAACCAAAGTTTTTTATTGACATTTTTAATCCAGATATGATCAGTCGATTTGTAGAAAACCTGATCGATAGCATGTAACAAACTCCCTTGCGGTCGTTCTGCCGGAAGAATCTTATGCTTAATACGCTGTTTAAATTCACGGAAAAAAGCGGGATCTCCTTCAATGCCACTTTCTGTGAAAATTTCTATGATTTCTGCGGTCTTAAAGATCTCCGTAAACAAGCGAATGAAGCAAATCCGTATATACTTATCCTCTTTTAAGACTTTGATCAATAATTGAAGATTTCTTTCAGCCTCCTGGTAATTTTCATAGTATCCGGGACGGATTTTGCGGAATAATTCAATTAACAAGCAGATACTGTTTTCCTGATCAAAAAAAGAGGTATCTCCAATTTTCAGGATAATATCGTTAATGGGTTCGTTTTTTACAGGTTCTTTTTTTTCTTTCATTGATAATGAATCATTTTATTTAAAGTAACGTATGGGGAAGAGGGAAAGTTTTTGTTGAAATTTTGAATTATACTGTTCTGGTATAAATAATTTTTTAATCACCATAGATGTTTTTTTCCAAATGCCCTGTTGTAGAGACGCAATGCATTGCGTCTCTACAATGAATGCAAAAATCACAGATGTTGTGACAAATCGCAAATATTATAAAGATACAAAAATACAACAAATGCAAGATAATTATTTACCTCGTTTCTATAAAAACATTAACCGACAAAGTATTTCCTTCATTATCAACTACTGTCACCGAATGTTGCCCGGGAGAAGGAGACAATGCCAGTTTATGGAAGTTCCGGGTAACAGCCACATATTCCTGATCCAAATGCCAATAAACGACTGCCTCACTATTACTATGAGCCAGGTTGAATACAATTTCACCCTTGCTTCCATCCAATTGTTTGGGGAGGAAAACCCGGGCATTGCTTTGCGGATAAATAAATTGCATCGGAAGATAAGAGCCATCGCTCCCACAACCAGCTTTGAAAGGTGGAAGGGATTTATATGCCGGATGATGTTGTTTGTAATACCATTCCCAGGCCGGAGGTAAAACAAACCAATTTTTCCGGACAATTCCAGTATTTCCGGCACAATTTTCATAAATCCGGTAATTTTCATCTTCAGTTACATTCACCTCTATATGGTAAGGGCAAGTATTGGTTTTCATTCCTGCAGGACAAATCAAAATAGAATCCGTGTCATCACAAAAAGAGCTCTTCAAGTGTCCGGACTGGCTGCAAACTTCTGCTTCAATCATATCTCCCAACGGGGTCTCAAACCAACGGGATGCCGGAAGCAGGTTAAAAATATCAAACATTACAGGACCAGCAGTACGAGCTCCGGTCAGTCCCGACTTACCTTCTCCATTAGCATTTCCAACCCATACTCCCACTACAAAACGAGGAGTAACTCCGACAGCCCACCCATCCCTGAAGCCATAACTGGTTCCCGTTTTCCAGGCAATGGTCTGCATAGAAGGAATCGTATGCCAATCTATTTCTTCCGGACGATTCACTTCTTTGATAGCATCGAATGTCTGATATATAGCTGCAGCTGATACTGGTATTTGCGGAGACGTGCGAATGCATTTTTCTTCTTCAGTCATTAATATTCGCGTATCTGAAGGAGAATCTCCCAATAACGTCCTCGCCATTTCCTTATAAGCACATGAAACATCCCAAAGGGTAGCCTCGGCGCCCCCCAATATCAATGACAAACCATAATGAGAGGCTGGTTTACTAAGTGTAGAAATTCCCATTTTCTTTAAAAATCCATAGAATTTTGGAACACTATACATCCTGAGCATTTGTACTGCAGGGATATTCAATGAACGGGCCAAAGCTTCCGATGCCGGGACAGCCCCATCATATTGTAAATTAAAATTTTGAGGGGTAAATCCATTGATATTGACAGGAATATCCGGTAATAATGTATGGGGGAGTATCTCCCCTTCCTGCAACATGGCACTGTATAAAAACGGTTTAAGAATACTTCCCGTACTTCTTGGAGAACGAATTACATCTACCTGATTCCCTGATTTTTTATCTTCAAAACGGACATTTCCACAATAAACCAATACTTCATTGGATTGCACATCAATTACAAGTGCAGCGATGTTGCGGATATCACTTCGTGAAAACTCGTCGTTCCAACGATCCAGAAGTCCTTCAATTTGAATCTGTAAATCTTTATCGATAGTAGAAATATTATATTCCCCCTTATTCTTTTTATAAAAATTCGTTACCCAATGAGGAGCAACCTGAGGGAGAGGAAGAGGTTCGGAAGGTAATACCTCTGTCAAAGCCAGTTCATAAGCCGACTGATCAATTATTTTTTCATCCAGCAACCTTTTTAACAAGCGATTTCTCTTCTTAACCAATGCTCCCCTGTTTTTAGCCAGATGGAGCATAGAAGGGGCATTAGGTAAAACCGCCAGAGTAGCAGCTTCCGCCCACGATAAATGATTGGCGCTATGTCCAAAGTAACGCCAGGAAGCAGCTTCAAGTCCTACAACATTCCCCCCGAAAGGAGCATGTGAGGCATATAAACCCAATATTTCTTCTTTGGAATAGCGAAATTCAAGGCGTGTGGCCCATAACATTTCAATGATCTTCTCGGGAATAGTCCGGCTTTTATTACGAGCCAAACGAATGGTTTGCATGGTGATTGTACTTCCTCCACTCACCGTTCGTTTTTCGCTCATATTTTGTTTAATAGCCCGTCCGATTGCTAAAGGATTGACCCCCCAATGAGAATAAAAATAACGGTCCTCGAATTCTATGATACATTTTTTGAATTTATCAGGTACAGTATCTACGGGGGGAAATCGCCATTGTCCATCGTCGGCAATACGGGCTCCGAGGAGTTCGTTATCTCTATCGGCAACGACTGTTGCATAAGGAGTGTGGAAAAGTTGCCCGGGAAGACAGAAATAATAGGCTATCAGGAGGAAAACAGTGATAAAGAGGATTGTTTTCTTCTTGATGCTTAGTTTTTTGTAATGTTGGTATAAGCCTTTGGGGTAAATAAAATGTTTTTGGGACATTGGAATTCTGTAGTTTTAATAGAAACAAAAGTAGGAATTATTTATGAAGGAAGGAGTAATTGTAATAAAAAAGCGAGGACTTAACATCCCCGCCTTAAATGTTTTCACAACGGAATAATCCTTATTGTGAATTACTTCAAATTTGTAAATGCAAAAATAAGAAAAGAAAAAAACATTGCAAAATTTTTGTTAATTATTTTTTTTGTATTTAACTTTATAGCCTCTTAAATAATTACTTATGAAAAAGATATTAGGACTGGACTTAGGTACAAACTCGATTGGATGGGCGCTTATTGAACAAGATGAACAAAACAGAGAAGGTAAAATTATAGGTTTAGGAAGTCGGATCATCCCCATGTCTCAAGACATTCTGGGGAAGTTTGATAGTGGAGTTTCTATTTCTCAGACTGCAGAAAGAACAAACTTCAGAAGTGTCAGAAGACTACGGGAAAGGCATCTTTTAAGAAGAGAACGATTACATCGGGTATTAAATATCCTAGGCTTTTTGCCGGAACACTATGCAAATCAAATAGATTTCAGAAAAAAAGTTGGACAATTTTTTAAAGAGACAGAACCCAAACTACCTTGGAAAAAAATTTCTGAGAACAATTTTGAGTTTATCTTCAAGGAATCTTTTGAAGAAATGGTAAAAGAATTCAAAGAGAGAAATCCATCTTTATTTTACATAAAAACAAATGGAGAAGAGATAAAGATTCCTTATGACTGGACAATTTATTACCTTCGTAAAAAGGCATTAACTCAAAAGATAGAAAAAGAAGAATTAGCCTGGTTATTATTAAATTTCAACCAAAAACGCGGTTATTACCAATTAAGAGGAGAAGAGGAAGAAGAAAATCCCAATAAATTGGTTGAATTTCATTCTTTAAAAGTAGTGGATGTAACCGTTGACGATCCACAAAAAGGGAAAGAAGAAAGGTGGTATAGTATCATTCTTGAGAATGGTTGGATATACAGACGTTCCAGTAAGATTCCATTATTTGACTGGAAAGAAAAAACAAAAGATTTCATCGTAACAACTGATTTGAATGATGATGGTTCTATAAAAACTGATAAAGAAGGAAAAGAAAAACGATCCTTCAGAGCTCCAGGTGAAAACGATTGGGGACTGGTGAAAACAAAAACCGAACAAACAATTGATAAAAGCGGAAAAACTGTAGGAGAATATATTTATGACACATTACTGGAAAATCCTACTCAGAAAATTAATGGGCAATTAGTCCGGGTTATTGAGAGAAAATTTTACAAAGATGAATTGAAAAAGATTCTTGAAACACAACTACAATTTCATGCAGAACTACAAAATAAAAATCTTTATTACGACTGTATAAGTGAACTGTACGAATATAATGAAGTACATCGTAATAGTATTACAAAAAAAAATTTTGTTCATTTATTTTTGAATGATATCATCTTTTATCAACGTCCTTTAAAAAGTAAAACTTCACAGATTAGTAATTGCCGTTATGAGGAACGAATTTACAAAGACAAAAATGGAGTTTTTCAAAAGGATCCTGTAAAATGTATTGCCAAATCACATCCTTTGTTTCAGGAATTCAGGTTATGGCAGTGGATAAGAAATCTCCAGATCTTTGAAAGAAATAATGATGAGTATCCTGTTACTTCCCAATTTTTTACGGATGAAAACGACTATGTAAGCCTTTTCGATTTCTTAAACAAACGGAAAGAGATTACACAGGACATTTTACTAAAATATTTATTCGAAACGAAAGGATTTAAAGGAAAGGAATTAACAGCAAAAATTGCTAATTATCGATGGAATTTTATCGATGATAAAGAAAAAAAATATCCATGCAATGAAACCCGAAGTCAGATTGTTTCCCGATTAGAAAAATGTATAGAAAATCCGGAGGACTTTTTAACAAAAGAAAAAGAAGAAGCCCTTTGGCATATTTTATATTCCATTAGCGATAAAACCGAATTGGAAAAAGCATTGGAAAAATTTGCCGGGAATAATAACCTGAATGATTGTTTTGTAGAACAATTCAAGAAATTTCCTCCTTATAAAAACGAATATGGCAGTTACTCTGCCAAAGCAATTAAGAAATTATTACCCCTGATGAGAATGGGAAAGTATTGGAATGAAATGAGTATTCATTCTCAAACAAAAGAACGCATAGATAAAATTATTACCGGAGAATGTGATGAAAATATACAAGATCGTGTCCGTGAAAAAGCCATTAATCTTTCAGATCTTATTCATTTCAAAGGATTACCTCTTTGGTTAGCTTGCTATATTGTTTATGATCGCCATTCGGAAGAAAGTGATTTGCAAAAATGGAAAACGCCCAAAGACCTGGAAGATTTTCTTAAGAAATTCAGACAACATAGTCTTCGTAATCCAATCGTTGAACAAGTTGTAACTGAAACATTGAGAGTCGTAAATGATATCTGGGAAACATACGGAAATGGCGTTGAAGATTTTTTCAATGAGATTCATGTGGAATTAGGGCGTGAAATGAAAAATCCGGCAGATAAACGCAGAAGCATTACACAAAGGAATAATGAAAATGAGAATACAAACTTACGTATCAAAGCATTGCTGACAGAATTGATAAATGACAAAGACTTTGAGAATGTTCGGCCTTATTCTCCAATGCAACAAGAACTTTTGAAAATATACGAAGAATACGCTATCACAAATGAAGAAGCATACGATGAAGATAAAGACGAATTTATTTATTCCCCAATACCCGAAGATATTGAAAAAATAAGTAAAATGGCTCAACCGTCAAAGAATGATATCATTCGTTATAAACTTTGGCTCGAACAACGTTATCGTTCGCCATACACAGGAGATCTGATTCCGTTAAATAAACTTTTTACTTCTGCGTATGAAATTGAGCATATTATTCCACAAAGTCGCTATTTTGATGATTCCTTCAGTAATAAAGTCATCTGTGAAGCTGAAGTGAATAAACTGAAAGAAAATATGCTTGCTTTGGAATTTATTCAAAGTCATGGAACAGAAAAAGTCATATTAAACTTTAGAAAAACAGTCCGGGTTTTTTCTGAGGATGAATATAAGACATTCATAAAAGAGCATTATGCTCAAAACCGTTCTAAACGGAAAAAACTGGAATTAATAGATATTCCGGAAGAAATGATAGAACGCCAAATGAATGATACCCGCTATATTAGTAAAGAAATAAAAAACCTATTATCTAAAATTGTTAGGGAAGAAAAAGATGATGATGATACTACTTCAAAAAATGTATTAAGCAGTAATGGACAAATTACATCTATTCTAAAGCAGAATTGGGGCTTGAACGATGTTTGGAATGATATTGTCGAAGATCGATTTAAACGACTTAATGAAATTACAGGGAATACTGGTAAATTCGGAGAAATCAATCCCAATACAAATAAATTTTTGCCTGCAGTTCCATTAGAATGCCAGAAAGGATATAATAAAAAACGTATTGATCATCGCCACCATGCCGCTGATGCAGTAATCATAGCTTGTGCCACTCGTAATATTATAAACTTTCTGAATAACCAAAGTGCCTTAGAGAAAGGAAGGACAAAAGAACAAAAACAAAAATTGAGGGAAGATTTGAGGAGAATTCTCTGTGACAAAAAATACAATGACGGTTCTGAAAAAAACTATAAATGGGTATTTAAGAAACCCTGGGAAACATTTACACAAGAGGTTCGGGATGAATTATTAACAACAGTTGTAAGTTTTAAACAAGACCTGCGTATCATTAATAAAACCGTCAATTGTTATGAAAAATGGATAAATGATGAGAATAGGCAGGTTAAAAAAGGAAAGGCCAAACAATCTAAAGGAAACAATTGGGCAATCCGCAAACCTTTACATAAAGAAACAGTCTTTGGACAAGTAAAACTCCGTTTTAAAAAAACAGTTTCCCTATCCATTGCATTAGATAATTGGCAATCAATTGTAGATAAATCAGTAAAAGAAAAAATAAAAGAACTGATAAATCAATACAATTATGATAAAAAAATGCTATCTAAGTTCTTTAAAGACAGGAACAATAGATGGAATGAAAAAGATATTTCCAAAGTTGAAATCTACTATTTTGATAATGAAAATGTTGCAACCCGCGTAAAATTGGATGATAGCTTTCATTCTAAAAAAATAGGTAATATCACAGATACAAGTATCCAAAAGATATTGATCAATCACTTAGAAAAATACAATTCTTCTGATGGTAAGGAACATCCGGAATTAGCATTCTCTCCTGAAGGTATTGAAGAGTTAAACAAAAATATCAAAGAATTGAATGGAGGAAAGCCTCATCAACCGATTGGTAAAGTTCGTGTTTATGAGCCGAAAGGGAATAAATATTCAGTAGGAATTACAGGTAATAAAAAAGATAAATTTGTAGAAGCTGCTAAAGGAACAAATTTGTATTTCGCTATTTATTCAGATAAAAATAATAAACGAACCTATCAAACTATTCCTCTAAATATAGTTATTGAAAATCAGAAACAGGGACTTCCTGCTGTTTCGGAACGATATATGGATGAAAAAGGAGAAGAGTACAAATTATTGTTTTGGCTTTCTCCTAACGATTTAGTTTATGTACCTACGGAAGAGGAAAAAGAAAATCCACATACAGTAGATTTTGGGAATTTGAAAAAAGAGCAGGTAAAAAGGATTTACAAATTTGTCAGTTGCACTGGAAATGAAGGGCATTTTGTTCCTGTTCAATATGCAAAAGAGATTTTAAAAAATGAAATGGGAACGAATAATAAAAGCCAAAATGATTTAAATGGGACTCAAATAAAATCAGTTTGTTGGAAATTAAATGTCGATAGATTAGGAAAAGTAAGATTTTGTAAGATGTAAAAAGAATTATTCAATAAATAATTATATATTTGCAGTACATTTTGCTGCTAAAAATACAAATTTACTGTTTTTATAGTTGTAAGATGTGCTGTAATTTATTGATTATAAATAAATTACAATACGGATTATTCCATAGCGGAAGCTTTTAAGGCGGGGTTAACGCCTCGCCTTTATTAATTAAAAAACATAAAAAATGAATCCGGAATCTAACAATAATATTATTCTTTACACTACTCCCAACGGCGATGTTCGAGTGGACGTATATCTCAACGCCGAAACCGTTTGGCTCACTCAAAAATCTATGGCAGAATTGTTCGGGGTAGAAGTGAATACCATCAACTATCATTTAAAAGAAGTATTCAAATCATATGAATTGCAAGAAAATTCAGTTATTCGAAAAATTCGAATAACTGCATCTGATGGCAAAAATTATAATACAAATTTTTACAACCTCGATGCCATCATCTCCGTCGGCTATCGAGTCAATTCCTCTAAAGCTACTCAGTTCCGTATTTGGGCGACACAAATATTAAAAGAATACATCATCAAAGGATTTGTGCTGGATGATAATCGACTGAAACAAGGACAGACTCTATTCGGCAAAGATTATTTTAAGGAATTATTGCTGCGCATTCGTTCCATTCGGGCAAGCGAACGGAGAATTTATCAACAAATTACCGATATTTTTGCCGAATGTAGCATCGATTATGACAGAAATTCTGAAATAACAAAGAATTTTTACGCCATGGTGCAGAATAAGTTTCATTATGCCATTACCGGAAAAACTGCAGCAGAGATAGTTTATCAAAAAGCTGATAAGTCGATAGAGAACATGGGATTAACAACATGGAAGAATGCTCCGGAGGGAAGAATTCTAAAAACAGATGTTATTGTCGCCAAAAACTATTTGCAGGAAGAAGAAATCAAAAAATTGGAAAGAACAGTTACCGGGTATTTTGATTACATAGAAGGTTTGGTTGAACGACAAAATACGTTTACAATGGAACAATTGGCGGATAGTGTTAATCGCTTTCTCAATTTTAATGAATACAAAGTGTTGGAAGGTAAGGGTACGATTTCCAAATTGCAAGCCAATAAAAAAGCAATATCTGAATATAACGAATTCAACCGGACACAAAAAATTATTTCTGATTTTGATAAAAGAATAAAAGATATAGAATAGTGAAATAAAATGGTTTTCGTGTTGTCGATAATTTATCGACAACCGAGATTAATCTCAAAATTCTTGCTACCATGATCAAAAAAACACTCTATTTCGGTAACCCAGCTTACCTCAGTTTAAGAAACGAACAACTTCTCATCAAACTCCCGGAAGTTGAAACGAACACAACTGTGCCTGATTCTTTCAAGAAAGAAAGTGAAAAAATCTTTCCTATAGAAGATTTAGGGGTAGTTATATTAGACAATAAACAAATTACCCTTACCCATGGGTTAATGGAAAAGTTATTGGGTAACAATACAGCGTTAATCACATGTGACAGTAGCCGGATGCCTGTAGGTTTGATGCTCCCTCTCTGCGGAAATACTACACAAAGAGAACGTTTCAATGACCAGATCTCAGCATCCGAACCATTAAAAAAACAACTTTGGCAACAAACTATCAAAGCTAAAATCAGCAATCAGGCTATTATCCTGCAAAGATTCAGAGGATGTAATATCCGCAATATGAGTCACTGGGCCAATGAAGTGAAAAGTGGAGATCCCGACAACTTTGAAGCGCGTGCTGCTGCCTATTATTGGAGAGAAGCATTTCCTCAAATAACCAATTTTACTCGTGAACGGGAAGGAATTCCTCCTAACAATTTATTGAATTACGGATATGCCATTCTCAGGGCTGTCATTGCCCGGGCATTGGTTGGAAGCGGATTATTACCGACCTTTGGTATTCATCATCATAATCGATATAATGCTTATTGTTTAGCCGATGATATCATGGAGCCCTATCGACCATTTGTAGATCAATTGGTTTTTCAAATAGTGGATTCCGGAGTAGATTTTACAGAATTAACCACTGATATAAAAAGACAATTATTGCGAATTCCCGACCTGGATGTCAAAATCGGAGGACGAATGAGTCCGCTGATGATTGCTGCCGGACAAACATCTGCTTCACTATACCAATGTTTTGAAGGAAGTATACGAAAAATAAAATATCCTGAAATCCCATAAAATCAATTCCTTAACTGTGAAGAATGAGATATAAAACAAGAATTATGAATCTGTCTTCACGGCTTAATCAATACAGGGTTATGTGGGTCTTGGTTTTGTTTGATCTGCCTACTGAAACAAAAACCGACCGGAAAGTCCATAGTGATTTCCGGAAAAAATTGGTCAAAGACGGTTTTACCATGTTTCAGTTTTCGATTTATTTACGGCATTGTCCCAGTGTAGAAAATGCCAATGTTCATATCAAGAGGGTAAAAAACTTTCTTCCGGCCAAAGGGCATGTTGGTATCTTGTGTATTACTGATAAACAGTTTGGTATGATGGAATTATTTTACGGAAAAAGTGTGAAAGAAAAGCAAACTGGGTGGCAACAATTGGAGTTATTTTGAGGGTTTGGTAGCGTAAATTAAACTGTGTCAGCTAAAATTTTATTCAAATACTCGGCTCGTTTTTCTCAATGGGTAATGTTGAGCCTGAGTTTTGTTGGTCAAAAACGGTTAGGGGTCGATCCCCTAATCGTTTTTTAATCAATG
>JAVBMQ010000088.1:0-8019 GCA_031552335.1 Bacteroidales bacterium | reverse complement strand
AACTCCAGTATGTCTTTTAAAGATATGGTAGTGCCGGAAAAAGCACTTGAGATTCAACGTACTTGTTATGAACTGAGTCAGGAGGTCATGACATATGTGATATTGGATTCTGAAATATGCCGGCATGCTGTTGATGATTTGAAATATTTGAAGGAACTCCAGATCGTGACATCAATTGAGGTTAACAAGATAAAAAAAGAACTTCATGACTTTTTGATTTATTATGAAGAAATGATTGCTAAAGGACGTTTTGAAAGCGGAAAACCTTTTATGGTCTATGTAACCAATACTTTTATTGATGCTGCATATGATTATATAGAAAGCAGAGAACTCCGGGTCTGTGCTTTTAATGTCTTTGGTTTGAATTATCTTTCCAGTTTTTCTCCTGTATTATGTAATGTGCAAAAAACATGGCTTGAGTCTACCATGAGATTTTCAACCTTGATTTCCAGAAGTGGTGAAAAACAACGAATGGAATATTTCAAAAATCAACATGAAATTATTGATGAATTATAAAAGTATTATTGCTTTAACTTTTTAAATATATTTTAACATGTAGAAACTTGCAAAAGCAAGCAAATTATCATACCTTTGTATCGAGGTTAAAGTTTTCATAATTGCAAGGTTTAGGGTTATAAGAGTTTTTTTATGAAGAGGGAACAGGAGCAAGTGATTGTTCCTGTTTCTGTTTTTATTTCTTCTCATTCCACCATTCAGGTTCATCTTTCAACCACTTGGCAAACCAGGCAAAAATATAATAGTTCCATTCAAGTCGTTTTTTATAGGAGGCGATGGCGTGGTTTTCTCCTTCTACCTGGATAAATTCTACTGTTTTCCCTAATATTTTAAGGGCATTGAACATTTGTATACTTTCACCTACCGGTACATTGGTATCTGCACTTCCATGTAAAAGTAGTAAGGGGGTATTGATTTTATCAGCATGGAACAGAGGACTTTGTTCTGTATATAGTTTCGGATTGTTCCATGGATAACTGTCTGCACTGGCTATTCCACTGTAAGAATACCCCCAGTAACCTTCTCCCCAATAACTGGCAATATTGCTGATTCCGGCGTGGGAAACTGCTGCTGCAAAAATATGGGTTTGGGTTTGCAGGTATTGTGTCATAAATCCTCCGTATGATGCTCCAAGACAGCCTATTTTACTTGTATTTATAAAGGGATGGGCTTCACAGAATTTTTGGGCGCCTTCAATGATTTCGTCTGCCGTTTGTTTTCCCCAGGCGTTGACATGCCTGGCCGAGAATGATTGACCGAATCCTATAGTGCCGCTTGGCTGAAGAGTATATACTACATATCCTTGAGCTGCATATACATGTAAGGGATAACGACTGTCAAACAATCGGGCTACAGGCGTGGTTCCTCCATAGTAATAAACAATCAATGGGTATTTTTTTCCAGGATCAAAATTGGGTGGTAAGTAATATCTACCCTGAATCCTGGTGGAGTCTTTGGATATAAATTCGAAGGTATTTACTTCTCCTAAATGAATTTGAGAAAGCGTTTTTTCCATGGGATCAGCCAGTAATACGGATTTCTGCGATTTTAAATCCAAACGATATAAGCGGTTGGGGTTGGAGGCGCTTTGTCCTACATATAGGGCTGTTTCTCCTTTATTTGATAGGGAGATTTTCTGAATGATATCTTCGTTCAATTTTAAATGTTCGAATTGACCGCTTTTAGGATCATAACGGTATACTTGTTCCCGGTCTTCATCAATGGTCCGGAGGTAGATTTTATGATCTGCTGCCGACCATTTGCTTCCGGAAACAGAGGGATTGAAGTTTTTGGTAATGGCTTTTACCTCTTTATTTGAAAGATTCATAATAAAGGCTTGTATGTCATAACCATTGGCAATTTGTCCTGGCTGGATGTTTTCTCCTGTTTTGTTGAATGCTTCGGGAGTTCCTTCAAAAAGGACATTTTTTCCATCAGGGGAAAAACTGGCTTGTTGTACAAAGTGATCATCATATAGCAGCGTATCACATTGCATATTATCGTAATCGAGTAAAAAATAAGAATAAGATACGAAAGGTCTTTCCTTAAGATCTCTTTGTGAGGTGTGAATGAGTAGTTTTTTACTATCAGGACTGATATCATCCAGATAGGTATTCGTTTTTCCGAATGTGATGCGATCTAATGTCTTATCAGCAAAAGAGTATCGGTACAATGATATACGGTCCCGGAAATTTTCAATCCTGTCGTCGGGTTCCCTGAGTCTTTTCAACGGAACTGTTTCAACCGGCGCCTTGTCTTTCTTACCCACAATCATGAACTGTTCGTTGGGAGCTATATAGATGCTTTCTACATTGAGACCTTCAGCTAAGGTACTTTCCTGCATGTTTTGCGGATTGAGTTGTATGAAGTCTTTATCGGTAGCTCCTTGTCTCCAGAAACAGATGAGGTCTGAGAATGGCATCCAGAAGGGTTTTTCGGAAGATGGAAAACGGTAGATCAGGCGGTTGTTTTTTGTTTCCCGTAATTCGTGGTATGTAAATGATTTTTCTGTTGGATAAAAGTTTCTGTATGATGAGAGGTAATATTTTCCGGAAGGGGATATGGAAGCATCAGTCAGCCTGTTACCTGTTATAATATCGTTTAGGTTTAATCTGCGTTTGCCTTCGGGTAAAAGCGTGAATTGGCTTAATGTATCTTTTACTGAGATCAGGCTTTTCAGGCGGATGGTGTCTGTTTTTCCTTTTTCTGTAAAATACTGTACCATAATTTGATATTGTTTGGGCTCAAGAGTCAGATTGATATATACAGGGTCTATATCCGCTGTGTCTTTGGCATTGTGGGCATTGAATCCTTCGGTTTTTCCGTTGACAATTACATTGAAAGGAGACATCCCGCTGATTTCTAAGCGGACTTTGTTAAATCTGTCAGCATCTATATGAAATCCGAGAAGATGAACGGATGTGCGGGAAGTATCTGTGGGGATGATAATAAATCCGGTACTGTCGGTTTGGATAATTTTACTACCTTGTTTATCCTGATTTATTTCCGTCTCAGTTTGTAATAAACTTTTAGCATTGAAAGGATTGTCATTAACATCCGTCCGGTCAATGATCAGAGGTTTATGAATGACAATAGGTCCGGAATACATATATTGTTCTATCAGGATTTCTTTCTGTGCATTTGCCGGAAAAAAGTATAATCCTGTAAGTATGGAAAGAATAGAAAATGTTTTTTTCATCAGACCGGATAATATTAAAGGGTAATAAAAAATACTTGTGATTCCGGAAATGAGATTTCAGGAATTTTATTGAAAATACCGAAGACAGAGGATCCGGATCCCGACATGGATGCATATATGGCTCCTGATTTATATAATGTGTTTTTAATTGCTCCGATTTCCGGATATTTATTGAAAACACTGTATTCAAAGTCATTTACCATGCATGTTTTCCATATATCTACAGGTTGCCTGACGATTTCTTTCAGTGAAATTTCCGGTTGGACGGGTTTCACCATAGCATAAGCTTCTTTGGTAGAGACGTGTATGTCGGGTTTAACTAATACCAGCTGGTATCCTGCCAATGAGAGGGAAATATCTTCAAAAATATTTCCTATACCTTCTGCGAATATAGGTTTATTTTGTATGAAAAATGGGCAGTCGGCACCAATTCCTGCAGCCAGTTCTTCTAATTTTTCTACAGGTAGGGATAAACCGGCAAAATCGTTCAGCAATTTCAACATGTATGCAGCATCAGATGATCCTCCACCTAAACCTGCTCCAAAGGGTATCTTTTTTAATAAATGAATATCGATTTCAGGAACCGGATATTGTCCGGACAATAGTTTGTATGCCTTGACAACCAGGTTGTCATCTGCATTTCCATCTATGCTAATACCTGTTTGCCGGAAAACACCTTTAGTGTCTTGAGCCGGTACAATCTCTAAAGCATCACACAAGTTGACCGGATAAAAAATGGTCTCCAGATTATGATAACCATCTGCTCTTTTGGAAACAATATTCAGACCAAGATTGATTTTTGCATTTGGGAAACAAATCATGAGAAATTTTGAATTTTGAATTATAAATTTTGAATGAATAATAATTTTGAATTTTGAATTAAAAATGAAATCATCGCATTTGAAAATTCAAAATTTAGAATTCAAAATTCAAAATTTCCTAATACCAGTCCATGGCATCCCGGTAATTACTGCTTTGATCATATTTCAAGTCATGTAACAAAGAGGAATTTACTGAGATGGTGAAATTATATGATTTATACGGACCAATGGGAATGAACCCGGCCGACATAGACCAACAGTGCAAGTTACGGGCAATATTACAGTTCATATATACCAGTTTATGGGAATCAAAATCCCAACTGGTTGAGAAACCGAAAGTCCATCCGGGAGTAGGTGTGAGAGAGCCTGAGAATCCAAGATTCTGATTGATAGTGTAGGGATATTCCCGTTTTTCAGTGTTGAAATTCGCCATATCATAAGTCAGGTTAAGCCCGTAGTTGAACGATAAACTCCAGGGAATGGTAGTTTTCAGATAACCAAACTCATCGTATTCTCCAGTTTCTTCTTTTTTCTGCCGGAGGCTTCCTATTTTTTCTTGTTCCTGTGGCGTTGTAGCATCACCTTCTTCTATATCTTCAATTGCCTGATCAGTCGTAGACGTTGGGGTTGCATCACTTTCTTCTGCTTTTTCACCGGTAATTGCTCCCCAGAATTTTTTGAAGACTTCATTACTGAACGTATAAGAAAAAGAAGTGCCGGTACTTTTCAGGCGGGCAAAGCCTTTTCCATCCTGCCATCGCATGATATCCTGTTTTTTTCCGTCTACCCTGTAAGTATAGGGGTCTAATATGGCATTGATGTTAAATGTGAAGGATTTGCTTAATTTTAATCTGACAGCCAATGAAAATTCACTCCATTTCATGGAATCCGCCATCAGATTGTAGCTTCCTGATAGAGCCAGGTTATCAAGGATGGAAATTTTTTTTACCCCTGTTGAATCGGAGTCGGACTTAACTTTCATCTCGAGATTATTTTGTACGCTGAAATTCAAAGCGCCGCTTTTCCCTCTCCCTGGAACATCCTTGCCTTGAAAGGGTGTAACCCATTCTGTCTGTGTCCTTCCCTGGGCGTCTATATAGGTAATTTCTCTCCAGTAACCATAGGATTCAGAACCGAAATCCGGACGGGCGCTGAGACTGATAGAAGGAGTGAATACGTGACGTATAGCCTGTACTTTATCTCCGAAGACTTTCCAGGGCTTATAAAAACCATATAGTTTGGTATTAAATCCTAAACTCACCCCATAGTCATATACCCGGTTAAATCCCCAAATAGTATCTGTATTTACAACTTTTTTCTGTTCTGTATCATAATCCCGCAAATACCGGTTGGTATACCACCTTTCTTTATATGAAACAGAGGGGGTAACATTGAGGTATTTAAGGAAATTGAATGTTGCACTTACCGGAATATTATGTATAAAACTGTTATTCCAGTCTTTGATC
Organism: Bacteroidales bacterium; assembly: GCA_031552335.1. Taxonomy (GTDB): domain Bacteria; phylum Bacteroidota; class Bacteroidia; order Bacteroidales; family Azobacteroidaceae; genus JAISFI01. The sequence goes on along the minus strand of JAVBMQ010000088.1, from coordinate 2,518 downwards.
AGGTTTGATTTGAAGAGCAGGTCTTCTTTGGTAGTGATACTGTTTTGTAACACACCACTATACGAAAGCGATACTTTTTCATACCATCTTTCTTTTCCGACAACTTGTTTCCGCCTGAAAGGAAAAACAGTCGACATATTAATGGTAAGGTTGGGCAGGGTAACAGCCACAGTAGAATCTTTTGTGCTTTGTGATGCCATTATGTTTGCCGATAAAGTCCAGGGGCTTTCCGGAAAACGCTGAGTGTAGCTTATACTGGATCCCTTGGAGTTAGTAGTATAAAGATTAGGATTATACATACTACTGGTTTGGTTCCGGTCGTATGAACTGGATGAAAAGTTTACGCTGGCAGATAATACCTGATAAGGATTCGCTTTCGGATCTTGTGAATGGGACCAGTTTACCTTAAAGTCTGTTGATTTCTGATAATCAATACCTTTATCTCCGGTAACAGTTACTAAATAACCGGCATTGAAATTCCCGTTATATCTGTATCTTTTCCGGTATTTGGATTGGGCGGCTAATCCCCAGGATCCTTTCGTATATATTTCTCCGGTAAGCGCCAGGTCGATATAATCATTGAATGCAAAATAATATCCTCCGTCACGTAAATAAAACCCCCGGGTCATCTCATCTCCATATGTAGGCATCAATATCCCGGATGAATAACTGTCGGTAAAAGGGAAGAAACCAAAAGGAATGGCAATCGGTAAAGGAACATCTGCTATAACCAGATAAGCCGGCCCGGTGACAATGTTTTTGCCTGTTCTGACCTTGGCTTTGGTAAGTCCTAAGTAAAAGTGCGGATGATCATGATTATCACAGGTAGTATATTTCCCATCTACCATGTACAAAACATCATCAGTCATTTTTTTTGTGCGTCCTGCTGTAACATAACCTTCTCCCTGTGTGGTAATTACATCGGTGATATATCCCTTTTTTGTCTTGAAATTGTAACGCATGGTTTTAGATTCATACGAAGATCCTCCATCTTTGAATACCGGATACCCGACAGGATCTCCTATCGAATCCAGAGAATATGTCGCATATACATTACTGCTATCCATATTTACCTGTATATAATCGGCGGTTAGTTCCATCGACTGGTATTTCACATCTCCTTGTCCGTACAGGAATATCATGTTACGGCCGGTCATTACAATCGAATCTTCCGATTGATAATCGACCCGGGCTTCTATGGCTGATTTTTTAGGAGGAGGAACTGAATCGGTTGCTGTCTTTAAAGAATCAGCATGAACAACAGGAATAGAGTCTTTTGCAGTAGTGTCATTTTGAGGATGATACAGGTGATCATCTCCATTTTTTCTGTTCAATGAATTTATTGACGGTAACGTAACGGATGTGGTGTCTTTTTCTTTTTCAGGTACTTGTAGTATATCGGAAGACCCTGCAACTCCTTGGGCTCCAGTTGAAATGAAGGCCGTAGCAGCACAGATAATGGAAAAAAATAAGAGAAATTTTTTTGCAATCGACATCCGGAATAATTACTATGTTTTATGCAGGTACTTTACACCTCCTTATTTAAGAGGGCAAAGTTAAGCATTTTCGGGAAACAACAATATGCTTATTTTATAAAAAGAGTTTACAATAATAATCAAACCTGTCTGCTTGCGCTTGTCCATACTTTGAGAGACTTTTTCTGACCTTTTCTACGGATTTTTCTTCTCCTAATTTGCTTTTGGAAAAAAATTTATCAGCAAAACAGACGATTTGTTCTTCAATGCTGACAGGGGTCATATCTCTCTTGGGCAAAGGGAGGTCGTTTTCAATGATGTTTCTGAGTGTTAACCCCATCCCTGTGTGTCTTTCACAGACCAAAGCGTGCTGGGGGTATCCTTCTTTTTGTAAAAGATTACTACCTAAGTAGCCGTGACAAATATAAGGTTCTTCCCCAAAACAGCCTATTTCCGGAGCATCAGTAAGAAAAATGCCTATATCATGTAACATGGCAGCTTCTCCAATGAATGAAAGATTGGCCTTCAATTCCGGATGATTTTGGGCGATATCAAGTGCTTTTTCCGTAACGGATTGACTGTGAGAGAGAAGTATGTTGTACAGGTTACTTCCTTCATCATAATATTTTCGAATGATATTCAAAGGATCCATTATGCCTTATATCTGATTTTGTCTGCAAAGTTAAAAAGAATATCTTTGTAGGCAAATATTTCCATATATTGTTAATAGCAATCTGTCAAAAATGAAAAGATATATTATTCTGTTTTTCCTGTTATTTTTCTATCGGTTGTCTTATCCCGAAGTACAGGTGGGTGCGGCAAGGATGGATGTTTTAATTCCTTTATTAGAAGGAAAGAGAGTGGCTTTAGTGGTGAATCAGACATCCTTGCTCGGAACTTCTTCTGTCCATTTATTGGATACGTTGCTTGCTTACGGGATCAATGTAGTCAAAGTTTTTGCCCCAGAACATGGTTTTCGTGGATTTGCTGATGCAGGAGAGACGGTAAGTGACGGAAAGGATAAATATACGGGGGTTCCGATT
>JAVBMQ010000151.1:0-10448 GCA_031552335.1 Bacteroidales bacterium | reverse complement strand
CCATTCCGAACAGAGAAGTTAAGCCCGATAGCGCCGATGGTACTGCGTATGTGGGAGAGTAGGTAGCTGCCATTTTAAGATGAGAGAGCGGTTCTTGTGAAAGCAGGAACTGCTTTTTTTTATTTTAAATAATTCTGAATTCTGAATTTTGAATTTTGAATTTTGAATTGAATCATCGGACATGCATTCCTAATTTGGCTATCATCCATCTTCAATTCAAAATTCAAAATTCAAAATTCAAAATTAAATTTCCTCCCCCCTCATTGTCAATTGTTTTGTTGATATGAAGTTAATACTTTTTTTACAGAGCCATACTTCAATAATAATTCCCTGGCCTGTTCTGCCGGAAGATGTAATTCGTCCATAATCATTCTGGTGCCTCGTTCTATTAATTTTTTGTTTGTCAGTTGCATATTGACCATTTTGTTTCCTTTTACTCTGCCCATTCTGATCATTAAAGTAGTAGAAAGCATATTCAGAATCAGTTTTTGAGCGGTTCCGGCTTTCATTCGGGTACTTCCGGTTACAAATTCCGGTCCGACGATTACTTCGATTGGAAGTTCGGCCGCTTGAGCGAGAGCTGAGTTTGGATTGCATGTAATACAAGCTGTGAGTATGCCGTTTTCCCGTGCTTTTTGGATACCTCCGATGACATAAGGTGTTGTGCCGGAGGCTGCAATTCCAATAACAGTATCTAGTGTATTGATGCTTAATTCCTGTAGTTCCTGCCAGGCTTTTTCATTATTATCTTCGGCACCTTCTACAGCAGAGCGAAGAGCAGTATCTCCTCCGGCGATGAGTCCGATGACAACTCCAGATGTAACTCCGAATGTGGGAGGCAGTTCGGATGCATCCAGGACTCCCAAGCGACCGCTGGTGCCTGCTCCTAGATAAAATACCCGGCCTCCGGAAGGCATTCGTTCCAATATTCTATTTACCAGGATTTCTATTTGAGGAATTACTTTTGCTATAGCTAAAGGAATTTCGGCATCTGTCTGATTGATCCCTGTCAGGATTTCATGAACAGACATTTGATCCAAATGTTCGAATACTGAGGGAGACTCGGTTATGCTTATTGATTGTTTGTTGTCTGATTTTGCCATTGTAAATAAAAAACTAAGAATTCATTTGATGTTGATGATAAGCAATCAATCCTTCCATAGGATCAGAAGCAATTGTGCCCATTTTAAGTCCGAATGATTCAATAACAGTTTCCAAATTTTTTCTAAAAATATGTGCTATGCTTCCGGTAAAATGTATTGGGTAGATTTTAGCCTCTTCATATTGCATAACATTCCTTTGGAAAAAGCTATGGAAACTTTTATTTACCAGTTGATTCATTTCTTCCAGATGGATATTTTTGGCAATAAACCGGGTATATTGTGCTAAAAAACGATTGGGAAATGGTTTTTTATATACTCTGTCCAGAATTTCTCCCGGAGTGATGTTGTATGTATGGAAGAAATCTTCACGGATGGCTTCCGGTAATTGGTTTTTTAAAATATCGGAGATGAGTTGTTTTCCCAGAACAGCGCCACTTCCTTCATCACCCAATATAAATCCTAAAGGAGAAACATTTCTGATAATTTCTTTCCCGTCATAATAGCAGGAATTGGAACCTGTTCCAATGATACATGCAATACCTGCTTTTTCCAGGCAAAGAGATCTGGCTGCAGCCATCAAATCACTAAATATTTCAATTGAATGAATCTTAAAATGAGCTTTTAGGGCCTCTTTTAAAATTTGCTTTTTTTCAGGCAAAGCACATCCGGCTCCATAAAAATAGATGCAGGAAACATTCTCTGTGTCAAGATTGAATTCTTTCTCCAAGAGGATACAAATATCTTTTTCTTCCATAAAAAAAGGATTGATACCCCCAGTAATGCAAGAAGCAACTTCTTTTGTCTTATCAAGCAGACTCCACTTTGTTTTTGTTGAACCGCTATCGGCAATGATGATCATACATAGATTATTTGAAATACTTTGGCAAAAGTAACAAATAAACAGATAAAAAAGACTTTTCGGTTTTCGTTATTGTAAAAGAATTTATACTTTTGGCGCCAAAGTTGTGCAACGTTTAAATTCCAATTGCTACATATGGAAAAAAGGAAAAGGATTACATGTATAATACATCAGGAAAAAAAAGAGGAAAAAGATGTTCGTTTCTGGCAGAATATTTTCTCGGAAGAGTTAATTATACATAGAACTTACCGTGACAATCTGAAACGGACAACAAAGTTGCGGTCTATTGCCGCTAAGATTGAAACGGATTATGTTTTGATATATTTGTCTCCACATATTCTGAAATTAGGGGAATATGCTTTGGAACGCATCCTGAAGGTTGCAGAAGATACCGGAGCTGCTATGGTTTATGCAGATTATTACCAATTGAAAGATGGACAAAGACAGTTACATCCTCTCATTGATTATCAGGAAGGTAGTTTGAGGGATGAATTTGATTTCGGTCCACTTCTTTTATGCAGGACAGATATTTTCCAATCAGCAGTATCAGAGATGACAGGCAATTATCAATATGCTGCTTTATATGATTTACGTCTTAGGATTTCTCGTAAATCTGCTTTTATCCATTTGTCGGAATATCTTTATACCGAAGAGATAGAAGATATTCCAACCCACACAACAGGAGAAAAAATGTTTGCATATGTGGATCCTAAAAACAGGGAAGTACAGATTGAAATGGAAAAAGTTTGTACGCAACATTTAAAAGACGCAGGAGCCTGGTTGAAACCAGTATTTGAGAAGGTGAAATTTTCAAATCAGAAATTTCCTGTTGAAGCAACTGTAGTTATTCCGGTGCGTAACCGGGAAAAAACCATAGAAGACGCAGTGCGTTCTGTCTGGATGCAAAAAACGGATTTTCCGTTTAATCTGATAGTTGTGGACAACCATTCTACTGACCGGACGACCGCTATTTTAGACCGTTTGGCATCTGAAGATGCGCGATTGATTCATGTCATTCCGAAAAGGGGCGATTTAGGTATCGGTGGCTGTTGGAATACTGCGGTAATGGATGAACGATGCGGAAAATTTGCCATTCAGTTGGATAGTGATGATATGTATATTGATGAGCATGTTCTGCAACGAATTGTAGAAGCCTTTTATAAACAAAAGTGTGCCATGGTTGTGGGTACTTATAAAATGGTTAATTTTGATTTGGAAGAAATTCCGCCGGGAATCATTGATCACAAGGAATGGACTCCCCGTAACGGGCGAAATAATGCTTTGAGAATCAACGGGCTGGGTGCCCCAAGGGCATTTTATGCTCCGGTACTTCGTGAAATTAAAATTCCCAATACCAGTTATGGAGAAGATTATGCTGTAGGTTTGGCTATTTCCCGCAGGTATCAGATCGGAAGAATTTATGAACCATTGTATCTTTGTCGCCGCTGGTCGGATAATTCCGATGCCTCTCCGGATATATTGAAGATGAATACCTATAATTTGTATAAAGACAGGATCCGGACAATTGAATATCAGGCAAGAATCAAGTATAATCAATCTTCTGAAAAGAAAGGGGAACAGACATGAGAGAATCATTGGATGCGTTTTTTACTTCTCAGTTGAAAGATTGGAATTTGCTTGCCGAAAATTATGACGGTTTATCCAGGGCGGTTATCAAGACCATAAATATGGGCGGCTTTCAGATGCAGGTACAATTCAATCCGGAACGTATCCATTCTTCCGCTGCTAAAGTTGATATACAATCAATCAAAGAGAGGAAATGTTTTTTGTGTAAAGAAAACCTGCCTTCCCAACAAAAGAGATTGTCATATCCACCTGATTATTTGGTATTAGTCAATCCTTATCCGATTTTTCCAAAGCATTTTACAATTGTTTGTGATCATCATACAGACCAGTTGATTGAAGGCCGGATCAGTGATATATTATCTTTGGCCAGAGATATGGATGATTTTGTCGTTTTTTACAACGGACCGGAAAGTGGGGCTTCTGCTCCGGATCATTTCCATTTCCAGGCGGGAACAAAAGGAATAATGGAAATAGAAAAAGACTTTTCGGATTATTCCGGGAAAAGTTTGTTGCGTAGAGAGGAAAATGGAGCTATGTATGAAATGCAACACTATTTGCGGAAAACATTGGTTTTGAAAAGTGAAGATAGCCAATGGATCATAGATCAATTTGAAAATATATTCCGGCAATTGAAAAAGATACAACCGGAGAAAAAAGAACCCATGTTGAATTTTATGGCCTCATTTAATGGAAAATCCTGGACTTTATTTCTTTTTCCAAGAATAAAACACAGACCTTCACAGTATTTTGAGGAAGGAGAAAAACAAATCTTATTCAGTCCGGGTGCTGTAGATTTCGGAGGTTTATTGATCACACCAAGAGAAGAAGATTTTTATCAGTTGGATAAAACATTGATTACAGATATGTTTTCACAAATAACATATACTGATGAAATGTGGACTAACTTACTTCATATGATTTTATCTGATAAACAAGCAAATGAAAAAAAACATGCATAAGCAAAAGAAAAATGCTCCATGGTCATGGGTTCCCAGCCTTTATTTTGCAGAAGGACTTCCTAATGTGGCTATACTTACGATTTCTGCAGCAATGTATAAAAATTTCGGACTAAGTAATACCGAGGTTACTTTTTATACCGGATGGTTGGCTCTTCCCTGGGTGGTTAAACCGCTTTGGAGTCCTTTTATAGATTTACTGAAAACAAAACGCTGGTGGATTGTGTCAATGCAATTATTGCTTGGTGCAGGATTTGCCGGCATTGCCTTTTGCATTCCGCTTGATTTTTATCTGCAATCTACCCTGGCATTGTTTGCCTTGGTTGCTTTTGCTTCTGCCACACATGATATTGCTGCCGATGGATTTTATATGTTGACTTTGCCTCCCAATGAACAGGCTTTTTTTGTAGGGATCAGAAGTACTTTTTACCGGCTTTCTACTTTATTCGGACAAGGTGTTTTGATTTATTTAGCAGGTTATATTGCCAAAAGAACGGATAGCTTTTCTTATGCATGGATGATTACTTTTTTAATTATTGCCGGATTGTTTCTTGCCTTTTTTGTTTATCATAAATTCAGATTACCTTATCCTGCAAGTGATAAACAGAATGTTTCGGCTACAAAAGCTGGTATCATGAGAGAGTTTGGACTTACATTCAAGTCCTTTTTTGCCAAAAAACATGCTCTAACAGCTATTATTTTCATGTTGACCTATCGTTTTTCCGAAGCCCAGCTTTTGAAATTGATATTTCCATTTTTAGTAGATCCTAAGGATCAGGGAGGATTAGGATTGGACAATCAGGATTATGGAATAATATATGGAACCCTGGGTGTTATCGGATTGACTATCGGGGGAATTATCGGGGGAATTGTTGCGGCCAAAGGCGGTTTGAAAAAGTGGTTATGGCCCATGTTGTTAAGTATGTTACTAACGTCCGGGACCTTTCTATACCTGGCCTATTACCAGCCGATAAGCCTTTCGGTGGTGGGTCTTTGTGTGGTCATAGAACAATTCGGTTATGGTTTCGGATTTACAGCCTATGTTCTTTATATGATGTACTTCTCGGAAGGGGAACATAAAACTGCACATTACGCCATCTGTACCGGTTTTATGACATTAGGATTGATGCTTCCAGGTATGGCGGCCGGATGGATACAGGAGCAACTCGGCTATGTTAATTTCTTCTGGTGGGTCATGGCCTGTTCCCTGATACCCATTCTTTCTGCTTGTTTTTTGAAAATTGATCCGGAGTATGGAAAGAAGCGAAGAAATTAGAAATTTTGAATTCTAAATTTTGAATTAAATTGAGGAGTAGTTTGCGTCCTATTATCTAATTCAAAATTTAGAATTCAAAATTAAACTTTAATCAGCTCATATTCCATTTCTCCCAATCCAATCTTCACTCCGTGTTCCAGTCCAGCTTTCCAGTCGGTGTTAGGATGTATCAGGTGAAATTTGTCTTCTCCCCGTAATTCTCCATGTTTGTGGAGATCAAGGCAGGAACCTTGGATAGCCGGGGCCTGGGTAACCAGATCGGCACAAGCTTTGTCTAATGCTACCGGATCGAAAGAGGCTGCAATACCAATGTTGGGAACAATGGCTGCATCGTTATGATCCCAACAATCACATAAGGGGGAGACGTCCATAATGAAACTGATATGGAAGTTCGGTTTACCTTTCACCACCGCTAAGGAGTATTCTGCTATTTTGTAATTTGTGATGTCTGAAGAACTATTCCAGACGACTTGTGCCGCATCGAATTGGCATACAGCTACACATTGTCCGCAACCCACACATTTCTCATAATCAATTGCTGCTTTTTTCTTGTCGTTAAGAGTAACCGCTTCGGAGGCGCAGTACTTTACACATTGTCCGCAGGAAGTGCAACTTTCAGTATCTATAATGGGTTTGGAAGAAGAATGCAATTCCATTTTTCCGGCGGCGGATGCAGATCCCATTCCCAGATTTTTTAATGTTCCTCCGAAACCTGTTTGTTCATGCCCTTTGAAATGAGTCATAGAAAGAATGATGTCGGCATCGGCGATAGCAGCCCCGATTCTAGCAGATTTACAATATTCCCCATCAATAGGGATTTCCCTATAATCTATGGCTTTGAGCCCATCAGCAATGATTACCGGACAAGGCACTGCAATCGGATTGTATCCATTTTCCATAGCGCTCTGGATATGGTCAACAGCGTTTGATCTTCTTCCTAAATACAAAGTATTGGAATCTGTCAGAAATGTTTTTGCATTTTTACCGGAAAGAAATTGAACCAATCGTGCTGCATAGTTGGGTCTCAGGTATGATAAATTACCAGGTTCTCCGAAATGAATTTTAATAGCTGTGAATTTATTTTCAAAATCAATTTGCTCAATACCGGCTTTTTTGATCAATCTTTCCAATTTATCCAACAGGCTGTGTCCGGATTTAGTACGTAAATCTGTGAAATAAACTTTTGACATGATTATAAAGTAATTAGTTATTGGGGTAAATAAAAGCCTGACATTCAATCATACTTTCTGAAATGTATACAAAAATATTAATTTAATTTGAAAGGCTTGGTTATTTTTAATATTTTAGCAATTGATGTATATTTGTTCCCGTTTATTTGAATTTACTATATGGACTTGAAAGAAGAAATGGTACATCATCCCAATGGAAAAGCTTTATTGCCATTGGCCGTATTCTTTAGCTGCTATTTTGTCAATTATATTCCGGTGGCCAAAATTGAGATGATCATATTCTCTTTCCTTATTTTCAACAGCTATCTTTTTTCTTTTTTTTATGATTTGAATACGTTTATAAATGCCATACAAAAAGCAAAGAATAGAAATAAGCAGGCATGGAGTATTTACAGGAAGGGTTACTAAGCCTAGCTCAGGCTCACTTGTCTGATTATTCGGATCATTCGGATCAAGTGACTGATCATATAATATGGGGGTATTCATGAAAAAAGGCGACGAAAAACCATCCTGATTTTCAGAATTAAACAAGACACAGGGTTTCATATCTTGGGCAAACGCATTGGCTTGTAAGTGTACGAAAATAAGCAAGAATAATAAGTACCCTGTCTTATGAGTTTTGTATGGTGAATGCATGTTTTTGTATATTAGATATTTATAAAATAATTTTGTGATTTTCTGTTTGATTCTCTGTCTCTACCTGTAAGATAAAAATACCTGATATGGTAGTTGGCACAAAACTTTCTGTATACTTTCCTGAATTTTTAAGTTGATAATATATTTTTCCTGAAATGTCAAATAGTCTGATATTAGTAATTCGATCTTCTAATGAATTAATGGTAATCTTTCCTTCTCTAACAAAAATATCTATAGCCTTTGTTTGAGATGCTTGGTTATTAATACTTGTAGTTGAATTATTTTTCAATGACAGGTAAAAACGTCCTTCCAAATCATTTTCTGTTGTTTTCTCAAAATTAAAAGACCGGATATCCCTTAAATTATATTCAGTGGCTTTACTGATATCTTTCAGAAATATATCAATACTATTTGAGATACTTTCAGTTCCACTTATATTCAATTCCATATCCCCTGTATAAGAAGTGCGGATACCAATAGGAATCCATTGTTTTTCGTCTGATGCATTGACTGTATTGATCTCTATCGCCTGTTGTTCGGCAACAGTATAAATCTCAGGAATGTTCTTGTAAGGAGAAAAGAGCTTGACAACATCTTCTTCCGGGTTATAACCACCAGAGGCTTCCGGTATCAGAGCTACAATGGCTTGGCTCGTGTTATTTCCGCTTTTCAGGTGTAGGCGAAGAATTGCATTTTCCGATTGACCGCTTCTTAGTTTACTTTCTTTATGCATAACTGAAGATTCCGGTGTGAATTTTATAGTTACGGCATTCGGTTTAGTGTCAATAAAGAATGCTTGCAAAGGAGCAATGTATTGATTGACGCTTTCATCATTTCCGGTCAGAGTTGTTAAGCCATCAAGACCTTCAAAACCGGAGTTCCCAACATCTCCTCTGAACGTGTAAAATTGTGTTCCATTCCATATGCGGTAATAATTGTAAATCGCGGTTTGATTATCCAGATAAAATTGTCCGAAATCTAAGTGAGACATGAATGGATTCCCTACTATCATTGTTTTTTCATCTTTTATAGATGTGGAAAACGTTTTGATGCTTATATCCTGATTGTTTTCAAAGATAAATCTGTAACGACTGTCTTTGTAATTATTGAGATTGGCATTAGCTGTCCATGCCGGTTCATTGTTGATGTCGTTTCCTCTCTCTAATGCAACTTTTTGTCCGGTCCAACTTCCATCGGAAGTATGGTATTTATATTCAGCATCACTTCCGTTACTGTTTTTACGTGGAAATACATATGGTGTACCAGTGGGAAAAGATGTTTCATCGTATGCCGGACTACCATTTACCCAAAGAGCAAAACCAAGTCCGGGAGTCAATATTTCTTCCAGATCGGCAAATGCCCTGGAAAAGTTTCCACTGGAAGTACCTTTTTCCCTGTGGCTACAGAAATGGCGGCATTGGCATCTACTCCGGATAATACCATGGAAGCATGATTATTCAGATCATTATCAGAAACAAATGCAGTATCGCTTACGGTTACAGAACATAAAAGACACGTTCCAATTTTTCCTGTCCTTGCTTTTACAATCGAAGGTTGGAACCCATTTGAAGCAGTAACCGGAGTAATACAATTATAATTACAAGATATAGCCGGACCGACAAACGCGTGATACACCTTTGTTGCAGACAATAAAGAAAGTATATTTGTTTTTACAAGTTCCACTTCGTCAAAAGCTTTTTTTGTTACAAAAGAAATACGTTTTTTCGAGGAAGAAGAGGTATTAAGAGAATCCAATTCCAATGCAGCAGCACCTCCTATTCCGGATGTTTCTTGTAAAACATTATCTTTATATGTTCGTATTTGAAATGTTGTTAATAATGAAATACTCAGCAGAGAGCTTTCCTGTTGTATTACAAACCCCGTTCGAAGTCCTTCTTTATAAAAATGCCTGACATCTTTTATGGATACGATAGGAGTCGAACCAATGCTTGCGGTTGTTGAAAATGTTACAAAGTTAGATAGATTTCCGTCCAGTAAGTTGCCCAAAGTATTCATATTCCCATCAGGTAAAAGGTTAATCAAACCACCGGATGTTTTGTCTATTACGCGTCCCGGACCTACTAAAGGAGTATTGCACGGAGTTGTACTTATTTCCGTAGGACTTTGTGCATATACATTGAGTGGGATGAATAAAAAAACAGATGTGATCCAATAGATACCTGATGAGATAAATTTTTTACTTAAGTAGTGCATAAATTGTTCTTTTTTTGAGATAACCTCATTATCTCGGTTCATAATTTTCTTACTAGTCTACTGACAACTTTTTTTACTTAATGAGAGTAAATAAGTATGATTATCAGTGTGTTGTATTTGTATGTTTCCCTATCTAACATTTGATGATGTAAAAATGTTTTGTGATCTTTCAAATTTTTATAATGTTAATTATGGTTTGATGAATTTTGAAATATTTTTTTCTTCAGCAAATAACAATGCTGTATTTATCAATGCCAGATGCGAATACGCTTGCGGAAAATTACCCAATTGTTGTTTGGTTTCAAAATCCAGATCCTCGCTGAATAATCCCAGGTGGTTAGAGCAGGAGAGTAGCTGGTTAAAAATCTCAAAAGCTTCGTCTTTTTCTCCGATGACATATAAGGCCCGGATGATCCAGAATGTGCAGATGGTGAATGAAGAAGAAGGCAGCCCGAAATCATCATTGTTTTTATATCTGTACATCAATCCATTATGAAAAAGATCTTCTTTGATTTTTTTTACGGTTTGGATGTATTTTTCATTTGTAGCTTCTATAAATCCATATTGTTCCATCAATAAAAGGGACGAATCCATATCACAATTGTCATAAGATTGCGTAAAACTTTG
>JAVBMQ010000157.1:0-3088 GCA_031552335.1 Bacteroidales bacterium | reverse complement strand
AATAATTCTTTTTATTGTATCGGCTGAAAATTGATATATATGAATATTTCATAAGCTTTATTTTTAAGCAAAGGTATAGTTATAAATGCAAAAAACAATACAGGAAATACGAAAAAAACTAAGGCTTTCCATGAATGGAGTCACTTCTTCTCTTATGAGAGAAAAAGGAGTGGATTATAAACTTAATTTTGGAGTTTCTATTCCCCGCCTTCGTGTTATGGCAGCTTTATATTCTCCTGATGCGCCTTTGGCAGAGGATTTATGGTCTGAAGACGTAAGAGAGTTGAAAATACTGGCTACCTTGATTTATCCTCCTGAAAAATTTACAAAGGCTGATGATTGGGTTAAAGATATAGCTAACCTGGAATTGGCAGAGCAGGCCGCTATGAATCTTTTCTCCCGGATGCCTGATGCCCGTCGGTTTGCTTCCCGCTGGATTGCCGGAAAAACGTTATATATCAACATAAGCGGATTTCTCCTTTATACACGGTTGTTAATGCAGGGAATGGTATTTGATGAGATTGAAAAGCAAGATTTTTTGAATATATCTTTACTCGCATTTCAGGAAAACTCTATTTTGTTAAATCGTGTTGTCCTGAATACTTTACAACATTTTATTACCCGATTTCCGGAACATAAAACTCAGATTCTCTTAATTCTTTCTGATTATAATTTCCAAAATCAAATTCTGAAGGATCAATTAGTTGAAATTTTAAATTAAATCGTCTGATCAGACATTTTTTGGTTGGTTGTCTCTACTTACAAAGTGCGTTTAAGCGAGAGCAATGAGTATGCTTGTATGTTTATTGCAGAGCGTAGCACTTTCAATGAAATTAATTTTTTGGTACTTTTTGCATCAAGGCAAAAAGTACTTACAAATCCTTTCCTATTTAAGATAAAAAGACTAATTTTGTTCGGTTATTATAGTTTAGAATGGATAAAGATAAAATAAAGGATATTGTAAGGCAACAGTTTACGGATTATCTTACGCTGAAGAAGTGCCGTAAAACCCCTGAACGCTATGCTATATTAGACCACGTTTATTCTGAAGCAGGACATTTCAATATGGATTCTTTGTATGAATCCATGAACGAGAAAAATTTCAGGGTAAGCAAGGCTACGTTGTATAATACAATGCAGCTCTTGCTGGATTGTAAGCTGGTACTTAAACATCAGTTTGGCACAAATCTTTCCCATTATGAGCGGGCCTATAACAATGAGTACCATCATCATTTGATATGCCTGAGTTGCGGTATGATCCAGGAATATAAAGACAATGAACTGAAAATGATTATACAAAGCAAGAAAATCAAAAAGTTCAATCCGTCTCATTATGGCCTTTATATCTATGGGATTTGCAGTATTTGTGCGGCAAAGAATAAAAAAACAAGAAAGAAAAATAATAATAAACAATAACAGACATGAAAGTTGATGTGCTTTTAGGCCTACAATGGGGAGATGAAGGTAAGGGAAAAGTAGTGGATGTGCTGACACCAAAATACGACTTGGTAGCACGCTTTCAGGGTGGACCGAATGCCGGACATACACTTGAATTCGAAGGACAGAAATATGTACTCCGATCCATTCCTTCCGGAATATTCCAGGGAGGAAAAGTGAATGTGATAGGAAACGGAGTGGTACTGGACCCAGCTCTTTTTAAGGGCGAAGTGGATGAACTGGAGGCTTCCGGTCATGACCTGACCAAACGTTTGCTGATTTCCAAGAAAGCCCACCTTATATTACCTACTCACAGGTTGTTGGATGCCGCTTACGAAGCTGCCAAAGGAACCGGAAAAATCGGTACTACCGGAAAAGGAATCGGGCCTACTTATACAGATAAAATCAGCCGCAATGGTGTGCGGGTAGGGGATCTGCTTCATGATTTCCCTGCAAAATACAAAGCGGCGGTAGACCGTCATAAAGCCATATTGGAACAATTGAATTATCAGTATGATCTGGCTCCGCTGGAAGCTGTCTGGTTTGCCGGAGTGGAATGTCTGAAACGTTTTCAATTGGTTGACAGTGACCATTTAATCAATAAACATATCACCGCAGGAAAAAGTGTGCTGGCAGAAGGAGCGCAGGGAACGATGCTTGATATCGACTTCGGTTCTTATCCTTTTGTTACTTCATCCAATACGATCTGTGCAGGGGCTTGTACCGGTTTAGGAGTAGCTCCCCGGAGAATCGGAGAGGTATATGGTATATTCAAAGCTTATTGTACCAGGGTCGGAAGTGGTCCTTTCCCTACGGAATTATCAGACGAAACAGGCGATGAAATGCGTAAAACCGGTTGTGAGTTCGGTTCCGTAACAGGTCGGCCCCGGCGCTGTGGCTGGATAGACCTGGTTGCTCTCCGGTATGCCATTATGATCAATGGGGTAAGCAAACTGATTATGATGAAAAGCGATGTGTTGGATAAATTTCCGGTGATCAAAGCTTGTGTGGCTTATAAAATAGACGGAGTAGAGACAGAAGATTTTCCTTATGATATTACCGATGGATTAGAACCTGTGTATGTAGAGATACCCGGTTGGCAGACTGATATGACAAAGATGCAGTCGGAAAATGAATTTCCGGAAGAGTTCAATGCCTATTTATCTTTCCTGGAACAGGAATTGGGAGTGCCCATTGCCATTGTTTCCGTGGGTCCGGACAGAGAACAAACCATCATCAGAGAGTAATCCGTATAAATATTTTAAGTCAAGATGCAGAAACCCTCTATCCCCAAAGGTACCCGGGATTTTTCGCCGGAAGAAATGGCGAAGCGTAATTATATTTTTGATACTATACGAGATGTATATCATTTATACGGATTCAGACAGATTGAAACTCCGGCTATGGAAAGCCTGTCGACATTGATGGGAAAATACGGAGAAGAAGGAGATAAGTTACTATTCAAAGTACTGAATTCGGGAGATTATCTTTCTGATATTGATGTTACTGAATTACAAGCGAAGAATGCGGTTAAACTAACCAACAAGATCAGTGAAAAAGGTTTGCGGTATGATTTAACGGTACCTTTTGCCCGTTATGTAGTGATGCATCGGAACGATATAACTTTTCCATTTAAACGATATCAGATACA
>JAVBMQ010000109.1:0-3861 GCA_031552335.1 Bacteroidales bacterium | reverse complement strand
CAGCTCATTCCCGTTGGCATCATATAGAGCTGTTGATAAATTGTAAATGTCTACATTCGCCGGAATTTTAATTTCCTGAGTGAAAGAATGTTCCGGGTCAATATGGATGGTTTTTGTAAATAAGATATCTTCTCCGTTTTTGAGGACGACCTTTGCATTTTTGAATACAGTAGTTGCATTATATCCGATGAAAACCTTATCTTTCCCTACTTTTTCTAAATTGACGGCAGCGTCATAATTTGCATTTTTGACATCCTGTATATCCCTGATCGGATACCAGAACTGGCTGAATTCACGGATTTCTCCCGGTCCGATCCAACTGTAGTCCGGTTGGTTGTCGGAATAAGCCCCAACCATTAGTTCCAGGTAAGGTCCGTCATTATCCGAAAGCATTTGGTCCCACATCCTGGCACTGGAATTATTCCCCCAAAGGAAGAATTTTTTTCCGTTAACGATATGATGATTGGCTACGTGGACTGTTCCTGCTTGTTTATTGTGATCATATCCGGCAAGGAAATCATCTTCAAAGTTCCATGCAAAAATGGATCTGGAATTTCCGGTATAATTTTTCCACCAGGCCAAATCGACCGTGTTTCCTGAACCTAAAGCAGCTTCTCCCATCTGCCATTGCGTAAATGCAACTTTGGAATGGTCAGTGCCGAATTGGGTGGCAGGAGGGAAGATTACCTCATAATCCGGTCCGCAGTGTACGGAAACATTGGCCCAGTAAAGCATAGACTGGATAAACGGACTGCGGTTCATAATTCTGACTTTAGCTTCTATATAAGAACGATCAGGATGTACGGTTACACCGACCGACCATTTGAAACGATGCCTGAGTTCGGTTTCTCCTACCCAGATCGTTTTACTACCATCTTCGTTTTCCGTAGTTGTATAATCGATATCCATAAAACTGGACGGACGGTGATGGTGAGGAAAATTCCATTCCACACCTCCGGAAAGCCAGGCGCCCAGCATACCTATCAATGCCGGTTTAATACCTGTTTGCCGGTAAAAAAAATCATAACCATTGCTTTTGTCGGTCGCAGAAAATATCCGTCCTCCCATTTCCGGCAATACACAGATATTGATATATTCGTTTTCCAGGTATAATGCCTCGTATGATTTTTCCGTTTTTTTATCCGTCAGTATATCATACATGGGATATGGATAGATAGGGCCTTTGGCCCCCTGATATGTTCTTCCGGTGTAAAAAATGGGATTGACATCCGGCGCTCCCGCTTCATAAGTAGGGAGAGGAAGCGCTTTTTTCTCCAATTTAACATCCTGCGAAAATAAAGACAGGAAACTTCCGGATAGGAAGAGAAGACAGAGTTGTTTTTTCATGGGAAATATGGTTTTGAATTAGAAATTTTGAATTTTGAATTTTGAATTAAGGAGATACAATAGGACTTACATCATTCAAAATTTAGAATTCAAAATTCAGAATTTCATTGATAAATGCGGACATAGTCAACTTCGTACAAAAGAGGAAATGTGGTCTCTGAAGGATCTCCTCCATTGCTTCCTATGGCTAAGTTCAATAAGACATAATGTTCCTGGTGGAATGGATTGAAACCATCAGGGTTTATTGTTTGGGATAGATCTATTTCGTTGAGAAGTTCATCATCTAAATATAGTCTGATATAATTTTCTGTCCAGTCCATTCTCCATGTATGGAATTTTTTTGCCCATTCCGGATCTTTTTCGACAAAGTAGGAGAGGGGTTTGTGTGAACCGTCCCATTTTGCACCCCGGGAGGCTGAACCCCAGGCAGCATTTGCCAGGATAGCAGGCGCTCCTTCTTTGATATAAAATTCCATCAGGTCTATTTCTCCGTTGAAAGGCCACCTTTTTTCATTCCCTAAAGTCCAGATAGCAGGCCATGAACCTTTATCTATCTGTATTCTGGCCCTTATTTCGAACCGGCCGAATTTCCAACTCTTTTTTCCCCGGGTATTGATACTGGAAGAAGTATATTCCGCATATTCCCGGGCACGTTGCCATCTTCCTTCCTCAGCTTCAGGATCATAGTTAGGATTTTTCACCCTTTCCCGTCTTCCTTCAATTTTTAGTACTCCGCCGGAACAAGTGGCATTGTCAGATTGATACCATTGCAATTCTTTGTTTCTTACGAAACCGGTTTCATATCTCCAACATAGCGTATCCGGTTTTCCTTCCTGGTTGAACTCATCGTTCCATACAAGAGTATATCCTTTAATTTTAGCAGGTTTGGCCGGATCCGGTTGATAAGGATTTATTTTTTTTGCACTACTGTACTGGGCAAATAAGCAAATGGCCATGAGGAATAATGAATATCGTTTCATATGATACAATTTTATATTAGATATTTGCAAAGATAACAGAAGCAGAATTAACAAAAGTTGAATTATACGTCAAAAAGGGGGATGAAAAGTTTTTTTGCAGCTTGCATGATATCTTCGTTTAATTTTGTAATTTTGTTAACTATATTTTGAATACAAATAAATAAGGATGAAGACAAAACAGGAAATTGTTGAAAATTGGTTGCCCAGGTATACCCAAAGACCTCTTAAAGAATTTACCGATTATATTCTGCTGACTAATTTCAATAAATATGTCAAAATATTTGCGCAGTATTATAATGTTCCTGTCAGAGGCGCCGATGCCAATATGCCTAATGCCAGTGCTGAAGGGATTACAATTATTAATTTTGGAATGGGGAGTGCCAATGCGGCTACGGTTATGGATCTTCTGAGTTCCATCCGTCCCAAAGCAGTTCTTTTTTTAGGAAAGTGTGGCGGACTCAAAAAACATAATTCGTTGGGAGACTATATCCTTCCGATTGCCGCTATCCGGGGAGAAGGAACCTCCAATGACTATTTTCCTCCGGAAGTACCTTCACTACCTGCTTTTAGTTTGCTTCGTGCCGTATCTTCCACTATTCGTGACCGGGGAAGGGACTATTGGACCGGAACCGTCTACACCACCAACCGCCGGGTCTGGGAATTTGATGAACACTTCAAAGAATATTTAGTAAAAATACGTGCCATGGGAGTAGATATGGAAACAGCCACTTTGTTTTCTGTTGGTTTTGCCAATCACATCCCGACGGGAGCATTATTATTAGTGAGCGATCAGCCTATGATTTCCGAGGGAATAAAAACAGAAAAAAGTGACCAGGTGGTGACCAATAATTTTGTGGAAGAACATGTATTAATTGGTATTAAGGCGTTGAGAACAATTATTGAGAACAAGGAAACAGTGAAGCATTTGCGCTTCGAATTTTAATATGGCAGCCAAAGAACTTACATACGAAGAAATCCGGAGAAGTATTCAAAATAAACAGTTCTCTCCGGTTTATTTTTTCCAGGGAGATGAACCATACTTTATCGACCAACTTACAGAATTGCTGATAGCCAATGTGTTGGACGATTCAGAGCGGGATTTCAATCAAACCATTGTATATGGTTCGGAAACAGATGCCTATACCATTATGGGTACTGCCAAACGTTTTCCGATGATGTCTGCCCGGCAACTGATTGTAGTGAAGGAAGCCAAAGGATTGAAAAATATTGAAGAACTTGTACATTATCTGCAAAATCCACAACCCTCTACCGTTCTGGTGATCAATTATAAATATGCTAAATTAGACGGAAGGAAAAAACTGGCCGGAGAGGTAGGCAAAAAAGGAATTCTTTTCGAATCCAAAAAGATTTATGATAATAAAGTCCCGGCTTTTATTTCCGCTTATTTGCAGGAAAAAGGATTTACAATTGATCCGAAATCCGCTCAAATGCTGACTGATTTTCTGGGGGCGGACCTGAGTAAGCTATCCAATGAATTGGATAAGCTGATCATTGCGTTATCAGAAACTTCTCA
>JAVBMQ010000199.1:0-11411 GCA_031552335.1 Bacteroidales bacterium | reverse complement strand
CTTTTTTCCATAAACATATTTAGAAGGATAAGCAATATATCCTTTATCTGTTACATAACGGACTTCAACAGCACACTCATCAGGTTGGATATTATTGCGGGCACTACCCCTGGCAATTCCTAAAGCACGGGCGCCTGCATACAGTCCGTCGATATCAAAACTATTCAAAACACCATCTTTATTCGGGGCCAGATTAATAACCAATGTATTATTTTGTTCTGCCATATGTTCATAAGCTTTCTTGATATCGGCTGCAGATTTTACACTTTCTGCATTTTGTCCGGAAGTCCAGAACCAGGAATTATTAATACATATGGTAGCCTCAAACGGCAGGTAATAATCTTTTCCTTCAGATTTATAAATTTTCGGGTCTGCATCGGCTCCCGGTCTTGTGAAGTGAGGATCTGCCAATCTGAAATCACTGGGGAAATATTGAGCTTCTTCCCCACCCTTTGTTTCATTAGGTAATGTGGCGATTGTCCAGTTCACTCCAAACTGACAAGTTGGCTGTAATATTTTTACAGTATTATAGAGACGTTCAAACTCCCAATCTGCATTTTTCTTTTCCCAGGTTCCATCGATCCACAATTCGGAGATTTCTCCGTAACGACCATCCAGAAGTTCTGTAATTTGCGCTAAAGCAAAATCGTTATAAAGTTGGTTAAGAGCAACCCGGTCAAGTCCGGTATTTTCTCTTGTATTATTTTTATCCCAGTTCCTGTCCCATGCCGAGTAATACAATCCTAATTTAATACCATATTTTTCACAAGCATCTGCAACTTCCTTGACAATATCCCGTTTATCTCCTTCCCGACCGGTATTATTGATATTATAAGTGCCTACAGATGTATTCCACAGGGCAAAACCCTCATGATGTTTAGCCACCAGTACCACAAAGTTCATTCCACCTTCGTAAGCAGCTTTTACCCACGATTCCGGGTCAAGAGTTTCCAGATTCGGATGATATGTTGATGCGGAATAACCACCATCTGTCCAGTCTTGTTCTACAAAAGTATTGAGTCCATAGTGAATAAACATTCCATATTTCAAATCAGCTTTTCTGAGTTGATACACATTCGGAGTAGTGGCTGATTCCTGCTTAATCCATGAAGGGTCTATCGGTCTGGCAGGAGAAGGATCTTTACTCCCAATAGCAGTCTCATCATTAAAGACCATAATCTCGTCTATATTAATACCTTCGGAGTTACATTCCGTAAAATCTATTTTAATATACCTGGCAGAAACTGCATCTCCTATAATACTCACATAATAATCAACAGCTTCTTTATTACTCCACCGGGTCCAGGCTTGTCCATCATTTGAAACAGATACTGATATTTTGGATATTCTGCCGGCATATGCAGGAGTCGCAAAAATAGCCACTTGATTAAAGGATTTACCAGTTCCCAAGTCTATTTCATGCCAGAATTCTTTCCCGGATGTAGATGCCCAACGGGTACTAAAGTTTTCATCAAGTGCATTTTGTGCTTCATAGCCTTCACTGTAAAATGCACTGGCAGTTCCTGCCCCTCCAACTGCGAGGTTATCCTTTCCTGTAAGTCCTTCCATAGCTTCCATCAAAGTTTGTGTAGCAGACTCAATAGCAGGAATATCTTTCGATTCATCATCAACCAATTGCTGAGCTGTAGCCATGGCATTTGCCAACATCAACCAGGAACCATCGGTATACTTATAAAATTTATGTGTTTTAGCAGTAATCAGTTGTTCCTTGAGTTCTGCCAATTCCTGATCGGTACCTTGAGAATGGTCCTGAATCAACACAAGCTTACCCAATCCCCAATAACCTGCATCTCCATAATTAGTATTTGCCTGAATTTTAATAAAACGGGCTGACACATTAAAATCAATAACAGACTGAGCTTTACAAGCATTTCCGGTATTATCACTTTGGGCAATTTCATAATCTCCCAATGCGTTCCAGATGCCATCTTCTCCATCACTCGAATCAGGAGAATATGTAATAGATACATCTTTTATTTCCCTGGCTCCAGCGCCCCCCTGGCATAAATTCCAAACATACATTTTAGCAATGGGAACTGATTTTCCCAGATCAAGTAATAACCAAACATCTGAGTTATCGCTTACTTCTGCCGTATGCCATATTTCCCACCAATTCTGTCTGTGAAAAGTGGTATTCTCCAGGTCTGTCGGAGGATTAGGATCAAAACCAGTCATATCAACCAAATAATTTGGTGTCATTCCAAAATCAGGGTAAGTACTTCCGGCTGTAATTGTTTTCACGGTAATCACATCATCTATAGACATCGCATAAAACGAGAAGTTAAAAAACAGGAAAAATAAAAATCCTTTTAACAAAATAAAATTAGTAACATTTTTCATGGTTGTTCGTATTGAATAATTGTTTTTATTGAATTTGCATCAGCAAAAGTATCCACAGTACAACCATAAATCAATGGACAATTTCAGGAATTTAATGGACTATCCTATTATTATTTCAAAAAAAAAACTATTACCTTTATCAAAAAAAGATGAACAAGAAAAGAATCAGAAGAATACGACATGGATTTGATGGGGAAAAATTAATCAGTATCCCTATATCCATTTTATCAAAAATGATTAAGAACAGCTCTTTTTGTCCTATCTATATAACTCATATAGGTTATTATCCTAATGCCAGATATCATTACCGGGACAGAAGGAATGGCTGTGAAGACAATATTTTATTTTATTGTCTGGATGGGAAAGGATATTATACCATGGATGGTACCAAATACGAAATGCAAGCCAATCAGTTTGTTATTATTCCGGCCACAACAAAACCTTTGTCATACGGGGCTAACCGGGAAGATCCCTGGACCATCTATTGGGTACATTTTACCGGCCCTCAACTGTCTTCTCTGAATGAGTTATTACAGATAGGGATGGACAATTCTCCTGTATATATTCCTTACAATGAGGAGGGGATCAACATCTGGAACAAAATGTATGACAGTCTCAGCCAGGGATATAGTATCGAAAATATGACCAATGCTAATCTTTGTCTGTATCACTTAATCTCAACATTTGTTTATGCCCAGAAACAGACACAGAAAAAAACAAATGATATTGAAAGAAACATGGTTGAATATACTATCAATTATATGAAGGAGCATTTGGAAGAAATAATAAAAGTCAGGGAACTGGCGCTGATCAACCATTTATCGGAATCTCATTTCTCCCAGTTATTCCGGAAAGCTACCGGTATGCCTCCTATCGATTATTTTATTCTTTTGAAAATGCAGGAAGCCTGCCATTTACTATACACTACAGAACTCAGGGTCAAGCAAATTGCCAATAAATTGGGGTACGAAGATGCTTATTATTTTTCACGGATTTTTAAAAAGACAATAAACACATCTCCGGAAGTCTATCGGGCTTCTATTAAAAAGGAGCTGTAAGCGGGTCTAATCTGTGTTTACTTACAATTTGTACAAAAAAAGGGCAACGAACCAATCGTTACCCTTTCCTATTATTATCAATTGATAATTTATTTCAATGCATTCAAGAACTGAGTATTTGTAACAAATTTCACAAACTCACCATCATTCAATGCTTTTTTAGCCATGCTCTTATCCCGGCTGATAGATTCTTTCAGGTTAGTAACCACACCATTCAGGTTGTTTGTTCTTGCTGAAACAATTGCTTTCAGGTATGCAGTAGTTGCATCCGGATTAGAAACATTGTTCAATGTTGTTTGCGCTTTGTTATAATCTTTAGTCAGAATCTGAGACAAAGCAGCATTATTGCTGGCTGTACTACCGAAAGAACTGACAGCTTTGTTATAATCACCCTTTTCCAAAGCCAATAAACCTAGAGCCTGAGTTAATTCAGGAACACCGGCAGCTTTACCGAAATTTTGTTCTGCTGTAGCCTGATCGTTATTAGTCAAAGCAACCAAACCAAGGTTCATATAAGCTTCCGGAGTGCTGCTGGCCAATTGAGTGGCCTGGTTGAACAATTTCTGAGCATCAGCAACTTTACCTTGTTCGTATTGGATAACTCCCAGGTTGTTATACCCACGGTAATCTTTTGAATAAAGTTGAGTTACTGTCTGATAGATAGAAGCTTGTTGAGCTTTATCCTGAGTCAGGGTAGCAGCATAAAGTAATTCGTCTACAGTCAAAGACTTAGGACTGGAGGCTGCCAATTGTTTGATTTCATCATCACTTTTTCCGATGATCTCAATATTAGCAGTCAATCTTGAACGTCTCAATTGCGGAAGGATTTCGTCTGCCAATGTTGAATATACACTGGAGATATTCTTGATTTGTTGTTCTCTTTCAGTCGGATCAGTATAAGTAGAAAGCACACGGAGAATCAGGTTCTTGTCCTGGATATTTGATTTTTCAACCAATTCTTTGAATCCATCCCAGTCTTCTGCTGTATAACGAGCATTGATAGGAGCATCTACTTTGGCCTTTTTCAATTCTTTGGACAAGTATGTATTGGTATTTTTCTCGCGGTTGGCTGCCAATTTTTCGTTCAAATCCAAACCTCCGTCAGGAGATGCATAAGCAGAAATTTCTACATTTACATTTTGATTAGGAGTTTCATTGGCATTGATTACAATATTCTGCCAATCTTTCAGTTCGCCTTTTTTCAATTCACTGGAACGAAGTTCTGCTTGTTGGATAAGGAACATGATATTAGCATCATAAGCTTGTTTGATGATTCTTTGGAAACCATCAGGAGCGATAGCAGGATTAGCAGTCGCAGCACTTGCCAAAGCAGCTGTAGTAATCAGGTTATCTGAAATTTTCAAATCAGGAAGCGGAACACTCTTGTCTCCCATTTTGGCATCGAAAGTAAGATAAAGTTCTGCCTTTTCCATTCCGGGAGCATAATCAAAAGTAGAACGCATAGATACGTTAGCACCTTCGTTATAAGGAATAACCTGTCCGTTGCCGGCAACTTTCTCTCCCTGATAAGTATACGCATTACCCCATGCTTCTCCTCCTTCATATCTCAATACAGGAGTAACAGTTACTGTGGCTTTTTTCTGGAACCATTTTTGCGGGAAAGTAGCATCAATAGTTACCGGAATTTTGTTACCAACAACTTCAATAGGTTGTGGAGTTACCTTAACAGTATCTGCTGATAATGGTTTCAGCTTAGAAGAGCAGGAACTCAATCCTAAGATTACAGCTGTCACAAAAAGTGACATAATCAACTTTGTTTTCATTTTTTTCTCAATCATTTTAAAGTAAACAATATTCTTCTGTTTTCATTTTCTTATTTGGGATACAAATCTATTGATTTTAAATGACTATTGAGAATATCGGAAGAAATAAATGTAAAATTTTAATACTAATTAAATCTTTCAGGCAAGAAGAACACTGATATTTCCGCAAATAGGATTTATTCTTGCATTTTAGAAAAAGATTAAAAAATTACTTTCAAGGTTTCCACCATATTCCCGGATTCCAAATGAACGATTCCCATCGTATTTTTTAATGATGATGATAAATAAAATGACCCGGAAGCGGAGTATGAAAACTGCTGTATGATTTGTCCGGTAATGGAATATATTTTGATTACGCCGGTATCTCCTTCCTGACAGGCGACCGTTAGGATCCGTTGCTGGCGATCATACTTCAAATATGGTGCGTGTAAAGTTTCCGGCATAAAATCAGCAGAGTCACTGGTATATTTGATCAGTGGTTGTATAGCCAATGCAGTACCGGAAGTAAGAGACGGATCGGCTGATGCAGATATCCACCCGTTCTGGGGATCTTTAATCCATGCAGTAGAGGTCATTCCCGTATCAAATAAAGTATTATATACTAAGAATGAACTATTGGAAGGGACTTCATATCCTACAAAAAATTTCCCTTTCACTTTGGGTGTATCGGTAAAACGGATAAATGATTCTGAAGGCTGGGATTTAGTAGTTTTATCGACCTGAGAAAAAGAACCACCGGAATAATTAGTATACTGGGGATGGAAATATGTCGAAAAAACTTTTTCCCCTGGTTTATTATTGACTGCCGTATAAATATTGATGTTTACACCGGACGGATATGTCATGGCCGGATTTAACATATATGCGCCAAATATTTCAGCTGTGCGATCAACTTCAAAAGCCTCTGCATACTCCATTGCCGTTTCCGAACGGGAACCGAAAAGATAGGATCCGCTGGTTGTTTTAGTGGTAGCAAGCCCTTCCCCATCCAGGTAATCGGCATTACTCATCCGGATAAACGGATCTTGTTCATTCGGATCAAAACCGGGGCATTGCGAGAGTCCTGTATTATCTCTATCCAACCATTTTTTCAACTGAAGGGAATCCGAATTAAATTGCCAACCTAAGTATAAAGCCGAAAAATAATCTTCTCCTTTTTTTAAGGGGTTTGTAGTACATATCGAAGAGCCGCCGGTGAGAGCTCCTACAATATAGTTGTTCTGATCAAACAGAGGAGATCCGGAAGAACCACCATACGTAGATCCGCTTGTCCATCCTTTCACAAGCCAGAAAGAATTGGCTCTGAACAATGAAAAGCCGGACAAAGTTGCCAGATTGATTTTATTATTGTACATCCCATATCTTTTCAAATCTCCATATGGGTGGTGTATGTTGCTATAAGGATTTGTTCCCCCACCCGGATCAATATTCCAACCGGCATAATAAGCCCGGTAATAATCCGGAGGTGTTTCTTTTAATTCAAGTAGAGCAATATCCAAGGGCTCAATGATACAACGGGCATATGTGCCTGATACCGACATTTCTTCGATTCCTCTCATGGTAGAACCACAAACCGGCCGGTTATAATTAAAAAAAGTGACAATCGTTCCGGCCAGATTCTGATAATGATCAAAGGGGTAATGAATAGGGGTTTCTTTATTAAAACAATGCATTCCCGTTAACAGGTAAGGCGTTTCATCATTTGACGTATTATTGATAAGAGCTCCTGAGCAAAGAATATTTCCGTTGATAATCAGAAGGACAACACTGTTTTTGATTTCGGAATCCCTGACATCCGAACATAAAATATCTGTCATACAACTATATTCAGTAGAATTATTATTGCAAGGTTGCGCCCTCAAAATACCCCGGTAATCATGATTGACTTCAGTAATTTTCAATATCCCTTCAAATGAAACATTTGCCGGTTCGCTGTATTCCACAATGATCTCATCTCCAGTAACCGGAGCTGTCGGCAACATTTTCCCGTCTGTATTATTTTCATGAGTAAAAGAACCTATAATATGCGATTTATCAGCACTGTATAGAAACAATTGACCTCCTTCGGGAATATGAAATTCTGAAAAAAGGACATTGATGGAATAAGCTCCTGCTGACCGGAGACCAACCTGCCAGATTTTTGTTCCATCCGGTAAAACAAAATTTTGTCCTGATTTCCCTCTTTCGATGGCAGTGAAAAATTTATTGGCAAAACGGATTGATCTCCTCATATTGGAACTATTGATAGAATCTTCTTCCAATAATGCTTGTAAGTCGAAAGAAGGCATCTCTATGAAAAAAGGCTCTTCGGCAATAGCGCTTCTCAATCCGTTTCTTTCTCCGGAATATAAGAAATGTGGGGTTCCGCCATGGCTGACTTGTGCCCGAACAGATGCTACAAAACTAAATAAGCATAAGAAGAGAATTAACAATTGATAATTGACAATCGATAATCCTTTCTTTGAGTCGCGCATATTGGCAAATGATCGTTTCATAAGTAAAAAAATACCAAAATGTATGCCAAATTTATTTTTTCATGAAAAATGCTTTTTCCTCCGGAGAGAAATGTTCAATAGCATAACGTAATGCTGTACGAGGCATTATTTTATAGTTTTTTTCAAGGAAACCGACTAAAACTTCTTTGTCTTTCTTGCCGGCTTCCCGAAGCATCCATCCTACGGCTTTATGTATCAGGTCATGTTTAT
Source organism: Bacteroidales bacterium (assembly GCA_031552335.1). Taxonomy (GTDB): domain Bacteria; phylum Bacteroidota; class Bacteroidia; order Bacteroidales; family Azobacteroidaceae; genus JAISFI01. The sequence continues at coordinate 3,503 of JAVBMQ010000199.1, read as the reverse complement.
GTGACAAAAATTTTTCCGACAAAGCCAATGTGTCGAAATAATCTTTGTTCTTGATAAATGTCCAGGTAGAGACAATCGCAATCCGTTGTTCCCAGAGATTATCGCTTTCTGCCAGTTGATACAATATACTTCTATCTTTATCAAGCAGATAAGCGCCTATTACATCCCTGCAGGTTACATCAACCAGATCCCAATTGTTTGCTCTTTTTGCATTGGCGATATAAAAATCGAAGATCTGTTTCCTGTCTTCTTCCTTTTTTGTTTTTTTGTATTGTAAAACAAGAAAAAGAAAGGCCGCCAAACGGGCTTCGTGATATTCTGAGTTCACAAGTATTTGAATTTCAGACAAAGGAATGTCTTTGTTGGCCTTTACAATATCCCGGACTATAGGGACCGTAATACCCAGAAAAACATCTCCTTCGGCATATTGGCCTTTTCCCGTTTTGAAAAAACCTTGAAGAAACTTTGCCTTTTCAGGATTGGCAATTGATAAAAGTTCGTTGAGAACAAATTTCGCTGTCATGAATTTTTTTAAAAGATGTTTTGCAAAAACGCCATTCCTATTACTTGTACATTTTCTTCCTCAATTCCTTGATATCTTCCGAAACAATATAATCATCGTAATCCATTAATTTATCAATGATACCGTTGGGAGTCAACTCAATAACCCTGTTACAAACCGTTTGAATAAATTCATGGTCATGACTCGACATCAGGATATTCCCTTTGAAATTTTTGAGGGTATTATTAAATGCCTGTATAGACTCCAGATCCAAGTGGTTGGCGGGAGAGTCCAATACCAGGCAGTTGGCATCTTTCAACATCATCCGGGAAATCATACAACGCATTTTTTCACCTCCGGAAAGGACGCTTGCTTTCTTCAGCACCTCATCTCCGGAGAAAAGCATTTTGCCGAGGTAACCTTTCAGATACACTTCGTGTGTATCTTCCGAGAATTGGGAAATCCATTCTACCAGGTTCATATCGGTATCGAAAAAAGCAGAATTATCTAAAGGAAGATAAGCGGCAGTAATGGTTTGTCCCCATTCAAAAGCGCCCTCATCTGCGTCTTGTTCATCATTGATGATCTGGAAAAAAGTGGTCATGGCACGCGGGTCTTTCGACAGGAAAATGATTTTATCGTCTTTTTCCACATTGAAAGATACACTTTTGAAAAGCACCTCACCTTCAATGCTGGCACTCAATCCGTTTACTTCCAATATTTTATTACCGGTTTCTCTGGCTGGGGTAAAAATAATACCCGGATATTTGCGTGAAGAAGCCTGAATTTCTTCAATATTGAGTTTTTCCAACATCTTCTTGCGACTGGTTGTTTGTTTGGATTTAGCCACATTGGCGCTGAAACGACGGATAAATTCTTCCAGTTCTTTCTTTTTTTCTTCCGCTTTCTTGTTTTGTTGTTGTTGCTGGCGGAGTGCTAACTGGCTGGATTCATACCAGAAACTATAATTACCGGAGAAAAGTTTGATATTGCCATAATCGATATCGACCGTGTGCGTACACACTGAATCCAGGAAGTGGCGGTCGTGGGAAACAACCAATACTGTATTTTCAAATTCAGATAAGTAGTTTTCGAGCCACATAACGGTTTCTATATCCAGGTCATTGGTCGGCTCATCAAGCAACAGGTTATCCGGTTTGCCGAACAAAGCCTGAGCCAGCAATACACGGACTTTTTCTTTTCCGCTGAGGTCTTTCATCATCACATAGTGATAATCTTCTTTTACACCCAAACCGCTGAGCAGATTAGCAGCATCACTCTCTGCATTCCAACCTTCCAGTTCAGCAAATTTTTCTTCTAATTCAGCCACCCGTACACCATCTTCATCGCTGAAATCCGGTTTGGCATATAGGGTATCTTTTTCTTTGGTAATTGACCAAAGCACTGTATGTCCTTGCAAAACAGTATCCATTACAGTGAAATCGTCATAGGCAAAGTGATCCTGTTTCAATACGGAAAGTCGTTCGCCGGAACCAAAAGAAACTGCCCCCTGTGTAGCATCCATGTCACCACTCAATACTCTCAGGAAAGTTGATTTTCCTGCACCGTTGGCGCCAATGATTCCATAACAATTGCCAGGTGTAAACTTGAGATTGACATCCTGAAACAAAATTCTTTTCCCGAATTGAATACTTAAATTACTGACTGTTATCATTATTTATTTGTTAAATCTTTTATTAATTCTTCCATTACTTCTTTTACGGTTGGAATATCATTGATCAGAGAAGAAACCTGTCCGATCTCCAATTCTCCTTCCGTCAGATTTCCTTCAAATATTCCTTTTTTAGCTCTTCCCCGTCCAAGAATTTCTTTTAATTCTTCAGGAGAAGCGCCTCTGTTTTCTGCCTCCTGAACTTGTTGAAAAAATTCATTCTTAATCAGTCGGGTGGGAACAATTTTTTTCAATGTTAACATCGTATCTCCTTCCCCGGCTTGAATACAAGCTTGTTTGAATGCTTCTCCGGCACTGCTTTCCTGTGTCAAGGCAAAACGGGAACCTATTTGTACTCCATCAGCTCCAAGGATCATGGCAGCAAGTACTTGTTTGCCGATAGCAATTCCTCCTGCTGCTATGAGGGGTAAATTTGTTGCCTGACGTATTTGGGGAATAAGCACCATGGTGGTTGTTTCCTCCCGGCCATTATGACCGCCAGCCTCAAAGCCTTCGGCAACAATGGCATCTACTCCGGCTTCTTCGCATTTAACGGCAAATTTGGAGTTGGAGACTACATGTACGACTGTCATGCCATGATCTTTCAGGTATTTCGTCCACGTTTTCGGGTTTCCGGCCGAAGTAAAAACAATTTTCACCTCTTCCTCTACCACCAATTGCATGATAGCTTCTATCTCCGGATAAAGCAAAGGGATATTCACACCAAAGGGTTTTCCGGTAGCCTCTTTGCATTTCCGGATATGCTCTCTCAGTACTTCAGGATGCATAGATCCTGCCCCGATCAGACCTAATCCGCCACAATTACTTACAGCAGAAGCTAAACGCCAACCACTGCACCAGACCATCCCTCCCTGGATAATGGGATATTGAATTCCAAAAAGTTCAGTTATTTTATTTTCCGCCATTTTCTGTTGCTAAAACGGTCTCTGTTTTCCCTGCTTTAATAGAAAGCATGGCAATTCCGAAAAGTCCGCACATGACTACCCAAATAGATTGAAAAGCAAATACGGCAGTCGCGAAAGCTTTGGCCTGATCTATATTTACCATAAACGCACATAAACCAAAGACAGTAGCTGCCTGCCAGGGACCTAATCCTCCGTTTGATGGGATTCCCATGCTCATGCTGCTGATTGTAAAGACAAATAAAGCAGCAGCAAAACCCAGGTTTTCCGTAAAATCAAAAGCAAAAAAGGTGATATACAAATACAGGAAATAAGAAATCCAGATTCCAAAGGTATAAACAATGAAACGGGATTTTTCTTTCATCTGCCAGACTGTTTTCATATCTTCCCACATGGTGGCAATGAG
>JAVBMQ010000208.1:0-10873 GCA_031552335.1 Bacteroidales bacterium | reverse complement strand
AACCAATGGTTCCGGCATCTACAGATCCGAAATTAAACCCGTTACCGGCAATGGCAGCTCCTGCAAATCCCCCTATCAATGTATGTGAAGACGACGAAGGAATTCCAAACCACCAGGTAAATAAGTTCCAGACAATAGCAGCTACAAGTCCGGCAGCCACAATCTCGGTAGTAATAAATTCAGGTCTGACTGTTTTAGCAACCGTATTAGCAATACTTTCACCAAAACCACCTAAAAAATGTACCGCGATAAAATACGCTACAAAATTAAAAAACGCAGCCCAAATCACTGCTTGAAATGGTGTTAGGACTCTTGTAGAAACAATTGTCGCAATTGAATTGGCAGCATCATGAAATCCATTAATAAAATCAAAAATAATCGCCAGAACAATAACAATAATAAGTAATGTCATAAGTTCAATTTATTAAGCGTATTTGACAAAAATGGTTTTCAATACCTTCCCGGTATGGTTGATTTTATTGGCAGCCTTCTCCAATTCAGTAATAATTTCTTTCAATTTGATCAATTCCACAGTATTGGTTTCATCCCTGAAAAGATCTATAATACCATGCTCATACATAACATCCGCAGCTTCTTCCAATCTTTTGATTTCTTTATAATGCTTACGAAAATCATTATCCGCTTTTTTCATCTTTTCCAGTTCATTTACAGCGCCCTGCACTTCAAGAGTCCCTTTGTAAATAACTTCTGTTAATTCAACAGTACAGGCAGGCAGACTTTGCGGAACATATAAAAGCACCTTTTGTGCAGCACGGTTAATGATGTCAATGACATCATCCATACAATCGGTCAATGCATTGATATCTTCTCTGTCAAAAGGAGTAATAAATGTTTCATTAAGTGCTTTAAATATCCGGCCGGTAGCCTTATCTCCCTTCAATTCTTCTGCTTTGATTAATTTGCAAAATTCCTTTTGTCGGTCTTTTTCCGTAACCGAAAATAAATCTCTCAAAAGCGTTGATGCCTGTACCATGATTGATGTTGTTTCCCTCAGCAATGGGAAGAATTTAGTGTCCTTCGGAGAAAATACACTTAATAATGTGTTGATCTTCATTGTTTATTGTTTATTGTTTTGAATAGTTTTGTGTTATTACCGGGAGACCTCTTTTTCACATCTTTTCAGATAAGCGGAAAGCGCTGAAGCCTTTGTTCCGGTAAAATAATATACAGGTGTAACGATTTCTTCGGAAAAAGAAGAAATCTCGAATAATTGTACAACTGAAAATGCATTATCCTTTGAAAGGATCACTTCCATATGGGCATCTCCATTATCCACGAAAGCCACTGACTTGGTTTGATCGAATGATCCGGCGACCAAAGCCTCTTTCAAAATCCCCATATTTTTCTTATTGAAATAATATTTTTTCAATTTGGTAGGACTTCCTGTTTCCTTATATACATCATATTTGCTCTTCGTACAAAGATAGATAATTCCTATCGTAATAAGCGTGATCCCCAAAACAAAGAATAGCATGCTTAATTTAACTTCATTTTCATCTTGTACAGTAGAAGTATACAATGTAATTCCACCTGCAAATATAGCGATAATTGATAAAACAATAACAAGGTAATTGATCTTTCGCATAATTTGTTCATGCGATGTTGATTTGATATGTGTGGTTATTTTATTTGAATCCATAACATAATTCTTATTAATTAAATGATATTTGAATGATATAAATTTTGTTTCCCTGGTAAAATTAAACCGGCCACAGAATGAAGCATGGAACTTTTATCTGAAAAGATAAAAATTCTGTTTTTTAGTAACTTAACTGTGATTATGAAGATTCAAATAACAATTTCCCGCAATGCAAACACATAATATTTGCAAGGAGGATAACAATATGGATTAATCTGAAGGGAATGGTTCTTTAAAAATATATCTGCTAAAAAATTTTCTCTCTGAGATGATTGTGATAATTTAGATGAGAAATGATCGATAAAGGTACTTGTGAAAAATCTTGACGAAGAATAGCGATTATGATAAAAAAATCTGGGAGCAGTCTGAATCAGGGAATAAGTCAATTCAATATCTGAATTTCGATAAATTTTAGAATAATCAATTGCCTTGAAAGTTGTCTTTTCATGTTCTTCAACTTCCTTTTTCACCACATCAGCTACAGAAAAACTCTGTAAAAAAAACGTGCTTAAGAATAACAGTAATCCAACTGTTAATATATTTTTTCCGGATTGCACCTGATTTTTTATATTTGGAGCAAACATACAAATTATATTTGAAAAAAACTACTCCATTGCCCAATTGCTTTGATTTTTATTCAAATATTTATATCCGGGTTCTTCTTTTTCAAAAAAGAATTTTTTTTCACCAAAAGAAGGCTCTAATTGATCAAGCCAGGTTGCTTTAGGATTATATTTGGCAAAAAAAGGAATATCTACCCAATCGGCATTCCTTGCTTGTAAAAAACGAAGAACAAAATGAGATTCATTATTAATTTCCGCAACACCCAGGATTTGTATTTTCCCGGGATAAGCGCTCATACTCGGGCCCCTCACGGTACGGCAGGTTCCGCTGACTTTTGAATAAGCTTTCCGGAAGATTTGCCAGCATTTTTCCAAAGGAAGTTCAAAGAAAGATTTGGAGCCGGTATCTCTTGCAATAAACATATAGTAAGGAATACAATTGAGATCAACCTGCTTTCTCCACATTTCGCTCCAAATATCAGGATGATCATTGATATTTCTCAGTACAGGCGACTGGGTACGTATCTGTGCACCGGTAGCACGTATCCGGAATATTGCTTTTTTTACTGCATCTGTCGATAACTCTACCGGATGGTTGAAATGAGCCTGAATACTTAAATTTTTCCCTGCCTTGACAATCCGTTCAAATAAAAACATCAATTCATCAGCATCTTTATCCGTCAAAAAGCGATAAGGCCAGTAAGCCAAGGCTTTTGTTCCCAGTCGAATCGTATGGATATGTTTTAATTCCGGGCCCAACAGGGGTTCTATATAACCAGTCAAGGCCTGCGATGTCATTGTCAAAGGGTCTCCGCCGGTAAAAAGAACATCCGTAACCTTCGGTCTCTGCCGGAGATATTTATATAATAACTCTGCATCTTTCATGGAAAATTTCAAATCATTCATTCCTGAAAATTGCGGCCAGCGAAAACAAAATGTACAATACGCATGACAAGTTTGTCCTTTAGACGGAAAGAAAAGAACCGTTTCCCGGTATTTATGCTGAATACCTTGCAACCTGACATTATCCATCACCGGAACATTATGCTCCTGTCCCGCCGGATTCGGATTTAATTTCAGGCGGATACCATTGATTTTTTTCTTTAAAATTTCTGTGTCTGCATTGTTTCGCAACAAAAAACGGACATCATTATAATATTTTTGAGGCAACATTTCTTTTCTTGGAAAGTTAAGCGTAAAAATAGGATCATCGGGAATGTTACTCCAATCTATTAATTCTTCTACAACATAGTTATTTGTTTTGAAGGGCAACACTCTTCCCACTACATCAATCGCTTCCTTGTCTTCCTCACTCAACGATGTAATCTGAGGAATTTTCTCATAGTTGGCCAATGTATAGGCCTGATAGTCTTTCATCATATTATTCCCTTTATATGTTATGTCACAATATCGCTTTATTGTGCCGGTTTATAACGTTTTGTCAACATTTGAGCCGAATATTTGCAAATATAAAGAATAATACGCCGTTTTAGTTATAAAAAATGCTAAAAATTCTGCAAAAAGTCAGATAAATTCATATCCCTGTATAAATCCAGTTTCTTGCGTAACCTGTAGCGACTCATCTCAACACTTCTGAAAGACATATTCAAGAGAGGTGCAATATCTTTCGAACTTAATCCCATTTTCAGGTATGCACAAAGTTTTTTATCGCTGACAGTAAGCGAAGGGAACTGTTCTCCCAATCGTTTAAGGAAATTCTCATAGATCATATCAAAATTTTCAGCGAATTTTTTCCAGTTATCATCCCGTTCAATATTCTGCTTGATATCATTCTGCATTTTGGTCAATTTCTTTTTAATACCCGAAGACTCATCTGGACCCTTTATTTCAGAAGCTATTTTTTCGATATCCTTATTGATCTCAAGTAAAATTTCATTTTTCCGGATAAGGTTCATCGTTGAGCTTGCCAGTTCCTGCGACTTATGTCGCAGTTCGTACTGCAAACGTTGATTTTTCAGTGCAACGATCTCCTTCTCTTTCTTTTTTGTATCCTCGTTGAAACGCTCTTCCTGTTCCTGCATTTCTTTTTCTTTTTGAATTTTCATTTTTTGGGCAGCCTTCTCCGATCTTTTCTTGATAAATACTACCAATTGGAAGAAAAGAAACATGATCAATATGGCATAAACAGCCAAAGCGGGTCCGCTCTCATACCAGGGAGGCAATATAACAAAATGGTAAGAAGTTTCCACGATCTCCGATTCCAAGGCATTTTGTGCTCTCACTTTAAACACATAAGACCCTTTTGGTAACTTGGTATACTCCTTCGTATTGGAAAAAGAATAAGAAGACCAGTCTGAATCATAATTCTCCAGTTTATAACTATAAGTAATAGATTGGTCATCTCTATACTCCGGAGCTACAAATTCAAAACGAATGGAATTATTTTTATAATCAAACTCAGGAATAGTCTTTTGCTGTAAATAGTACCCACCAACCAACGAATCCCGTTCGCCCGTAATATAAATATTACAAATGGAAAGCTTGAATGGATTTTGTAAATCTGCATCTGTTTTTGCCTTTTGAACATCCAACCAGGAAAAACCATCCTCTGTACTCAGAATAATACTTGAATCATTGACAAAATTAAAATCCTCAAAACCAATGATCAAGCGGTTTTTCAAAGAAGAGAATGAAGTATTATTCATTTTAAATGTTTTATCCGGCTGAAGAAAAGCAACACTTAAAGAATTATTGGATACACACCAGATATCTCCGTTAGGCATTTGAGAAAGATGTACCGAATGAGGTAAATTTCCAAAAATACTCTCAATCTTCGTAGTATGAATGATACTATCCTTTGATTCATCATATTCATAAAAACCTCCATCACTTGAAAATACGATTTCATTGTCTATTTTAAATAAAACGATATTCCGATTGGTATAAAAACCCTTAGACGTATCAAAAGTTTCTACAGAAACACTATCTGCCGCCTCATTCAAAGTCAACTTCGAAACCCCTTTGATCCAATGGCAAAACCAGATATCTCCATTTTTATCTTCTTCAAACATTCCACCGGAATCACTAAACCCTTTAATCATGTGGGAAAATTTCCAACGGTTATTTTCTTTCTTCAAAATAAAAAAACCTTTGTATGAAGATCCTAATATATATCCCGGATGGGATTCCAATACTTTTACTTTCCACGTACCTGTCACTTCCGGTATTTGCTCGGCGCGATTTTCATTAACCATAAAAAGGCCCCGGTCTGTTCCGCAAAAGATCGTGTTATCAATATCAGTTAATTGCCAAACCTGTCCGGATATATGATCAACCAAGCGGATATTAAAAGGATCGGGAGATGTAACAATCGGATAAGAGGTTAGATATAAGCCCTGATTAGTCCCTAAATACAATAAATTGTTTTGAATAACAGAAGTATAGCCGGCGCCAAATTGCATATTATTTCCGAACAGATCATAAATAGGAAGGTTAATCATCACATAATCAATTCCTTTATCCAAACCCAACCAAAGATTATTTTGAAAATCAAATGCAAGGCTTAATATAGTATTGTTTTGTAAACCCGAATTTACATTGGCATAAATAGTACTGTTGGTTTGCAGATCTTTTACCACCAAACCATTTCTAACAGTTCCAATAGCTAACTTTGACCCTTTGATTGTTGCACAAAAAACCTGATTTTCAATCAAAAAGGGATCAATATCCGTTTGAAAAACAGTTGTATTTTGTCCGTCAAAAATAAACATCCCATGAAAATCGGTGATAAAAAGAATTTCTTTTTCCCCAAAGGGTAATATAGCGCATACTTTTTTCCCCTTTAATATATCCGATCCGGGTAATGAAATGAATAAATCGCCATTCAATACAGAGACTCCATCCGTAAGGTCGGATATCAATAGCATTTGATGAACCATCGCAGAGCAATTGATCTTATTAGAAAAATCAAAACGTTTTATCTGATCCGATTTATAACGGAAAATCTCTTTATCTCCCTGAAAATAAAGAGCATCATTAGTTTGATGAATACTCCATATTTCATTAAAAGGTTTATCTATAGATGGTAATTTGTCTACCAACGAATGATAACCTAATATCCCCCTTTCATTTCTTGAATAATATCCGAATTCATTGAACGCTCCGGCATAAATCCGTTCATTTCCGGCATCATAACAGAGAGAACGCACATTTGTATAATTAGCTATCGGATAAATACTCCAATCATATCCGTCAAATTCAAGTAAGCCACTATTATTGGCAAAGTACATCCAATTATTCTGGTGTTGTATAATATCCCAATTCTGTGTTCCTGCATTTGAACTTTTCCGGGAATAATTGTGAACTAATGGATAAATCGCCAATAAATTATTGTTAAACAAAATAATAAACAAAAACGGGAAAATAATTCTTTTCATGCAACATGTATTAATTTTTGTTATGATGCTATAAGCCTTCAATTTTAACCATTTTTTTTATGTTGAGATATGCATTGAAATATGTTATAAAACATTACTAATTTTAAATCATTAATAAACAGACACATACACATTCAATTGTAGAGGAAATGTTGAGTACTTACGAGAGAAACAATGAGTTTTTGTGAGGGAATTTTTTAATGAATTTTTTTAGTCAACATTTAACTTTGCAATGTAAAATTTGCATTTCAATCTAATTCATCTAAACATCATTTTAATAACTAAATAAATAATCTATGTTTATGAAAACAAAAAAACTTTTTAATGTATTGCTTGCTGCGATTGCTTTTTTTGCAGTGGGTGAAATGAAAGCTGTTGATTATGGTTCAATAATGAAAACCGGAGAGCTAGCTTACCATCAATACAATACCGGAGAACCAACAGAATTAAGAGAAGCTGTGACCATTGATTTTAAAGTAGTTACAATTGAAGAAAAATCCTGGGCATGGACAAAAATCAATGGAGGCACAATTGGTGGTACTGACTGGGAGTCACAATTGAGATATTGGCCAGCAGGTACTCCAGGAAATCAGGGAGGTGCTATTGAAAACAAATTTGCATTAAGAGTACCTGGAGCAGAATCAACACAATCTTATGGTTCTACAACAAATTCAATCCCTTCTGATCTAAGAATTTCAATTTTTCAGAATTATGGAAATGGTTACTCAGAAACAGTGCGTATTCCTTACAATGTTACAATTCAAAACACTCCTATTTCAGGAGACTTAACAGCCCCAATCCTAAAATCAGTAATTAAAGAGACATCTATAAACTCTGTAAGAATTTTCTTTGATGCATTTGACGATAATGAAATATTTTACTATTTGACAATAAAAGACGGAAACAACATTGTTGCTACTGAAGTTGCATTTACAAACCCATATGTTTATACAACTACTGAAAATTACACCTATGAAGTAGAGGCATGCGATTTCAACGGGAATTCTTCACTTACTGTCAAAGCCATTGAGGGAAAAGTTCTGCCTCCATTTATACCTGGTAATAATATTGCATTAAATAAAAATGCTTATGCATCAATAAATGATGGTCTTGCAAGATTTTTCAATGATGGACAGACAAATACCGGAGAATGGAATACTGGAGCTCCTCTATCCGAAGAACAATGGGAACAATGGTGGTATGTTGACTTAGGTAATGTGTATATGCTTGACGAAGTAAAAATAAGCTGGGAAGGTGCTTTTGCTAAAAGTTTTAAGATTCAAACGGCAGTAACATTACCCAACGATCCAGAAAGTGATTTAGGATGGACTGATGCATATTCTGTTAGTGGTAAACCTGACAATGGAGAGTGGACAGAAAATTATCAATTAAATGAAGGTACTCCTATAGCTGGTCAATATGTCAGATTAAAATTAATTGAACCAAGAAATGGGGCCTGGGGTTACAGATGTTTCGAGTTTGAAGTATATAGTTCCGGATACTATACTCCTGATTTCATCATTCAGGCAGGTGAGACTATACCATATACAAACTATGTCGGCCAAGGATATGGAGATATTATCTTCAAAGCAAATGAACATGGAGAGATAGGCGAATTGACAAATATTCCTCCAACAGGTTTATACGTCAATGGTGTTATAAAACTGCAAAAGACCTTCACCCCTAAAAAATGGTACCCAATCGGATTCCCATTCGCAATAGAAGAAATATATTGTGATGCATTCAAAGAAGAAGATGATGATGGTATCTTATCTGCATTCAATGCATCTAACAACACCGGAGATTTCTGGCTCAGAACTTATAAGAAGAACACTGATGGAGAAAATTATGACTTTGTCTACAGCCAATCATTCGAAGCTAATAAAGGCTATGCCATTCAATTCCCTTCTGTTTTTGGAACAGCAGGCGTTGGAGATAAAGAAATTACTTTCACTTCTGAATTAAATCCGATATTGACTAATACCACAGAATTTGCTGATCTTACAGCAAACAAGTACGAAATGAGAGCCAATCCTTCTTTATCCAATCTGGAATTGACAGATCCATATGGAACTCAACATTTCTATGTATTTGACGGAAATGTAAATTTTGCCCATTCCGAAAGTTCTACAAAGACATTAAAACCGTTTGAATCACTGGTTTTGATTGAAGCAAGTGGCAATCCAACATTGAAATCTATCAGTATGGAAGGGAACGAAACAGCTTTGGGTAAGATCAATGCAAACAGCGAAAAAATCGTTGAAACACATTATTATAACCTACAAGGTGTCGAGATTCCGGAACCAAATGCTAATGGTCTCTACATTGTAAAGAGAATATATGATTCTAAGAAAGTAGAAATAGTAAAAACCCTTATTAATAAAAAATAATATGAAAGCAACAAAGATATTATTGATGGCAATCAGCCTGTTTTTTGTTGGTCAGACATTCGCGGCCAGCAGTTATGATTCAATGAAAGATAGAACGGAATCCTGGCTTCAAAGTTCGGATGAACCTAGTCTACGAGGTAACAGAGCGACAGCAGAATCAGAAGAAGGCAGTCTTTTTGTTGGAGCACCTGTACATGACGGGCTGTATGTTTTGGCAGTTCTTGCCGGATGCTATCTGCTTGTTCGTAGAAGAAAAAATATCGTTCCAAATAAATAATTTTTTGAGACTTTTTAAATAAAGAAGAGAGGGTCATCATTAATATGATCCTCTCTTTTTTGCTCACAAAAGACTATTATAAGAAATCTTCACAAGATACTATCATAAATGCAAATCGTATCTGTTTTTATCTACTTTAAATAGATTTTATAGACAGATCTGATTTACAAAAACAATGTTGAAATATGTTATAAAGCATATATAGTTTTAATTTACTAATAATCAGACATATAAAAATATAATTGTTGAGTGAATGTTGAGTATATGAGATACTATAATTGAGTTTTTGTGTGGAACTTTTTTTGAATAATCTTACTTCATAAAGATATCTTTGCATCACTGTTATCTGTCAAAATAATTAACTGAAAAACTGAAAAATTAATAAATTATAAAAATGAAACACACAAAGATTGTCAAAAAATTTCTAATGGCTACAATGGCGATATTGCTAATAGCCTGTTCCCAGCCTAAAAATCCGGAAGAAGAAAAAATCAATGAAATCCTGTCAAAGATGACATTGAAAGAGAAAATCGGACAAATGAATCAACTGACAGGAGTCGGGTTGGCCGATGAAATGGCAATTTCTATCCGCGAAGGAAAAGTAGGATCTATATTAAATGAATTGGATCCGGTAACGATAAATGAACTTCAACGTATTGCTGTGGAAGAAAGCCGGTTGAAAATCCCATTGATCTTCGCCCGTGATGTTATACATGGTTTCAAAACTATTTTCCCTATTCCTTTAGGACAAGCGGCAAGCTGGAACCCAGTGGTAGCAGAAAGCGGCGCCCGTATTGCAGCCATTGAAGCAACTGCAGCTGGGATACGCTGGACTTTTGCACCAATGATTGACGTAACGCGTGATCCTCGTTGGGGACGAATTGCTGAATCTTGCGGAGAAGATCCTTATCTGACTTCTGTAATGGGAGTAGCTATGATCAAAGGATTCCAGGGAGAAAATTTATCAGACCCTTCATCCATGGCTGCCTGTGCTAAACACTTTGCCGCCTATGGATATAGTGAATCCGGAAAAGACTATAACACTACCTGGGTTCCTGAATTACAATTAAGAGAAGTTTTCCTTCCTCCTTTCCAGGCTGCAGTACAAGCAAATGCAGCTACATTTATGTGTTCTTTTAATGACATCAATGGGATTCCATCTTCTGCCAATCCATTTTTGAATAAAACAATTTTGCGGGATGAATGGAATTACGATGGAGTATTGGTCAGCGACTGGGGATCCATCGAACAAATGATTCCTCATGGCCTCTGCGCTGACCTGAAAGAAGCTGCGGAAAAGTCAGCCAATGCTGCTGTTGACATGGATATGATGGGTTTTGCTTACATCAATCATCTGGAAGAATTGATCAAAGAAGGAAAAGTTTCGGAAAAAGCCATTGATGAGGCCGTAAAAAACATATTAAGATTAAAATTCCGTTTGGGATTATTTGAAAATCCTTATACAAAAATATCCGATTCCATGCCGTTTTATACTACAGATGCATTGGAAAAAGCAAAACAGGCGGCAATAGAAGGAGCCATATTATTAAAAAATGACAACAAAATTCTGCCATTGACAGAAAAGA
>JAVBMQ010000004.1:0-20993 GCA_031552335.1 Bacteroidales bacterium | reverse complement strand
ATGATAAAGAAGAGACATCCAAGGCCTGACCTTTCAGAACAGTTTCCAGCACCTTACTTCCGGCTATATTATAGACAGATATTTTTGTACCTTCTGCTACATTGATATTTAACTTACTTGTAGCAACTGTAGGATAAACCGACAGAATATCATTTTCTGTTGTCACTTTATCTAAACTGACATAAGAAGATTCTTTCAATATCCAATGATGTTCGGGACGACTACCACTCTTATCTGTATAAACAAAAGAATTCAAATCAAAGGCATTATCGTTTGTGCCCATATAGCTTTTAGCCAAACATTTAATCTTGATAGAATCACCGTCAAGAGCCTCTACAACAAACTGGGTCCGGTTATCAACAGCCTCTGTCTCCCAAGTCATTATCCATTCGTTGGTTGAAAGTTTAGCCAAATAAGACCGATCAGAAATTACCTGGATATTATAAGCATCTCCGTTAATAATAAATTTGAAGATTCTATCACCCTCATCATTAGGATCTGTTATGTATACCGCAGGAATAGGGACTTCATCGGCCGACATCGTGGCGCCTAAATAATTACCGGAAGAATGAACGATATTATAACATTTATTGGTATCTATCACTTTTACAATAGTAGCAGTTAGAATAATTCTTGCGGTATATATTCCACTGACAATATCAATTTTTGCATTTGTAAAAGGAGTTACGCCATCATAAGTTGCAGTAACTGTTACTCCGGCATTCACTTCTGCTGCAGTAAAAGAAGTCTTATCCAATGTAACACCTTCTGAAGCTGTCAAGGTAACATTATCTGTCAAAAGAGAACCTGCTAAAGTAAATGATTTAGAAGGATTGAGAGATGAGAAACTCAATGAATTGACAGAAGCCGTAATAGTAGGTACAGGTGTAGCTGCATTATCAATTACACTTAATTCTGCAAGGGCGCCCAAAATTCCTTTATCATTTCTCACAGTAATATAATATACACCATCTTCCGTCGGGGTAAAATCGAGAAACATTTCGTTCAGTACCATTCTTGATTCAGGAAGATCAGCAATAGTATATACCTGAGATGCCAGAGATGTTCCGGTTACATCCGGTTCTGAATTGATATCAACAGTAAAATTAGTCACTACACCATCTCCTGTTGCATTTGTGTTCCAGAGATACTGACCTGAGAAAGTATATGAATGACCTGCAGTCAAAGCTACCGGATAAGCATAAATAGTTTCTATATCTGAGCCTCCTTGTCCATCCCAACGAATATAAAATACTCTCCCGGTAAATACATCTCCGGTGCTATATTTATAATCACTGGATCCTGCCAACTTATCCTGATATCTGATACCTGCTCCACCAGTCAATACAGCAACACCCCAGGATTTCACATTTGAGCCGATCCATCCATATATATTCGGCTGGGAACCTTCTCCCAAAGAGCCATCCCCGTCCCAGTATTGAAGCAGATTATTACTGCTAAGCGGTTTTGCTTTCACAGCAATTGCTTTTCTCAATTCGCCGGATGTAATAATGATACTATCATCAACCATTGTTGTCCCGTCATAAATCACCTTCACTTTGGCTATTTCTCCACAGGTGATCTCCCATAGCTCAATTATATTTCTGTCTAATAGAATGCCTTCCGGAGCTGTCACAGTAAGATCATCATCAGTAACGACACCCCACACCTCGAAAGTTTGTTCTTTCAATGGAGTTGCACTATTGGTAAGAAACATAGAAGAAGTAGAAGTTTCTAAAGATTGAGTCACCTCTCCGTCATCTGTCTTTACCAAAGATAAATCCGTAATAGCAATCATTGCTCCTGTTGATGCCGAGATCGACATATAAGAAGCACCTCCACATGACTCAAAAGTAAATGAGCCCTCTTGCAATAGTCTTTTTGTTGCTGATGCCGTAAATGATTGGGTAGCTACAAGACCTGTTACGCCATCTGCATCTCTACAAAAATTAACAGTTATAACCGGTGGATAATCATCATTGTTATGCCAGGAATACTTCCAGGTAAAAGTATAACTACCTGTGGGATCTAAAGCAACCGGATAGGTATAATAACTTCCTCTGTCGAAACCGCCATCTCCCCAGCGAATCCATAAAATCCGGTTTTTGAACACATAATCCGGATTAGTTGTATCAAATACCGGATAATAATATTCCGAATCTGCAGATCCATTAGTTCCTCCATGTCCATCGGGAACATCATAATCCACGAAACGGGAACCAGTACCATTTCCTCCAGGAATGATGGTTGAAGAATTGCCATTGGCAATATTCCAGTTATGAATTTCTGCTGTTGAAGTAGAAGACCAACCAAACATATTTGGTCTGGAACTTTCGCCCGTAGCTGTTCCTCCATTCCATCCTTCTAACTCGTTTTGCTGCGCTAAAGCATCTACTCTACACAAAATTAGTGCCGCAGTAAAAATTAGAGCAATAATTTTTTTCATTCTCATTTAGTTTTACAGTTTAACATAAAATAATTAATTCACACGCATCCTGTTTGTGTATGGACAGGACATATAGCTTAAGTCTTAATAAAGACATTACTTTCAAACCTCAAAATTAAATGGGAATAGAAAACTTAAATAGTCAAGATCATTATCTATCTGGAAAGCTACAATAAATAATATACAAAGAAAACTATTTTAGAAACAAAACACATCCGAATAAAAATCAAAATAGAGGGCTTTGGGATAATAATCAATAAGTTCAGATATTTTGGAATTATAATTCCACCCAAACCTCACTTAAGCAGCAAACAAATATAACAAGCAATTTACAAAAACTTTACAACAAAATTCATAAAAAACTAAAAGTAACAAGATAAAAAATCTAAATCTTAAGTAAGGAACCTTGTAAATAAGACAAAAAGAGAGTGTACCGGAAAATACCAATACACCCTCTCATTTTAATTAATCTAATGTTTATTATCCTGATTACTTCTTGATAAATTTAGCTTTTCCACCATCAGGAGTACTGATAATGTAAAGGCCGGCACTTAAAGAAGTGACATTTACAGATTGATCTTTTAATACAACTTCCAATACTTTGCTTCCTGCAATATTGTAGATAGATATTTTTGTACCTTCTGCAGCATTGATATTTAACTTACCTGTGGTTACTGTAGGATAAACAGATAAATTATTTTTATTTCCTGCAGAAATATTCTTAATAGTAACATCACTACCATCTGTAGCTTTAACAACCCAATAATGTTTAGTATCTGTTGCTTGTTTATCTGCATAAACAAGAGAACTAATATCAGTATTATCAGTACCTAAGAATTGTTTCGGTGCAATACCTGCCTGTCCTACACATTTAATTCTCATATTAGTGGCATCAATAAGTTCTACGATAAACTGTGCATATGCATCTACAACCATTGATTCATCACCCCATATCATTGTCCAGTCATTAGCTGTACCCCTTGCAAGATATGTATCAGTAGCAGTTTCCTGGATGTTATAAATATCACCTTCTACCGGAACAAATCTAAAGACTTTGTTAGCTTCTGTTTCATCTACTGCCGGCTCCAATATTTTTACACCATCATCTTCAGCTTTGCCTAAATATTTTCCGGAAGAGTGAATGATATAATACAATTTATCTGCATTAAACTCTTTTACAGCAGTTCCATACACGCGAACTTTTGTAGAGACAGAGCCGCTTGTAATCTCAATTACACCACTAGAAATAGAGGCACCTCCATTGTAAGTTGCAGTTACCGTTGCTCCTGCATTAACTTCTGCGGCAGTAAGTGAAGTTTTATCCAAAGTAATACCCTTTGGAGCTTTCAATGTCACATTTTCACTCAGATTAGATCCCATTACTGTAAATGAGTGAGATGGGGTTCTTTCCTGATAATTAGAAGTGAAAGCTAAATAATTCATTACTGATGTAGTTATCGATGGAGCAGCATTATCAATAATAGACAAGTCAGCAAGAGCACCTAAGATTGCTTTTTCATTGCCATTGCGAACTGTTAAATAATAGATACCATCAGAAGTAGGTGTAAAATCAAGATACATTTCATTCAGAACCAATCTCGCTGTACTGACATCCTCTATTGAATAAGTATTATCTGCCAAAGAAACTCCTGTTGCATCAGCTGAAGCATTAATATCTATCTTAAATTCCGCTGCCACTCCATCGTCTACAGCATTAGAGTTCCATGCATAAAAACCAGAGAAAGTATAAGAATGACCAGCTTTTAATTTTACAGGATATGCATAAACAGTAGTTTTATCAGAGCCCCCTTGTCCATCCCAACGAGAGAAGAATATTCTTCCAACAAATTTTTCTTCGTTAAAATATTTATAATCTGAAGTTCCATATACTTTATCCTGATATCTGATACCAGCATCATTTGCTTTTCCCCAAGAAGTAACATTAGAGCCAATCCAGGCAAAATTATTCGGTTCGGATCCCGCTCCTGTAAATCCATCTCCACTCCAGTATTCGATCAAATTACCACCAGTAACTTCAGGGCGAGCTTTTATCTGTACAACTTGTCTGAGATCTCCACAAGTTATAACAATACTATCATCAATGGCAGTTGTTCCTGTATATGTAACTACAACCTCTGCTGTACCACCACAAGTTACTTCCCATAATTCAATGACAGAACGATCCAATGTAATACCTTCCGGAGCTGTTACAGCGATATCTTCCATATACAAATCATCAGGAAGGAATGCTGTTACATCAAATGCCTTCATGCTATATTCCTCACCAAGCCCTTTAAGTAAGAAAAGTGAAGGAACAGATGCTTTCATGAAAGGGTCTCCGTCCACTGTTCCACCTTCAACCAAAGACAAGTCTGCAATCGCACACAATGCTCCTGAGTTAGAACCAATGGTCATATAAACAGCGCCTTCACAGGGTTGAAATGAAAGAGAACCCTCTGTTAATATTCTCTTTGTGTCATTGGCCTTGAACTGTTTGGAAGCAATGACTCCTGTTCCATCTGCATTTTTACAAAACGAGACAGTCAAAGTAGGAACTGAAGCATTATTATGCCAGCAATATTTCCATGAAAAAGTATAAGTCCTTCCTGCCACAGTATTTAGCGAATACGTATAAACTTGACCTACAGGAACATTTCCATCCCCCCAACGGACCCACAAAATTCTGTTTTCATTATACCTGTTTACCTCCGGATCATTCGGATCTTTTGCGGGAAAATAATAATCATTATACTCTCC
This sequence comes from Bacteroidales bacterium, assembly GCA_031552335.1. GTDB lineage: Bacteria > Bacteroidota > Bacteroidia > Bacteroidales > Azobacteroidaceae > JAISFI01. The sequence goes on along the minus strand of JAVBMQ010000004.1, from coordinate 15,790 downwards.
ATTGCCCGGTTCCATAAAGCGAATTCCTCCACTACCATTAGTTGTGTTCCATGAAGGAGCCGGAGAGGTGGCTGTATTACCCCAACCATGGTTATTTGGCTGAGAACCTTCTCCCAAAGCATCATATCCATTCCAACCATCAAATAAATTTGTTTGCGACCAAGCACTTAAGCTACAAAGCAACAAACCTGCAAAAATTAATGTAGTAATTTTTCTCATGACATTTAAATTTTAAAAACACTTCTTATTTATATTCACAATTAATAATCATTCTTTTTCACAAATAAAAAGTTGTTACAAAAACAAAAATTTGCAACAACTTTTCATTAAACCATTATAATATTCTGATAAATTATTATTTCTTGTTTTTTCATATAGCACACATACACTATCAAAAAATCACATCCAGATTACTCTATAAAATTTAATTCTTTTATTTTTCAACCTATATTCTTAATCCTCATTTTCTGACAATGCAAAGTAAATCACATTTTTAAAAAAATACGGATCAAAATTCAGTCAATTTTAATGAAAAATCGGTCAATATTTTTATCTAACACGACCGATTAGTGTAATTATCATTCAAAAAAGTCTGTAAATAAATTATTTCACTCCAGAATTTTTACAGTCAGAGGATTATTAACTTTCAATGCATAATCTTCCATATACTTAAACCAATCTTCATTAGTCTCAAAGCCCCACTTATTCCAACCTGCCCCAAAATAGTAGACAAAAACCTCTCCCGGCTTATATTCGGTCAATGCCAGCAAATGAGTATCATTTTGTTTTATTTCTTTCATTTTATTCTGAGGAAATATAACACCGACATAATCCCGTCCTGAATCCAGGCCAAAATCAGAAACTGCATTTTCAGCATAAGCAATATAACCGGCATCTTTACCGGTTTTTACATCTCCTAAAACTTTATGCAAAAATATACCTGCCGCAAGGTCCATCTGGTTCAATTGGGTTTCACAGGCTACAATCCCTTTACTTAACTGAGAATTAGCATCTAAGCTAACAGTAAGCGTTTGTTTAACAGTCTCTCCTGCAACCGGAATACTATAATTAAGAACAAAACTCACACGCAATGGTCCACTATCCAAAACCTGAAACGAATCATAGTGATTTCCAACCCATAAAGAATCCTGATAATAAGGAGCAATACCACCTGCACCTAAAGTATGTCCCACTTTATAACAATCCAGTCCATGTCCACGATCAGCATGATATGAAAGGCCTCTCTCTAATTCATCCGAATAAAACTGATCCAACACCAACGAATCCGTTCTTTTCAACCAAATATCCACTCCATTGCTTGGATATTCTTTGGCTAATGCCGGCCCATACATCCGGAAAGCAATCCGATCATTTTCCCAGGCAAAATCATCTTTCCGCTCGGGCACATGGCGTCCGTAAACTTTGGCCATGTAAGCATCCGGGGTACCTGTTTTAAAAGTATAAACAGCCTTTGCCCGCGGTTTTAAGTCAGCTTGAAAAATTACAGATTGAGGAGCATCGGTACCTTGGGTAATAATCTGATAAGGCACCTGCTTCCCTTCTGCATTTTCGACTATAAATGTTTTTGAAGCATCCAACGCTAACTTTTCACTCAAAATTTTCCAATCAACTTCAACCATTTCATTTGTTCTGTCTAAAGCAGAAGGATTCTCGACCTCAACTTTCAGAGACTTTGCTTCTGAGCAAGCAGTCAACAAAACACCCGCAAACAGCGATAAAAAAATTTTCTTCATTGCTCTATTTTTTAAAGTTCATAAGGCAAAACTACAATGTTTTTTTTAGAAAATCAAAAGCTTTGTAAAATTGAAATTTTGAATTTTGAATTTTGAATTGGCTTGTGCGCCAAAAAATAATTCGAAATTCATCATCCAAAATTCAAAATTCCTGATAGTTTTTGTATTTTTGCCCCATCCAAGTCATTTGATATTTTTAATTTTCAACATATGAAAAAGTTAGGATTAATAATCATAAGTATAGGAGGAATCTTCAACATGCTTGCACAAGAAATTACGGAAATCCCAGTCTGGCCAGACGGAGCGAAAGAAAGTAATGGTATTACCAAACAGGAAACAACAGATGAAAATGGATATATATGGAATATATCTTCTGCTTCCATGAAAATATTTTCTGCAGATAAAGTTAAAGATACAGGAAAAGCTATCATAATATGTCCGGGAGGAGGGTATGCAATGGAAGCCGGCAGGCATGAAGGCTCTGACTTTGCAGAATGGTTTGCGGCTAACGGCATAACTGCAATACTATTAAAATACAGGCTGCCTAATAGACATCATGAGATTCCTTTAAAAGACACACAAGAAGCCATTAGAATTATCCGAAAAAATGCAGAAGAATGGGGTATTCATCCTCAAAAGATAGGAATTGCCGGATTTTCTGCAGGCGGACATGTAGCATCCACTCTTCTAACCCATTTTGACGAAATATGCCGGCCCGATTTTGGTATCCTTTTTTATCCGGTGATCAGCATGAACAATATTACACATACAGGTTCGAGAAACAATTTGATAGGAAACAGACCGGATTCAACATTGGCAGATTACTATTCAAATGAAAAACAAGTACAGAAAGACACACCTCCTACTCTGCTACTCCTGAGTGACGATGACCAGACCGTCGCTCCGGAAAACAGCACACTATTTTACAATGCTTTGAAAACCAATCACATTCCCGCATGCATGTATATATTTCCGGAAGGTGGTCACGGATGGGGATTTAAGAAATCTTTTAAATACCACGACGAAATGAAAAAATTAATCTTAGACTGGATAAATAGAGACTAACAAGAAATCAATCCTTCATAAATTCCATTGCTTCTTCCTTGTTGTTATAAACATTCAACAACTGGCGGAATCCGGTTACATCAAAAACGTAGTTCACAGAATCTTTTAATCCACAAACTGCTAATAAAACCCCATTTTCAAGAGATTGTTTGTATGCAGTCATAAAGACACGCAAACCTGTACTACTTACATAGGCAAGATTGGAACAATCCAGCAACAATTTTTTCTCACTTCCCTGAAAAAAGTCATTGATTGCTGATTCAAAACCAGTATAATTCAAGATTTCAACAGTTCCGAACAAATTAAAAACAATGACATCATTTTCCTTTTTACTCTGTAACTTCATAACTATTTACATTTTTAAACAACGAAACGACATTATAATCGTTCATCCTTGTATATTCTATTTTGTCCATAATACTCCGCACAATATGAATTCCCCATCCACCTATCTTATCTACAAATGGAGACATTGGGCGAGATTCTGAGACTTCATTGATATTAAACGGTGGTCCCATATCTTTTATAACAATTTTGATCTGGTTCCCATTATATTCAAAATCCACAAAAATCTTCTGATTATCATTTCCTGCATAAGCATAAGAAATAATATTGATCAAAATTTCTTCTATTGCCAGGTTAATTTTAACAACCAAAGACTTTTCCAGGCAAATACCGGAACAAAAGTCAAGCAATATATGCTGAAAGTTTCTTATGCTTTCAGGATTACTGTTTATCTCCATATTCAAACTCTCCACTATCTACATATTTAATTGTCAATACAGTAACATCATCCACAAAAGTGTCTTCCCCGGAAGCATAACTTTTCACTTTTTCAAACAAACCGTTTGTGATATCAAAAACATTTTCTTTGGCAGAAAGGCTTTTCAAATACTCCTCCACGCCTGATACTCCAAAGAGATCATAATCATCTTTTCTGGTCTCATTTACGCCGTCAGTATACAACATCAATATATCGCCGGAAGAAAGTTGCAACTCATCCATCCGGTAAACCACAGAATCCAACATTCCCAAAGGAATCCCATGTTTCTGTTTCAATTCCTCAATATCTCCATCTACTTTTCTGACAAAAGGATAATTATGTCCGGCATTGGTATATGTCAGTTTTCCGGTATGAGAATCCAGAATTCCAATAAAAGAAGTAACAAACATATTGGCTTTGTTTCCTACACACAATTCCTGATTGATACGCATGGATATCTCTCCCGTATGCTGTATACATGCATTAGAGCGGAATAAAGTACGGGTAACAGCCATCAACAAAGAAGCCGGCACTCCATTTCCGGAAACATCTCCAATCATAAAATACAAATAACGTTCTTTACAGAGAATATAATCAAAGAAATCACCTCCGATCAATTTTGCCGCCTCTACCCTGCCATACGCATCAATTGAAGTAATTTGCGGAAAAGCCGGATAATTATGAGGAATAATTGTATCCTGAATTTCTTTGGCCACGCGTAGCTCTCCCTCCATACGTTCTTTTTCTAAATTTTCATAAAAAAAGATTTTCAATCGATTGATCATCATCTGCATAGAGTAAGTCAGGCGACCCACTTCATCTTTTTTATCGTATTGAGGTAATTCCACATCAAAATTACCCAAAGCCACCAGTTTGGTTGAATCTGCCAAACGGGAAAGGGGTCTGGATATCCTCCGGATAATAAAAAAGAACACCAATGCCAAAAGTACTAAACCAGCAATTCCTATTTCTACCAGATTCAGATAGACTTTAGATGCATCTTTAAAAAGTGCGTCATCTCTCAATGCCACAAATACACTCCATTCATTCTCCAATAATTGTTCAAAGCTCACATGTGCATTAGCATTATCACCATATGTCATCAAAGGAATCTCTGCAGAACCTGATTCCTTATTCATGATTCTTTTTGCCAGAATCTCTAATTGTGGAGATGGTATATTTTTTGCAATTGATAAAAGAGAATTTCCTTCTACCAACAGAGATCTGTTTTGAGCTATCAAATCTGTTTCCGGACCTATCACTGCCACATAACCATCTTCCTGGTCAACACGGTTCTTCAACCACACATTAAACCATTTAACAGAGACATATACACAAATAGCGCCTTTTACAGAATAACTTCCATCTCTATTTGCATGGGAAATAGGAGTTATATAGGCAAAAACAGAAACACTTTCCAAAGCTTCTTCCCTTCTCGGAAGAATAAAAAAAGACTCATCCTGAGAAACAGTGCGGATATAATCATCTGTATTCGTAAAATCATCATGTACCACATTTACCTGCAGGGAAGGATGTAATTCTTCAGCTCTCTGAGTAAGCAATGAAAATTGTTCCGGATAAAGGGTGTATGGTTCAAAGCCTATCCGGCAAGCATATACTTCCTTATTGTCAAGCACCACATCTTTGAGCAATCTTTCAATTTCACGTTCTGTCAGGTTATCCTTCCGTAAACTTAGTTCAACACCTTTGGCTACTTTTATAATCTGAGAAAGGAATGAATTTGTAGAAGAAACAATATGCCTGGAAGTTTCATTCGCACGTAAGGCCACATTTTCCCGAACAACAGACCGGAAAAGAACAAAATTATATGATAAAAGAACTATAAAAATAAAACATGCTGCAAGCAGCATATAGACCAAATACTTGAACTGTATACTGTTACTAAAACTGTAATATTTTTTAGATAAATTTCTTTTTTTCATCCCAAACACGTTGGTATTCACAGAACTGAAATGCAAAATAGGCTTCAATAATGCGTATAAGTTTGTTAGGCAAAGGTAAAAAAATAAATTAAAAACCCAACAATAAAAAATTACAATCTTACATTTTATTTTTCGAATAGCAATGAATTGCATCTTTTTTGCTAATTTTGCACGAATTTTTATTCATCTTCTTTTTATGCAGGTAGCCATTATCAAATATAACGCCGGGAATATTTACTCTGTCGATTATGCCCTGAAAAGGATAGGAATAGAGCCAATCATTACATCCGACGAAAGAATAATCCGACAAGCCGACAAAATAATTTTCCCAGGGCAAGGAGAAGCCGGTTCTACCATGCAATACCTCAGGGAGCATCAATTGGATAATCTGATCAAAAGTTTGCAACAACCGGTATTGGGAATTTGCATCGGCATGCAACTGCTTTGTAAATATTCAGAAGAATCAGACACTGAATGTCTGGGCATATTTGATACCCAGGTTCGTCGTTTTCAACCGGAAAAATGGGAAGACAAAGTTCCGCATATGGGGTGGAATACCATTTCAAACACTAATAATTCTTTATTTTCAGGTCTTAATAATGAAGAATTTATGTACTTTGTACATAGTTTTTATGTACCTTTGTGCAAAGAAACAATAGCTGAATGTGATTATGTCCGGACATTTAGCGCCGCACTGCAAAAAGACAATTTTTATGCGACCCAGTTCCACCCGGAAAAAAGCGGAAGTGCCGGCGAAAACATATTGGAAAATTTTATTGCTTTATGATAGAAATTATCCCTGCCATAGACATTATTGACGGAAAATGTGTCCGTTTGTCACAAGGAGATTACAACCGGAAAACCGTTTACAATGAAAATCCGTTGGAAGTTGCCCGGATGTTTGAAGATTATGGTATCCGCAGACTGCATCTGGTCGATTTGGACGGGGCTAAAGCAAACCGTATCATCAATTACCAGATTTTACATAAAATCACATCCAGAACTTCTCTGATCATTGATTTCGGAGGAGGATTAAAATCTGAAAGCGATCTGGAAATTGCATTTGACAATGGAGCCTCCATGATTACCGGAGGAAGTATTGCTATCAAAAATCCGGAGACCTTCGAACGGTGGATCAAGCTTTTCGGCCCTGACAAGATCATCCTCGGAGCTGATTGTTTAGATCAAAAAATAGCCATACAAGGTTGGCAGGAATCAACCGACAAAGACATTTTTTCTTTTATCCGGGAATGGAGAGAGAAAGGAATCAATAAAACCATCTGTACAGATATCAGTAAAGACGGCATGTTGAAAGGACCTGCCACCAACTTATATAAAGAAATACTGGAAAAAGATCCGCAACTATACCTGATAGCCAGTGGAGGAGTCAGCAACATCCAGGATATTGAATGCCTGGAAGCCTCCGGAATCCCTGCTGTTATCTTCGGCAAAGCGATCTATGAAGGCAAAATCCAGTTAAAAGAATTGGCAATCTTTTTAGCAGATAATTAACAGTAATCCGATATTCATCAACAAATCAACCCCAATTGTCAATTTAAAAAACATGTTAGCAAAACGTATTATTCCCTGTTTGGATGTCAAAGACGGAAAAACCGTAAAAGGCATTAATTTTATCAATTTTCGCGATGCCGGTGATCCTGTAGAGTTAGGAGCACAATACAGCGAACAAGGAGCCGATGAATTGGTTTTTCTTGACATCACAGCTTCTCATGAAGGTCGTAAAACCTTCACCGAACTTGTAAAAAGAGTAGCAGCCAATATCAATATCCCATTTACTGTCGGAGGTGGAATTCATGAATTGTCGGATGTGGACAGATTATTGAATGCCGGCGCAGACAAGGTATCCATCAACTCCTCAGCCATCAGAAATCCCCAACTGATAGAAGATATTGCCAAAAATTTCGGCAGTCAGGTTTGTGTAGTTGCCATAGATGCTCAATATGAAACCGGGGAATGGATTTGTTACCTCAACGGAGGACGTATTCCTACAGATAAAAAGCTTTTCTCCTGGGCCAAAGAAGCAGAACAATTAGGTGCCGGAGAAATTTTATTTACCAGTATGAGTCATGATGGAGTCAAAGAGGGATATCCTAATGAAGCTTTAGCAACATTGGCTGACACATTAAAAATACCGGTCATCGCTTCCGGCGGAGCAGGCAAGAAAGAAGACTTCCGGGATGCTTTTACTTTAGGAAAAGCTGATGCAGCATTGGCTGCCAGTGTTTTTCACTTTGGAGAAATCAAAATCAAAGACTTAAAAGGATACTTGAGACAGGAAGGTATCAATGTAAGATAAATACTATCTATAAAATAAGGTATATGAATTTAAATTTCGATAAATTAAACGGGTTGATTCCCGCCATTATCCAGGATAATCAGACCAACAAAGTATTGATGCTTGGTTTTATGAACGAAGAAGCTGTTGAAAAAACAAAAGTCACCGGACAGGTTACATTTTTCAGCCGCACCAAAAACCGTTTGTGGACCAAAGGAGAAGAAAGTGGTAACTTCCTGAACGTAGTGAGCATTCTGGAAGATTGTGATATGGATACTTTACTGATTAAAGTTAATCCGGCAGGGCCAGTCTGTCATACGGGACAAGACACCTGTTTTAACGAGAAAAATGAAGACCACATCATGTTTCTCAAATATTTACAAGACTTTATTGGCCGCCGTCGTCACGAAATGCCGGAGGGTTCATATACCACCTCTTTGTTTAACAAAGGCATTAATCGTATCGCCCAAAAAGTTGGAGAAGAAGCTGTAGAAACGGTAATAGAAGCAACAAATGGTACTAATGAAGCGTTATTATATGAAGCTTCCGACCTGATTTATCATCTGATTGTCTTGTTGACATACAAAGGCTACCGGATAGAAGATTTAGCAAAGGAATTACAAAAAAGACATAAATAAAAGTGGAAAGCCAGATACTTATTCGTTACGAAAACGTAGAAATCCAACGGAAAGAAAATATTGTACTTCACCATGTTTCTTTTGAATTGAAAAAGGGGGAATTCCTGTACATTATAGGGAAAGTCGGCTCCGGGAAAAGCTCTTTGCTGAAAAGTTTATATTGTGAAACCGGACTCTCTTCCGGCGAAGGTACAATTATGGGCTACGATCTGCAAAAAATCAAAAGAAAAGAAATTCCCTATCTCCGGAGGAAAATCGGTATCGTTTTTCAGGATTTCCAGTTACTGACCGACCGGTCTGTCAAAAAAAACCTGGAATTCGTATTGAAGGCTACCGGATGGAAAGAAAAGAATCTGATACAATCACGGATCAGTGAAGTACTGGTACAAGTTAACATGTCGAACAAAGGTTATAAGATGCCCCATGAACTTTCGGGTGGAGAGCAACAACGGATTGTCATTGCCCGTGCACTTTTAAATGCACCGGAATTGATATTGGCAGATGAACCTACCGGAAATTTAGATCCGGAAACCGGTCACCAGATTGTACAGTTATTACAGGATATTTGCGATACAGGCACCTCTGTCATTATGAGTACACACAACTACCAATTGGTACAATCATTTCCCGGAAAAGTAAAAAAATGCGAAAACGGTTTGCTAACCGATTATGAATTGTGATTGATTTATTACAAAAATAAAGATTGAAAAAATGAAGGTATTGAAATTTGGAGGAACTTCTTTAGGTTCTGCAGAGAGAATAAAAAATGTTGCCGGACTCATCCGCCAGGGTAAGAAAAATATTATTGTATTATCTGCCATGTCGGGAACCACCAACACTTTGGTTGAAATCTCCGATTACCTGTATAAGAAAAATCCGGATGGAGCTAATGAAATCATCAATCAACTGGAAACTAGATATACAGAGCATTGTCACAAACTTTTTAATACTGAAGAATATAAAGACCAGTCAATCGAATTATTAAAATCTCATTTCAACTATATCCGTTCTTTCACCAAAGATCTTTTCACCCTGTTTGAAGAAAAAATTATTCTGGCACAGGGGGAATTACTTTCCACTATGATGATGAATCTTTACCTGAAAGAATTGGGACAGAATACGGTCAATCTTCCGGCATTGGATTTTATGCGGACAGATAAAAATTCAGAACCGGATGTTGTTTATATCAAAGAAAAATTAGATAAACAACTACAAACACATCCCGATGCAGATTATTATATTACAGAAGGATTTATTTGTCGCAATGCATATGGAGAAATCGACAATCTGGAACGAGGAGGCAGTGATTACAGTGCATCTTTAATCGGGTCTGCCATCCAGGCTGAAGAAATTCAGATATGGACAGATATTGATGGTATGCACAATAACGATCCCCGGTTTGTAGATAAAACAGCTCCTGTCCGCCATTTACATTTCGACGAAGCGGCCGAACTAGCTTATTTTGGCGCTAAAATATTGCACCCCACCTGTATTCTGCCTGCAAAATTATCAAACATTCCGGTCAGATTATTAAATACCATGGAGCCTGATGCTCCCGGAACTTTGATTTCCAATTTCACAGATAAAGGAATCTTTAAAGCAGTGGCAGCCAAAGACGGGATTACCGCTATTAAGATAAAATCAGGGAGGATGTTACTGGTTCACGGATTTCTCCGGAAAGTTTTCGAAATTTTTGAAAATCACCAAACTCCCATTGATATGGTCGTAACTTCGGAAGTGGGTGTATCCGTCACAGTCGATAATATCAAAAGGTTGGATGAAATCATCACTGATCTTAAGAAATACGGGACAGTAACTATAGACTCCAATATGGCTATCATTTGTGTGGTCGGAGATCTGGAATGGAACATTGTTAATTTTGAAGCCAAAGCCATCAACGCATTGAAGGACATCCCTGTACGCATGATTTCTTATGGAGGTAGTAATTATAATATTTCCTTTTTAGTAAAATCCGAAGACAAGCAGCGGGCTTTGCAAAATTTGAGTACACACCTGTTTAATTCATAACTATCCAAATCAAAAAAATGAAAGGTCATTTTCCAATCAATAAATTCAGGGCATTAGAAACTCCTTTTTATTACTATAACTCTGAAATCCTGAGGCAAACCCTCGAACTGGTAAAAAAAGAATCATCCAAATATGGCTACCATGTGCATTATGCAGTCAAAGCCAATGCCAATGCCCGTATTCTTTCCATTATCCGTGAATATGGATTGGGGGCTGATTGTGTAAGCGGAGGTGAAATCCAGGCTGCCCTGCAAGCAGGATTTCCTGCCGGAAAAATTGTCTTTGCCGGCGTTGGAAAGGCCGATTGGGAAATAAACCTGGGATTAGATAATGATATTTCTTGTTTCAACGCAGAATCTATTCCTGAAATCAAGGTTATAGATGAACTTGCTGCAGCAAAAGGGAAGACAGCCTCTATTGCATTGCGGATCAATCCGGAAGTAGATGCCCATACTCATCATTATATTACAACCGGGATGAAAGAAAACAAATTCGGTATCAACCTGAGCCAATTGGACGATGTATTGGATGTCGTAGAAAGTCTCTCCCATATCCGGTTGATTGGAATTCACTTCCATATAGGATCTCAGATTACAGACCTGGAGTCTTTCCAGGCTTCCTGCTCAAGAATGGCAGAAGTACAGGAGCATTTTATCAAAAGAAGGATTCTTGTTGAGAACATCAACTTTGGAGGAGGTTTTGGAATTGATTATCAGCATCCTAACAGGCAATCTATCCCTGACTTTCAGGCTTATTTCAAAATATTCAACGATCATTTCAAACAATTAGCCGGACAAACAGTTCATTTTGAACCGGGTCGTTCCATTGTAGGACAATGCGGATCTCTTATCACCAAAGTTCTATATGTAAAAGAAGGAAGCAATAAAAAATTTGCCATTGTAGACGCCGGTTTTACCGAATTAATCCGGCCTGCTCTATATGATGCTTTCCACAAAATAGAAAATATCACATCTGAGGAACCTGAAGAAACATATGATGTTGTCGGTCCCATCTGTGAATCATCCGATTGTTTTGGCAAAGCCATTGATCTGAATCGTGCCAGCCGGGGAGATCTTTTCGCCCTCCGTTCGGCAGGAGCCTATGGAGAAATTATGGCTTCTCAATACAATTGCAGAAAACTTCCGCAGGCATATTTTTCGGATTTAATTTAGATTAAAACTCAGTTTTAGTTGTTTATTTTTTCGACAGAATTAACAAGATTAATCCGACTTTTGGCAAATGGAATGAATACAAAAAAACAGTTATATACAAGTTTAAGCAAAAAAACTAACATCAATTATGTTGTTGACAACTATCGAAATTATATTGTTATCCTGTTTAGGATTATTTTTTTTATTGCAACTACTTTATTTCCTATGTTATCTATGGAAACCTATAAGACACAATAAAGCTATTGAAAAAGGGAAAATCATTCCTGATACAGCATGTCCTGAAGTTTCTGTTATTATATGCGCTCAAAATGAATCCGAAAATCTTTCCAAATTTTTACCTTCTGTTTTAGAACAGGATTACCCTATATACGAAGTCATTGTTGTAAACGAAGGATCTTCTGATGAAAGCGAGGAAGTTTTAGGCGCTATGGAAATCAAATACAAACATCTCTATCGCACCTATATTCCGGAAGATGCCAAATTGAGCAAAAAAAAGTTAGCAACAGCAATCGGTATCAAAGCTGCCAAATATAATACTCTTCTTTTCACAGGAGCAGATTGCAAACCTGCATCCAAAGACTGGATTCGACTAATGGTCAGGCATTTCAATGAAAAGACATCCATTGTCTTAGGATACGGAGCCTTTCCTAAAGCTATGGGATTTATCAGTAAATTGGCTGTTTATGACAATCTAATCAATGGATTACGTTCCATCTCCATGGCTTTATACAAGAATCCTTATACCGGATGCGGAAGAAACCTGGCATACAAAAAATCATTATTCACAGGAGGAAATGGTTTTCAAAAACATCTCAACCTGCAATCGGGAGAAGATGATTTATTTATCAATGAAGAAGCTAACTCCAGAAATACCCAGGTAGAAATATCTCCCGCAAGTGTCACTTGGATGAGTTTTTGTGATTTCAGGATGTGGAAAGAAGTGAAGATAAAACAAATTACCACCAGAAACCATTATCATAAAAAAAGAGCAGGAATCCTTTGGCAAATGGAAGGCCTTTCTCGTATTGGTTTCTGGACTTTTGCCATTGCATGCATCGTCTTATTCATTCCTCAGATTATCATTCCTTCTGTTGCCGGATTTTTAATTTTGCTCAGGTGGTTTTTGCAAGGGCTTACGATCAACAAAGCATCTGAAAAACTTCAGGGAGGAGAGAAATTTTACTGGAGTGTACCTTTTATAGACCTCATACTTCCTTTTTTCAATTTATATTTCCGGATTTACCATGTGTTTAGAAGAAAATCGGATTATACATGGAGGGTGAAATGAACAGAAAAATTTGAATGGCTCTCATTGTTTTATTGAATTGCTGGTAAATTGAGGTCTAATCTTCAAAAAAACAAGGTAAAAGGGTTTGATTTTAATATATATATATCTTTGTAAATATTCACAAAATAAATATTATTAATTAACACATATACAATAATTAAAAGGCGAGATTGTTCAAAAAAAATCATTAACAGGTGGACGAGGAATGAAAATGCGCTTTCATATATTGGTAAGAAACCAAAGAATTACTACTTTTGCATCCTGAAAATAATATTGAAGATCATGGCAAAAGAACTCAAAGAACTGACTTCCAGAGAAGAAAGTTATTCCCAGTGGTACAACGATTTGGTTATTAAGGCTGATTTGGCGGAAAATTCTGCTGTGCGCGGTTGTATGGTAATCAAACCTTATGGATATGCCATTTGGGAAAAGATACAACGGCAATTGGATGATATGTTCAAGGAAACAGGACATGTAAATGCGTATTTCCCGCTCTTCATCCCCAAATCATTCCTTAGCAAGGAAGCTGACCATGTGGAAGGTTTTGCCAAAGAGTGTGCGGTAGTCACACACTACAGATTGAAGAACAATCCGGATGGCGGAGGGGTTGTAGTAGATCCGGAAGCCAAACTGGAAGAAGAACTGATTGTTCGTCCCACCTCAGAAACCATTATCTGGAATACCTATAAAAACTGGATACAATCTTACCGGGATTTACCAATTTTGTGCAACCAATGGGCCAATGTGGTTCGTTGGGAAATGCGTACACGCTTGTTCCTGCGTACGGCAGAGTTCCTCTGGCAGGAAGGTCATACGGCCCATGCTACCCAGAAAGAAGCTTTGGAGGAAACGGAAAAAATGTTGAATGTATATGCGGATTTTGCAGAGCAATATATGGCGATGCCTGTTCTCAAAGGTGTTAAATCGGCCAACGAACGTTTTGCCGGAGCCCTGGAAACTTATTGTATTGAAGCTCTGATGCAGGATGGGAAAGCGCTTCAGGCAGGTACTTCTCATTTCCTCGGACAAAATTTTGCCAAAGCATTTGATGTACAGTTTGCTGATAAAGATGGAAAAAGAGATTATGTCTGGGCAACTTCCTGGGGTGTCTCCACCCGTTTGATGGGCGCTTTGATCATGTGTCACTCCGATAATAATGGTTTGGTATTACCTCCCAAACTGGCTCCTTTCCAAGTTGTTATTGTTCCTATCTATAAAACAGAAGAACAATTGCAGCAAATCGATGAAAAGGTATCCGGAATCGTATCCAAACTTAAATCTTTAGGTATTTCAGTGAAATATGATCATGCGGATCATAAAAAACCGGGAGGGAAGTTTGCAGAATATGAACTGAAAGGCGTTCCCGTACGCTTAGCCATGGGAGGCCGTGATCTGGAAAATAATACAGTTGAAGTAGCCCGCAGGGATACATTGACCAAAGAAACCGTATCGTGCGATCAAATAGAATTGTATATACAGGATTTGTTAAACCAAATTCAGGAAAATATTTATCAAAAAGCTTTTGACTACAGAACTACCCATACCATTACGGTTGATTCTTATGATGAGTTCAAAGAAAAAATTGAAGATGGAGGATTTATTCTTGCCCATTGGGATGGAACTCCGGAAACAGAAGAACAAATCAAAGCAGAAACCAAAGCGACTATCCGTTGTATACCTTTAGCCGGAGATAAAACGCCCGGAAAATGTATGGTGACAGGTAAAGCTTCGGAGCAGAGGGTGGTGTTTGCGAGAGCATACTGATGAAATCTTGAATTCTAAATTCTAAATTTTGAATTAAAATACTGACGTCAGAAAATAATTCAAAATTTAGAATTTAGAATTCAAAATTTCAATTAAAGCACTCCTTGTGCCATAATAGCTTTCGCCACTTTCATAAAGCCGGCAATATTAGCTCCTTTGACATAGTTAATATAACCATCGCTTTCTGTTCCATATTTCATGCATTGTCCATGAATATTTTGCATAATACTTTTCAGTTTAGCATCAACTTCTTCACGGCTCCAGTTCAAACGTATGGAATTTTGAGTCATTTCCAGACCGGAAGTAGCTACACCGCCGGCATTTGCAGCCTTACCCGGAGCATATAAAATTTTTGCATTTTGGAATACTTCAATAGCACCTGGAGTAGAAGGCATGTTTGCTCCTTCAGAAACAGCAAAACAACCGTTAGCAACCAAAACTTTAGCATCGTCTTCGTTCAACTCATTCTGAGTAGCCGAAGGCAAGGCAATATCACATTTTTCTTTCCATGGACGAGAGCCGGCCACATATTTACAGTTATACTTTTCAGCATACTCTTTGATACGACCACGGTTTACGGTTTTTAATTCCATTACGAAATCCAGTTTTTCACGATCAATTCCATTCGGATCATAAATATATCCATCTGAATCAGAAAGAGTAACTACTTTAGCACCCAATTCAATCAATTTTTCGGCAGTGTATTGAGCCACATTACCGGAACCGGAAATAGCACAAACTTTACCCTTGATATCAACACTTTTTGCTTTCAACATTTCCAGCAGGAAATATATATTTCCGTAACCGGTTGCTTCCGGACGAATGAGAGAACCTCCGAATTCAATTCCTTTACCAGTGAATGTTCCGGTATTTTCGCGAGCCAATTTCTTATACATTCCATACATATAAGCCACTTCGCGGCCTCCTACGCCAATATCTCCGGCGGGCACATCCGTATCCGGACCAATATGTTTCCAAAGTTCCAGCATAAAAGCCTGACAGAAACGCATAATCTCTGCAGATGATTTTCCCCTGGGTGAAAAATCCGAACCTCCTTTACCACCACCCATAGGCAATGT
>JAVBMQ010000028.1:0-4466 GCA_031552335.1 Bacteroidales bacterium | reverse complement strand
CATTATTCAATGCCTCAAACATTTTTGTCAGACAGCCCTCAAGAGTTGATTCATTCAATGCATCCGAATATTTCTTTATCAAACCATCTCCATTCATTGATTTGAATAAATCAATGTTGTCAAAAACAAGCGCTTCTTCAAATGTGTAGGGATAAACGGTAGCTGTTTTATTTTCAAAAGTAATTTTTGTAGTATACTGATATGCAACTCTCACTAATCCGTTTGTGGATTGTTTATCAGTAGTTATTAAATCAACAAGATCGTCAATAGACTCTTTAGCTGGAATCCATTGTTTTAAAGTAGAGCTATTGGTGACATAGCTTTTCCCTTTTTCTGGACGAACGGATGTCCTACGCGCATTCGGATCAACAGAGTCAATATCTGTCACAATTAAAGTGATTATGCCAAGATCATCAATGAGTGGTCTTAGTCGATGAGCATGGTTACCACCAATTTCCAGCAAAGAAAGATATGCAGATGTAAGCTTCGGAAATTCTTGGTTAATGAAGAAAGGTAATAACATTCTCTCTGCTTGTCCTTCTATGAGAATTGCAGCATCTGCAAAGAATAAATCACAATGAGTTGTTTTCAAATATCTTTTCGCAAATCGGGTTGTTTCATTTTCCGTTCCAAATGTTTCCGATAAATTTACAACCGTTGATGTCGGGATTTGGTTTTGGGCAATATTCCGTTTAAAATAGCGTAAAGACTTAAAATCACATTCATGTGCAATATGACTTGAATGTGTGCTGATTATTAATTGCGTACAAAAATCTTTCTTATCCTTAAGATTATTGTGATTCCTTAGTACATCATATCCCTTGCGTATAAATACCTGTTGCACTTGGGCGTGTAAATGTGCTTCCGGTTCTTCTACCAAGACGATATGTAAAGGTTCTATCTCATGTGTGGAATTTTTGGCAATTTTCCCGACTTTCATCCACTCATCTCTGAATCGAATGAGCTTGAAGACCATAGAAATTAGATTCTGATATCCTAAACCATTGTATTTTTCTGAGAGTCTCAGACATTGTTCCTCTGTTTTCCCTTTTTGGACATCGAAAAGGACGGCAGAGTCGTGTTTGAGTCCATCGACTGGACTTACTTTGGTTGAAATGCTTATTTCAGGATTGCCAAATCCAGGATAATTCAAATTTCTCAATTCACTAAGAGAAGACGAAAATCCAACTTCTAATCGTATATCGAAAGCTTTATTGGCCTCCTCAATTGCCTCTAGGGCATCCAAATCAGTAGCATCTATATTTTCTGTTGGATTTATATGTTTTGAATAATATTCACGTAACTGACTGGATAAACTACTGATACCCGTTTCAGGGGTGTTAGGATCAGAAAAGCCTCTTTGAGCATTAATTATATCAATTTTTACTAGACCTTGAAAAGGTTCGAAATCAATGGGCGTGTTGTCTTCTAACAATATCTGAGGAACACCTCCTTCTCCAAATTTGCTTGGGTCAAGAATATATGCATTGACTGTAAAGTATGTATGTAATTTTTTTTGTAAGAAATCCCACAAATGAATAGGCCATAATTTCGTTGTCTTCTTTTTCCGGTCTTTCATTAATTGGTCAACTGAAAATTTGGCCGTAATGTAATCTGCATATAGAGTTTTTATATCTTTAGGCTCAAATCTTAATCGGATACCTAATCTTCCTCCAGTCCAATCCAAAGTGGGAATAATGCGATTTACATAGTGTATCTCATTTTCTTCCACGTTAATCCATACGTCTAAATGCGGAACGAATGGTTGCCAAGCAGAAATGGATAATTTACTTTCATCAAAGTCCTTTTCTTGAGAATAGGCTATATAATCATCTCCAATTTTATTAATGCCTTCCCAATTAGACAGGGTGAAATCTTGTGTGGTAAAGCTCTTCTTGTCTCTGAAAAATAAAATCAGACAATCCATAGCAGACGTTTTTCCGCTATTATTAGCCCCTACAAATATTGTCGTATCATCGGCAATGTCGATACGGCATGATTTCAATTTTCTGAAATTTAGTACTTCAAGACAAGATATTTTCATTTGTATGCTTATTGATAGTTAATTTTCTTCATTTTTTATCAGATAAATTCGCCCAAACACATGGAAATTTATATATAATTCAAATAATTATCTCTACTTACCACATCAAAAATTGTATTTGGATATGTTTCTTTAAAGATACCCGGAATGTTCGGTTTCTTATTACCCCATTTGAATTCCAATGCTGTAAGCGAATCTGAACTTTCTTCAATAAGATCTATCTCCTGACGGTCATAGGTTCTCCAAAAATAAAATTCCTTACCTAAGCCTTCATTGTAGTTGGCTTTTATTCGTTCGCCTACCAGATAGTTTTCCCACAATGCACCGACATCCTGCCGGATTGATAAAGGACTAAAATTTCCGATAATTGCATTACGTATGCCGTTATCGTAAAAATACCACTTACCAGCCTTGGTTACTTCTTTGCGTAAGTTACGGGCATAGGCTCCGAGGCGATAAACAACAAATACTTTAGAAAGCAAGTCAAGATATTTTTCAACCGTATTTTTGCTCATACCGAGCTGCTTGCCAAGCTCGTCATACGATACTTCATTGCCAAGTTGAAAAGCAATCAGTCGTAGCAATTCTTTCATTTTACCTGAATTTTTCAATCCGTCAATGGCAAGAATATCTTTCAGCAGGTAAGCGCCGACAATATCCCTAAGATAATCGGTCTTTCGTTCAAAGCTATCCAAAGTCACTACTTCGGGATAAGAACCATATATAAGACGTGATTCAAGGTTTTGTCTAGTTTCCAGTGTTGTTTCAATTTGTGCAATTTCCTTTTGAGAAAAAGGCGTAAGATGAAACTGCGTACTTCGTCCGACTAACGGTTCACCAGCCTTATTCAACAGGTCGAAAGAAGATGAACCGCTTGCTATTACTTGAATACCATCAATCTCATCAACAATCAATTTTAACTTAGAGCCAATATTTGGTATACTCTGCGCCTCATCTATTGCCAGTAAATCCACACCTTCTAACAGATGTCGGTAGTTAGCAACAGATTGTTCCTCCAGCAAAGCCAATGTATCATAATCCTCTCCGTTGAGTAACATTGTCTTTCCGGCAAAGTCCTTAACCAATTGGCGCATCAATATAGTTTTTCCAACTCTTCGCGCACCAAAAATCAGGATAGCCTTCCCGGGCTCTATCCTGGTGGCTATTCTATCTTGCAATAATCGTTTTAACGGCTCCATAACTACATATTCGTTCATGCAAAAATAGCGATTATTTTCCAACTGACAAATTTTATGATAAAAATGTCAATACAATGACTATTTTTTCATGCATATCAATATTTTTTGTATCTTTGTAGCCGTAAGTAGTTCTTTGTATAATGTGAAAAATCTACGAATAAAACGAGATTAGCTCGTTTCTAAATCGTTACCTGTCGCGAAAAACCGCTTTGCAACTTGCTTGTTTTCAGTTGGAAAAACAAAACAATGTGTCTTCCCATGTGAAACGAGACGTTTTTCTCAATTTCAGCCTTTTTTACTAAGATTTTCAAATGATGATTGATGTTGGTTGTCCTTGCTTTTCTCATATCAGACAGGTCTTTCAATGTTAAATTCTTTTTCTTTCGTTTATTTTCGTACACAGTCATAATTGGAAAGATATAATCAGATGGTACACAATTGTCTTTTTTATACAAATCCAATATCTCTTGAGCTTTGTCGTATATCGCCAACGAGCAATGTAATTTTGTTTTTTGCATGGTATAGACTAATCTGTTTGATTCGATATTTTCCCATTTTAAGTTCATGACATCACTTATCCTCATACCTGCCATATACATTGCAAACATGAAATAATTCCGCACATGCCATTATGAAGAAGATTCTTCCAAATCTAAATTATTGATTTTATCTAATTCTTCTCTTGAAAGCGCTGTTTTCATCGGTTTATTTTTCTTTATTTTTATGCGGTCAAATGGATTACTTTGATTTCCTGACATATAATCTTCTAAAACCGCACATTTGTAAATGGTTTTGAACCTTGATACTATGCTGTGAATTGTTGATTCTTTCAAATATCCTTTTTTAGTGTATTGCTTTTGCAAAAAAAGCACGAACCCTTGAACGAATGAATAAGTTACATCTCGAAATAATATATCTCGATTATTGGTATATTTGCAAATTCCGTTTCATCCTGCCCCCCTAGTCCGCGCCAAGCTGACCCCCTCTGCCGGGATATTGACCCCCCCAATTAGATTATTTCATATACTCTACTGATTATAAGGGAATCCAAGGGGTCAATGTTGTTGGAATGCCAGATTTATTTTGTCCGCCATTCCGACAAACTGACCCCACCGATTTGAAGGTTATTCTCTTTTGATACGTTAGTGCAAACAAACACTAACCGCAATCAAAATGGCAGGAATAGCAACAGAAATCAGTATGATCAAACAATTATTACGATT
>JAVBMQ010000051.1:0-10076 GCA_031552335.1 Bacteroidales bacterium | reverse complement strand
CCCAGTTGTAGGTGGGGAATCCCCAGTTTTGACCGGTAACAGAAAAATCATCGGGGGGCGCTCCTGCTTGTGCATTCATATTGAAATATTGTGGCTCTGTCCATGCTTCAATACTGGTATCACTGATACCGATCGGAATATCTCCTTTTAGAATGATTTCATTCTTTTGTGCATATTCTTTGGCTTCTTTCAATTGCAGGTGTAAATGATATTGTAAAAAGTAGAATATGGCAATATCATCAAAATGAAGAGTATCCGGAGAACAGAGTGCTGCTATTTTCCGGGGATCATACATTGCATATTCACCCCAGCGCCTGAAGTCGGAAGTCTGATGCGTTTCTCTTAGATAAGAATAAGCAGCATAAGGAAGCAGCCATTCTTTGTTCTGACTGAAAAAGTTTTTGAATTTATTGCTATTCAATATTTTACCACCTTCTTGTTTGAAGATAGCACGGAAAAACAGCCATTTGTAATGGTCAACCTGTTCATAATCCACCTTTTCCAAAAGATTTAACTTCTTTTGGATATTTACTATTTTTTCAGCTAAGGCTGCATCTTCTAATTTACCCATTTGTCTGAGGTTTAAATATAGAGGATGCAGAGCGTAAATAGAGATAGCATTGTATGGGTATGAATCTATCCATGTATGATTCATGGTGGTATCGTTGACCGGTAATATCTGGATGACTTTTTGTCCGGTTAATCGTACCCAGTCTACTATTTTTTTGAGATCATAAAAGTCTCCGATTCCGAAGCTGTCTTTGGAACGGAGAGAAAATACAGGAATGACGGTTCCTGCACATTTCCAGTCGGGAAGATCTTCTCTGAATGTTAATCCCGAAATAACAACCGTTTCATTTTCTTGTAAAGGAGGAGTAGTTAGAATCCTGTTTCCTCCTGTTTCCCAATAAACTTCAGGACGGTTGTTGCTATATATGATGAATTTGTATTCAAAAGGATAAGAAAGTTGGCCGGCATCAAATTCTACTTCCCATTCGGGAAAATGGGCTGCTGATAATTTAATGGCTTTATTTGTGTCCCAGCAGCCTAATACTGTCTGGTTTCCGGTGAGGGCCAACTGTTGTTCTTTCCTGATTTTAGGAGCGGCTACTTTTAAGCGAATTTTTTTTGCGGCAGAAATTGGGGCAAAATTTTGTCTGTCATTTCTGGCAAATAATACTTCAGTGAAAGCAGAGGAATAAAAACTCAATTCCTCAGGTTTGTTGTGCCATATATCATACAAACGATATGTGCGTATGGTGTCAAAATAAATTTGATGATTCTCCTGATATCCTTCAGGAATTTCTTTGCCGTTAGATCTGATGAAATAACGATATTCAATACAGGTTGTGTTGTCTGGAATTTCAAGAAAAACAGACCAGTTCCCATTTGCTGAATAATGAAGATTGATTGCTTGGGTATGATTCCAGTTGCCTAAGGCTGGAATTGATCCGGTAAGGTGTAGCGTTTGTCCCCAAACCGTTTGGTAGTTGATGTTGAAAATTACTTTCATTTGTAAGATAAGAAAAAAACTCCGCCCTTGTCTTTATGCATAACATCCTTAAATATACACTCACTTAAGTAAAAAGAAGGATTTTATCATAACCGTAATAGCTCAAGGTAAAAAGGGGATGCTTCTGCATACAAACGCAGACGGAGCTGTTCCTTTATGTCCTTATATCTTACATTCCATATTTTTGCTTTGACCTTACCTTGAAGGAGAGCGTTAATTGAAATTTTACTCGCTTCTGGTAGAGATGCACATCAATACGCTTACTTTATGAGCAAAACTCGTGCCAAAGAAGATGGAATGTGGAAATGCGTTTTTAAATTATTGTTTATTAGTAAATTACAATTTATTTTTCAGGAATACAGAGCGTGACAAAATGTCTTCTTGTGTATTATTGTCAGATTTTTAGTTCGAATTTTGTCAGGTTCTTAATTTCTGTATGACACCCTGTCAGGTTTGTTGTGCCTGACAGGGTGTAGATTTTATCCGCATTTGGAATTTCCGCAAGTTGTACAAGAAAGACAACCTTCCTGATAAATCAGTGTTTCATTTCCACAATTGGGGCATTTTTGTCCTTTGGCTTCCATGCCATCGATTACATATTTTTTCAATGCACGTTCGACACCGTTTTTCCATGTATTAATGGATTCATTGTTCAGTTCTAGCCCTTGCACGAGTTTAATAACCTGGTCGATAGGCATTCCATAACGAAGTACTCCGGAAATGAGTTTGGCGTAGTTCCAGAATTCCGGTGAAAATTTATCGGACAGACCTTCGATTGTGGTTTTGTATCCGCGTTTGTTGGTGTATTGGAAGTCATAGCGTTTATTTCCTGCCTCATCTGCATTTTTGATGATTGCGCCTTTGGAAATATTCTTAGGAAGGAAGATTCCTTCTTCTTCATCATTTAATCCGGTAAAAATTTCGTAAGGACGATCATTTAATAACCCAATAAAAGCAATCCATTTTTCTTTGTTGTTCTGGAATTTGACGATGTCGGCATCTAATTCACGGGGACGTTTGCTTACAATTACCGGCTGTTCGATGCAGTTGCAATCTTTTTTCTTTTTTTCTTCGGCAGAAAGGAGTACGCCGCTACGGGAACCGTCCCGATATACAGTGCAACCTTTGCATCCGCATTTCCATGCTTCTACATATAACTTGTCGACCAATTCTTCGCTTACATCGCTTGGGAGATTGATGGTTACACTGATAGAATGGTCTACCCAGCGTTGTATTCTTCCTTGCATCCTTACTTTTTGCAACCAGTCCACATCATTTGAGGTAGCCTTATAGTAAGGTGATTTTGCAACCAGGTCGTCTATTTCTTCCTGGGTGTATTTTTTTGTAGTAGGATAACCATTGGCTTCCATCCAGGTGACAAATTTGTGGTGGAAAACAGTGTATTCTTCAAATGCATCACCAGTGTCATCCACAAAATCGACTTTTACGGATAGATCATTGGGATTGACTTTTCTTCTGCGTTTATATACGGGTAAGAAGACGGGTTCAATACCGGAGGTGGTTTGAGTCATTAGACTGGTAGTTCCTGTAGGGGCGACTGTCAAGCAGGCAATGTTGCGACGTCCGTATTTGACCATGTCTTTATATAGCTCAGGATCGGCTTTTTTCAAACGGTTGATGAAAGGATTTTTTTCTTCCCTTTTTGCATCATATATTTCAAAAGCGCCGCGTTCTTTGGCCATTTGTATGGAAGATGCATAAGCTGCTAAAGCCAATGTTTGGTGAACTTCTTCTGAAAAAGCAGTAGCATCTTCAGTCCCATATCTTATACCTAAAGCTGCAAGCATATCACCTTCAGCAGTAATTCCGACGCCGGTTCTTCTCCCTTGCAGGGTTTTTTTACGGATTTTCTCCCATAACATTTTTTCAGATCCTTTGACTTCTTCATTTTCCGGGTCGGATTTGATTTTGTCAAGAATCATATCTATTTTTTCTGTTTCCAGGTCAATAATATCATCCATGATCCTTTGTGCCAGACGTGCATGTTTCTTGAAAAGTTCAAAATCAAAATAAGCGTCTGCAGTAAAAGGTTTTACGACATATGAGTAGAGATTGATGGCCAATAACCGGCAACTATCGTAAGGACACAGAGGAATCTCTCCACAGGGATTGGTGGATACGGTTTTAAATCCGAGGTCGGCATAACAGTCGGGTATGGATTCTTTTTGAATTGTATCCCAGAATAAGATGCCAGGTTCGGCCGATTTCCATGCATTGTGTACGATTTTTTTCCACAAGGAGGTGGCATCGATTTCTTTAACAAAACTGGGTTCGTCGGAATCTACCGGATATTGTTGATAGTAGGATTTTCCGCTGATTGCGGCTTCCATGAAATCATTGTCTAATTTGACGGATACATTGGCGCCGGTTACTTTGCCGTCTACCATTTTTGCATCAATAAAAGATTCTGCATCGGGATGTTTGATAGATACGCTTAACATCAAAGCTCCGCGACGGCCATCCTGGGCTACTTCTCTGGTGGAGTTGGAGTAACGTTCCATGAAAGGAACCAGGCCGGTAGATGTTAATGCTGAATTTTTTACAGGAGAACCTTTGGGGCGAATGTGTGAAAGATCATGCCCCACACCGCCACGTCTTTTCATTAGTTGCACCTGTTCTTCGTCAATTTTGATGATTGCTCCATATGAATCTGCTTGTCCATCCATTCCAATTACAAAACAATTGGACAGGGATGCGATTTGGTGGTTGTTGCCAATGCCTGTCATCGGACTTCCCTGAGGTACGATGTATTTAAATTCATCGAACAAGTCAAAAAGCTCTTTCTCGGAAAGAGGATTTGTATATTTTTTTTCTATACGGGCAACTTCACTTGCCAAACGTCGGTGCATGTCTTCCGGCGACCTTTCATAGATATTGCCGAAACCATCTTTTAGGGCGTACTTGTTGACCCAAACTTTAGCTGCTAATTCATCTCCCTTGAAATAGTCAAGAGCAGCACTGTACGCTTCGTTGAAGGTGTAGATTTGTTTTTTCACTTTTTTTTGTTCAATAATTATAAATAGGAAATGTATTTATGGGGAAGATACATATGTTCCCCAATGTATATGAAAACAGAATGCAATATTAGACATTCTTTTTGAATAGAACAAATGAAAGCGTAAATGTTTTTAATTTTGAGTGTTAAGTTTTCTAAAATTATTTATAATTATCTGGTGTTTAATGAATTAACTTTTAAATTAAATAGAAAAGTTTTCCCAAAAAATAAATTTTGAATTTATATATGTGTTTCTTTTTGAAAATTAGGAAGATACGTTTATTCGTTTTTTTGAGAGAAATATTAATTCTTGATTTCTTTATCAACGTCTTCTCTTGACTTACTAACAGTTACAAAATATACACCTGTAAAAATAAGTATGCAGGAGAGGATTTTGTCTAAAGTAATATTGTCTTGTCCGATAGTTGTAGCCACAAAAGAGGCAATGATGGGTTGTACATAATTATACATGCTGACGGTGGTAGGACGTATCCTTTTCAATGCCATCGGAATCAGGAGGTATGTCAGAAAGGTACCGCCGAAAAGAACAAAGAAAACTCTCATTAATACATTATTTTCATAGGGAGTCATATATGCATGGGCATGTAACATATCTTCATATCCAAAAGGTAATAATACAATGGTGGAAAATAGGAACATCCATTTCATCATGGTAACAGCACTATATTTTAATGTGAGTGGTTTGGCAATTACTAAATAGATAGAGTAGATAAAACCGCTGGCAATTACAAGGAAGTTTCCCATTCCACTACTATTTTGTTCTCCGTGATTTCCTGAAAGTATCAGCAAAATGGCTCCGGCTGCTCCCATCAGAACTCCTCCCGCTTTTTTTAAGGTTATTGGTTCCCGCAGGATAAAAAAAGCGAAAATCATGACCATCAGAGGGGTGCTTGTGGTCAATATGGAAGCATCTACAGGAGATGTCTTATTTAAACCTATAATAAAGGTTGTTTGGTTGAGCGCCAAGCCGCACATGCCACAAATAAAAAGCATAAATAAATCTTTGACAGGCACTTTTTCCTTTTTAACGAAAAGAGACAGCATCCAGAATGCTATACATGCAAATACAATGCGGGACAATGTCAACCCCATCGGACTCAAATGGCCGGGTAATAAGGATTTACTGATAATCAGGTTGAGGCCAAAGATCACATTTACTATAAAAATGATAATGTGCCCCTGAATTTTTTCTTTAGTCATGATGAAATGAAATCAAAAACCTTGTTCTTTAATCACTCGCAATAAAACATCGGAAAAGTGTTTATTGTTTACTTTTGAATATCTGATGTCCGTGAAAATCTGTGCAAGTGTTTCTTTGCTGTTTTCAGCAATAAATTTCAAATTTTCGGGAAGAGATTCTTTATAAGTATATATTTTGTCAATTTGCTCTGGTGTGTAATCATTGTATTTTTCGTGATGTACAAATGCTTCTAACGGCAAACGATCCGGTTGCACCGGAATTTCGGACGGATAACCCAATGTAATGGTAGTGATGGGTACCACATGTTGGGGTATTTCCAATATATCAATAATTTTATCAGGATTATAAGTAGTTGTGCCAATATAGCATATTCCCAAGCCTTCCCGTTCTGCTGCCATACAAAATGTTTGTGTGAAGATGACAGCATCAATCAAGGCTGTAATGAATGATTGAAAATTATCATATCCTGGTTCTGCTTTTCTTTGTTTGCACCATTGATTAAAACGGTTGAAGTCTGCGCAAAATGTTAATAGAACCGGTGCCTGGGTGACCATTGGCTGATTAAAATGGGCCGGAGCCAATGCTTTTTTCATGGCTTCGGAACGGGTTGTAATTACGCTGTATAACTGCATATTACCGGTAGTTGAAGAACGGGCTGCCAGATTGAATAAACGATTTAATAAAGTGTCATCCACCGGTTGGCCGGTATATTTCCGGATAGATCTCCGGCTTTCAAGATAATCCATATATAGGAAGATTAAATTTAACTGCAAAGATAAGGAATAAGCATCAATATCCATTTATTTTTCATTTTTCGTTTTTCATTATTTTCTTACCTTCGCAGTCATGAATACAAATCAGCATCAGATTGTTTTTCCTGCGGAATGGTATCCGCAGAGTGGGGTTCAGCTTACCTGGCCACATGAGGATACGGATTGGAAGGATATCCTGGATGAAGTTATTCCTTGTTATATTGCCATTGCAAGGGAAATTGTGCAAAGAGAAAAATTGTTGGTTGTTTGCCGGAATGTACAGGAAACACAGAAGTGTTTGTCTGAAGATGAAGTAATCAGTCGTCATTTTAACCGGATTATTTTTTGTGAAGTGCCTGCCAATGATACCTGGGCAAGAGATCATGGAGCTATTACGGTCTTGGTAGATGGAAAGCCCTGGTTGTATGATTTTACATTCAACGGATGGGGATTGAAATTTGCAGCCAATCTGGATAATCAGATTACCCGGAAATTATTTGAAAAAGGAGTTTTTCAACCGGAAGTGGGTTTGCAAAATATGAAATATTGTGTATTGGAAGGTGGAAGCATTGAGTCAGATGGGGAAGGGGTTATACTTACTACGTCTCCCTGTTTGTTGTCTCCTAACCGCAATGATTATAAACTGAAAGCAGAAATACAGGATCATCTTCAGTGGATTTTTGATGCGAAAAAAGTCTTGTGGTTGAATCATGGATATTTGGCCGGAGATGATACAGATAGTCATATTGATACATTGGCTCGTTTTTGTGATCCGAAAACCATTGCTTATGTGCAGTGTGATGATCCGGAAGATGAGCATTACGAGGCTTTACAAAAAATGAAAGAGGAATTGCTTTCGTTCCGGACAAAAGAAGGAGATCCTTACCGGTTAATTTCTTTGCCTATGGCAGATGCGGTTTATGAAAATGGGGAGAGATTGCCTGCAACATATGCTAATTTTTTGATTATCAATGATGCTGTCTTGTTGCCGTTTTACCAATCTTCAAAAGATGAGCTTGCCAGAAAATGTTTGCAGGAAATTTTTCCTGGGCGTGAAATCATAGGAATCAATTGTCTCCCGTTAATTAAACAACATGGTTCTTTGCATTGCATAACCATGCAATTCCCGGAAGGGGTTTTAAAGTGAAAAGTGGAAAATGAAAAGTGAAAAATTGAAAATAGGAATTGTTCAGCAATCCAATGGCTCGGATGTCCGGATGAATATGGAGAAACTGTCCGGGAATATTCGTGATTGTGCTTTTAAGGGAGCTCAATTGGTTGTTTTGCAGGAACTTCATAACGGATTGTATTTTTGTCAGACGGAGGATGTCTCTGTTTTTGACCAGGCCGAAACGATTCCGGGACCGTCTACAGAATATTTTGGCGCTCTTGCCCGCGAACTGGGAATCGTGTTGGTGCTCTCTCTTTTTGAAAAGCGGGCGCCGGGCTTGTATCATAATACGGCAGTTGTTTTGGATACAGATGGTGCTGTTGCCGGTAAATATAGAAAGATGCATATCCCTGATGATCCTGCCTATTACGAAAAATTTTATTTTACCCCGGGTGATTTAGGTTTTGTCCCCATTCAGACTTCCATCGGTAAATTAGGAGTAC
This sequence comes from Bacteroidales bacterium, assembly GCA_031552335.1. Lineage (GTDB taxonomy): Bacteria > Bacteroidota > Bacteroidia > Bacteroidales > Azobacteroidaceae > JAISFI01. The sequence continues at coordinate 1,959 of JAVBMQ010000051.1, read as the reverse complement.
TTGTTTGTTGGGATCAGTGGTATCCGGAAGCAGCACGCCTGATGGCATTGGCTGGAGCCGAACTTTTGATTTACCCTACGGCCATCGGATGGGAATCTTCGGATACGGATGACGAAAAAATGCGACAAAAAGATGCATGGATCATCTCTCAAAGGGCACATGCAGTGGCTAACGGACTTTTTGTTATTTCCGTAAACCGGGTAGGATATGAACCTGATCCCTCAGGAATGACTAATGGTATTCAGTTCTGGGGAAATAGCTTTGTTGCCGGACCGCAAGGGGAAATGTTAATTGAAGCATCAAACCATCAGGATGAAAATCTGGTTGTGGTTGTTGATATCAAACGCTCAGAAAATGTACGCCGTTGGTGGCCTTTTTTCAGGGATCGTAGGATAGAAGCATTTGGAGGGTTGACGGAGAGATTTATAGACTAAGTAAAATTACGAATTACGAATTATGAATTACGAATTAGTTGATGCAAAAAATTCGTAATTCATAATTCGTAATTCGTAATTTATTTAAGTTTCAGCACCTGTGCCTTTACCTCAAGATCTATAAAGTCAAGGTCGAAATGAAGGGTTTCTCCTTCCGGGAGATTTGTATTTCCGGAAATGTTAATGGTGACGGTACCATCTGTAATCAATTTATTGAAAATCTTTTCGGCATAACCAATTAAAAGAGGGTTTCCAAAGATACTTTGACCAAATTGATAATTATCTAAAGAGAAGGCTCCATCAATTCCATCAGCATAAATACGAACATTTTTTGCCTGACCATTGATTTCCTGCACGATGTTTTGAGCCATGAATATGAGGTCGCCGATTTTAAACTCTTTTATCAAGTCCTTATATTTGGCTAAATCAGAGGAAACAGTTTCAATGTCAAGAGTAGCTGTTCCGAAGAAAGGTTTGTATTCATCTTCACTTGCACTTCTTAAAGCATCTGTCGGAGCAGAGATATTTGCCGGAATACTGATACTGAAATCAGGTACATCAACATTGATAATACTGGCTTCCTCAACATCGTCACAGGCACCCATAAATAGTCCTAGTGCCAAAGTTGTTAATCCTAAATAATGAATAGTCTTCATAGGTTTAAATTTTATAGATGGAACATTAGATTGAATTTTTCTATTTCAGGCAAAGATATGGTATTTTGATTCAAAAAAAGAATATTTGACATTATTTTTTCTTTCTTTATATAAAAAAGAAGAAAAAGAAGGAGTAAGAAGTGAAAAGAGGTAGTATTTTTGTTGAATGTAATATTTTTATTTGTATTTCTATGGCACGAAGAAGATTATCAAAAAGTCAGATTATTAGCATTGTCCTTTTATGGGTATTTTTGGTTGTATTGCTTGTTGTGTATTCAAAAACCATTGATTTTGTAACTATTTTTACGATCATAGCTTCAGGCTTGATTATTTTTCTGGGGATTTCGAAAAATACATGAGATTAATTGTGTAAAAAAGACAGAAAAATCTTTATTTTATTGTCATAATGATATTTTTTAGATAAAAAGACTTTCAAATATTTTGAAAGCTGGAAATTATTTGTACCTTTGTGCCCGATAAGAGTTATTGTGTATTTTTTATACCTAAACAAATATAATAATGAAGTTACAAGAAGTTTTAAGCGATTTGAAGAGAAGATTTCCGAATGAACCGGAATATCATCAGGCAGTTGAAGAAGTCTTGGGATCTATTGAGGATGTATATAATCAGCATCCTGAATTTGACAAAGCAAACCTGATTGAAAGGCTTTGTATTCCGGATAGAATTTTTTCATTCCGGGTGACATGGGTAGATGATAAGGGTAATGTCAAAACGAATATGGGATATCGTATTCAGCATAATAATGCTATTGGTCCATATAAAGGTGGTGTTCGTTTTCATAGTTCTGTTAATCAGTCTATTTTAAAATTCCTTGCATTCGAACAGACATTTAAAAATTCTTTGACTAC
>JAVBMQ010000045.1:0-30575 GCA_031552335.1 Bacteroidales bacterium | reverse complement strand
ATTTTTTCTCCTCCACATGAATCTATCAACTGACTAGATTCGTCATACACATAATAATACCATTGAAATCCAGGAAGTTTTTTAGCAATTAAGCGATTATAATTGTCATATGAATATATAAAAGCATAATTTTTTAATTTTTCTTCAGTGATTTCGCTACCCGAAACCAATGGAGGTAAAACACACCGAAGATTACCATGTTCGTCGTATACAAAATAAGTATCCATTAGCATTTCATCAACAATTTCTCTTCTTAAAACCAATCGTTCTGCCAAATCACTAAATTCAATAATAATTCTTTCTTCTCCTATAATATTTGTTGATAGATAGTTATAATCATAATAACCACAGTTGACTAAGTTTTCATTTTCAATTGCATAATGGATACAATTGGCATTAATAAGACATTCTATATTATATTGACTTTTGCCAATTGTGGATTGAAATAGGCCCAAAGTCAGTATTAATAAATATCTAGCAAATTGTTTCATAATCTTTCTCATAATCAATAAAATAAGTTTCTTTAAGCGTCAAAAATAAATAAATTACCTTAAAATTTAGTTTTTTAAACAGTATCTTACTACGTTAAATTATTTCTTCCGATACAATTTATTTTTTTTCCCTCTGTCTTTGAAAATAATCTTTCCATTTTTTAATTCCAATTTTTCATCTTTAAATACTTTGTAACCAAACAGAGAATCAATAATATTAACTGTAACCTCAAGATTTTCTCCAACCAACAAATGAGGATATATAGTTTTTGTATTAACATCATCATAACTCATCTTGTATCCAGTTCCTCGTAAAACAAAAGGTCTTTTAGCTACCAAAAAGTAAATACTATCTATAGAAACTTTTGTATCAAAGGAGTATGATCCTTTCTCTGGATTCTCTAACATGGATTTATCATTTACATATGGAAAACAGATGTAATCCCTTTCTGATTTGTCTGGGACATTTATTTTGATTTTAATATTTGTCTCTCTTTGGGTATTTTTTGTTTTCACATATTCTATGGGCATTTTATCCCTCTGCTCAAAACTGTTTAGATATATCGCATCCCTTGTTTTTTGCCAAGTTCCAGATGATTCACTATACCATACAGCACGATATTCATATTTAAATGTAGAATCCTCAGAAAAAATAAAAACATGAGGGTTATCTTTTCCTCTGTACATCCCATTTATAAAAAAGACTTTATTACAGCTATTCAACAGAACGCTTAAAATACATACAAGTATCATATTAGTGTATTTCATAAACATTCTCATTTAATAAGGTTCAATATATCCTTTGGATTTCTATTTGGATATACAAATCTTATATATAAATAATCTCCTGCATTGTTTATCCCTAATACCCAACGATGATTAATATCACTCAAAGAATTAGCTTTCCCAAATTTAGAAACAGGTAAACTGCTGTTATCAAACGAAAATTGTCGACTATATGCTTTAATTTCCCCAGGAATTGCAGTCCGTTCTGTAGGCCTTCCATTTCTCCATAAATCATATCCATGTGATGATTCATGAATCCCATTACTTACAGAGCCATTATTTGCAATATCCATTACAATTGCTCCACTTGCATCTATATCGGTACCTCCAACATTCTCTGCTGTATCATTATAAGTAAACACTTGATCTGGAGTAGCCCCCATTTCGGTCAATTCAGTGATTCCTGCATTCAGATTATCTATATTTGCTTGCTTATTCGCTACTTTTGCTTGGTCTTTTGAAACATCTTTACCTCTTTCCTGATTCTTGGCTATTTTTGCATTTAACTTATCAATACTCTTTTGTTCCGTGTTTATTTTGGTAGTCATTTCATTAGACAACTTCCTTGCATATTCTTCATCTTCTGCAGTTTTCCACTCCATTCCATTTGGATCAATCCGGTTCACAGGATTATTACCACAATAAACATAAGGACTAATCGAATAATACTTCTCACAAAGCGGATCCATCTGATTAAATCTACATAAAACCGCATCATACATCCGCGCCTGAAAATCATAAGTATTTAGTCCGAAATCAGATTGAAACTCTTTGCCAGAATAACGCTCTGCTTTCAAAGATGGAGTACCCGGCTCCATAAATTCCATTCCGAAAGGATGATAATGGGTGTAACCTTTGACAACTCCAGTTTGATCAAATTCCAGACGAACATTGCCTAGATGATCTTTTAATGAGTAAATATAAACCCAATCGCCGGAAGTTTCATACCTCTGTTTCAAATAACCTTCAGGGGTAAGGATCCGATTTACGGAAGTTCCTTCTCCGGAATAAACAACATTTCCACAATAGTCATCAACTGTAATATAACTTATCTGTCCACCGGTTAGAGGTACCAATGACCCCATTGAAACATTCACATTTATCCCTTCTTTAACTGCAGTATATTTCACTTTACGCTTCACGCCTGAAGCATCATAGGTATACTGGATTGTATGGCCTTGTTTGAATTGCAATACTGAAGGCAAATTTAAGAAATTATAATTGATTTTGGTAATTCCTTTGTTATAATCAGATACTAGATTTCCATTTTTATCATACAGATATTCAACATCCAGATTATCACCATCAACAAAACTTTGTGAATTATACTGGTATAAAGGATATCCGTTATATCTTACCCATTTCAATTGATTTCCGTTATTTTGAATGGTTAAGGACTGAGTCAAATATGAATCTGTTGCTAAATTATATGGTATATTGTAAGACATATAAGACATATTGCCCTGCTTATCATAATAATATGAAGTATTGTATGATGAATTTGCCGAGCCATTTTTATAATAAGAAGCTCCTTTGAGCCAACCACTGTTATTATATGTGAATTTGAATTCCCGGTAGTATGATTCAGGCCCCACTTTCCAATAAACAGATGCAATATTTCCATTATAACAGGGGGTATTACCTGACCTGATTTCATTATAAAACAAATCTTCCCTGAACTTTGAAGAACGAATAAACGAAAGTTGACTGCGGATATTATATTTGTAACTAATTGCTTCTTTATTATCATGCAGTCTTTTCATTGACACCCGCCCCAGATTATCATATGAAATTTGAGACATCAACACTCTCGGTTGTTTATCTATAGTATGCCAGGTATTGGTGAGCCTCCCTGTCTGATCATATTCATAATAAAAGCACTCTGTAATATCTCCGATACCATGTATGAACATTTTATCTGTCGGATTCCCTGTAAAATCATATTTAATAAATTCCTTATCAATTCCTCCCAAATGGTTTTTGGTTTTCGTTTGCACTATCCGTTGGTTTTCGTCATAATACATAGCAGTTATAGTTTCTCCTCCATCAATATTTCTGACAAAAGTACCTGTCAACAAACCTTTATATGAATTTTCAGTACAAGAAGTATCAGTATACCGGGTTCCATAACCGGCTTTAGTTTCCCAATTCAAAACAGACGGACTGCTCCACTGAGCATATAACTGGGTATAGCTATCATAATAATTAACCAATAACACTTGGCCTTTAGTAGCCAAAGGATCACAATTCCAAGTGTATCCATAATGTCCGTTTCCATAAGATTCCGTAACAACAATATTTTTATAATTACTTCTCAAAACAGCAACTGGATAGGTATTTGGAAATACTCCTGAGATAATAAGCCGCCCCAGCATGTCATATTTATTGAATACCCATTCTGACTTCAATCTCAGTTCTCCATCCTGCGAAAGAATCAACCGGCCAGCTTTATCATAAACATAAAAAACAGGTTCTATTCCGGGAAGTTTTTTTTCAATGCAACGGCGTTGTTCATCATATTTATAAATATATGCGTAATCTTTCAAAGCCACAGACTGCGTACTAGTACCATTTATATCCCATGTTCCATCTGTAGCAAAAGCATCTGCTGCTTTGGGTGGAAGTGTGTAACGAAGTTGCCCAAAATCATCATATACACAGTAAGTATCAGATGGAGTATTTCCCTCCATTTGCCTTATCAATATTTGCACCCCCTGTTTATCATTGAAAACATATGAAATATTTCCATCTTCATCAATCGTTCGGGTGATAAATAGCTGTTTGGCAGCATAGTTACCATTTTTTTCCAATTTGCCATCCGATGTGACACTAAAAAAGCCGCAGGATAAAGTCCCAGAAGCTGTATTAGCCAAATAATCATATTGTACAGATTTACCTTTGATATGCCAGTCCTCCCCGGGGCCAAATTCCTGGGCAACCCGGTTTAAAGAAGAAGGTTCGTATTGAGTAACAGCATATGGCTTTGTATCTTGGCTGTAAGAATCAATAATTTTTTGTTTCAGATCCGGAATAAACTTTCCATTATCTATAGGTGCAGGCAACCAACTATTAGTCGGCCTTCCAGATTCATCATACTCTTGTAAACTGACCAAATAGCCACTATTCGTAGATATTTTTTGAGCAGTTTGCACCTGACGTCCCAATCCATCAAAATATTGAACCGTGGCTAAAGACCGAACCCCACTCTCCAGAGTAACTCCCGTAGCAGAAATATCGGCTTTCGCGGTAGCATCCAAAGGCTTGATTTCCACCATATAATTTTGGCCTTGGCTCAGGTTCAGACTTTCTACTTCATTTCTTACTGTTCCTCGGATAGTAGTAATAATATTGCCATTCTGTTCCGCACCCTCACTAACTACATAATATGTACCGGATGGCAAACGTTTCACATCCAGATATGCTTCAGAAGCTTCACGAGAACAATAATGACCTATATTAGCATGATTAATCAGAAATCCTGATGCATTTAACAGGTAAATATATGTCAGAGGAATCTGTGAACCACAATGAATGATCTCAATATCCGTAATTTGGTTAATTGTGAATTTATGAAATATATCATTGGTCGGACGACCATAATTATTGGTATAATTTTGCGTATTTATTGTATCTGTATATGAGAATGAAGCATTTTTTGTCCCAACATTGACCGCAGTAGTCATTGTGTTTTGAGACAATAAAAGCGGTACAAACGCAATACTCAATATCTGTAGTATAATAAAATTAGCTATTTTCATAAAAGTCCTCCTATTGATTTTGATAATGATAGTCGTATGCAGAGAGAATTCTTCCTTTTGAATCTTTTACACGTTTCAACCTTCCGGCAGCATCATATTCATAACTCGTTGTAATACCACGAGGATCTATCATGGACTTTATTCCGATCAATGGCTGGTAAAGATAGGTGGTAACTGTTATTGGAGTATTTGAAAATACAGTACGCAATTTCGAAGAAAGCATTTGAATATTCGCTTCCGAAACCATCATATTATAGTCAACATATGAATTCAATTGTTGTAGCTGCAATGCTTCTTTAACTTTTTCCAAATCAGCACCCATAATCTGTATTACAGGATATAATCCATTATAACTCCACAAAAAGGTCTCACAGACATTCCCATTTGTTTGTTTTTTCTCAATCGTCCTGAATTTATCATTATATTTGAATTCCATGTGTTTTTGTGTATCAAAACAGGCCTTATCTGTTTGTGTATACCCTTCATATATGGTGGTTGGTTTCGCAGACTGATAAGACAACACGTAAGCATTCTCAATGCTGTTACCGATTGTTTTTTTATATAATAATAAGTCGTCTGGATTTATATTATCATTAACTAACCAAGATGGGTTTTGCTGAGTAAAATCACTAGTAGTCTCATCCCAGCCATGTAAAAACAATTCTGTTTGCTTTTGTCCCCGGCTATTATTCACCTCTTTTTTAACTAAATTACCAGTAATTTTATCGTATGTGAATTTTTCAGATGTTTCAATACCCAATTCTGTAGTTATAGTTTCAGAAAGCTCTACACTACCTGTAATTATGGGATATAAATAAAATTTATTGTATGTCTTTTGTTCTCCTTCTGTTTGATAACGGATTATTCCATAATACTTATCTCCTGGCACTTTAGTTTGTATATATTTTATTTTTTTCTTTTCCTCTCCATAATCATCAAGATAAGTTAATTGCATCAAAGGACTATCATTATAAAATGATTTCATATAGAGAAACCGATGTCCTAATAATGATAGAGATTTCGAATCAAGAAATAAAGAGCCACCCGAAGTCGGTGTCGGCAAATTAAAATAATCGAGTCCTTCGCTACCCATGGTAGAATTCTGCCCATGCTGATATGCTCCATATACTACCTCTTCATAAGATGGAGGTGTAAATGTATAATTATAATTTTTGTATTCGTATACTTCTGTCCAATCTGATAATTTACGTTTTACAAGATCATAAAATACAATTGATGCTTCTTCAGTATTCACATGGGAAGTTGGAGTCCCTGAAATAGAACAATACTCTCGGGAATTATAAGTATAGTAATTTTCATAATAAAATGACGGGTAACATAACATGGTTCCATAATGATAAACATATGACTCTTTTTTTAAGAAAGAACCATCCGTATTTTTCCAAATAATAGAATCAACCTTCAAACCTCCCCCAGAAAAAGAATGTTGCTTTAAATTATAATATGCTTGAATATTATCATGCAAACTCATATTAAAAACAACGTGTCCTCCTGTAGGATATATGATTTCCTTCAATGAATGTGATTTTGCATTTTCCGAATGCGGTTCTCTGTTAACTCCTATAATATTAAGCTTAGTATCTGATGGAAATGGATTATCCAAGCCTCTATTTATACAATATCCATAATAATCTTTATCAGGAGAATCTCTTCGGGGCATATTTGTAGTATCATATTCAAATTTATAAACCTCTCCGGAAAAAACTTCTTTTAATTGTTTTAGCATTAACCTTTTATATAAAAAGGAATCAGATTTATTCACATCCGGTGGTGTTCCAGTATAAAAGTAAGTAAATTCCCATTTACGAATCATTTCGTTTTTATAATTATAAATCTGCATTTCTTTTATCGAATAATTATTCGGCAAATCTTCCCTTATATTTCCCGGTATAAACTTAATATATCCTCCTGGAAATGTTATGTTTTTTACATGAGCATTTTCAAATTGAATTGCCTTTGGAGAATATTCAGTTATGAAATGAGTACCAATACTAACATTACGGCCATTCGTAGAACATTCTACATTAGTTAAACTAAAATTAGGAACTTTCATTTCAAATTGAGTTTTAGTATACTCAAATTCTATTTGTTCTTCAAAAGGAGTAGTTATAGTTGATAATTTCCATGATGTTGGCACATTATACTCTATAAGACCAATATTCATTTTCGTTTTTAATGGAAAATTAAAAAAATAAGTAGTTCCATTACCTGACCTTAATTCAGTAGATCCTAAATTGGGCAAATCAATTTTCCTATTTTTTGTATTTACATGAATAGGTTCTCCTCCTGAATAAAAAAACCGACCAGAACCTTCCGGAATAGAAAACTGAAACATATCCCGATCGACCCCATCATCTGTCTCTGCATCAAAATAAGAGCCAGTTGATAAAGGTCTTGTATAAAAGTCAAACAAATCCCGATAAGTAACCTTATCATATAATTGCTTATCTTTGACAAGTTCACTGCCCAAACTTTCGTCAGAAATTCCATTGATCGTACGAGAGAGCGTTCCTCCAAGATTAAGTACCCAACCAAGACCAACCTCACTCGCTATCTGATCAACTTTGATGCCTGAATGATGATAAGAAAGAGTAATGGGAAGAGAATAACCATTTAATTCAATTGTATATAATGGGATATTTATATTAGGGACTCCCGTATTATAACCAACCGGTACATCCTGAAATTTATTGAAATTTGCAGCCATTGGAGACGATGGAATCATTTTTTGCTGGAAAGAAGATTCAACGCTACTTGTACTTCTCAATGAAATTTTTGTGGTATCTTGTCCTTCCAAATAATTTTCCTGATTTTGAGTTTTTCCTGGAATGAGAAAACAAGAAAAATAAATACCTGCAATAAGTGTGTTTTTTATGTTCATGATTTCAGACTATTTTTTTATTATCAATTCGTCAAAACTATTACCATACACCATAATTTTCAGGATATAATTTCCCATCAAATATTTTGACATATCTATATCTTGTAAATAAATTCCCCTCTCCTGTTTTTTGTTTGATTGAAATAAACACTTTCCATATATATCAAATAATCCGATATATATATTAGATGGTTCTTCCATGTAATATTCTAGATTTAGCATATCAGCTACGGGGTTCGGGAAATAATTATATGAAAACAAGGCTATTCCTATAGGCTGTTCCTCTTCTTCACCCTTTAATAACAAAGAAGAGTTCTGTATATCCTCTTCTAAATAAGAATGTTCCTGTGGAGGATAAAAAAATGCAACCTCAAAAAAGTTTTTCTCTTTACTTCCATTATGGGTAATGGTTTTTATGGTTTCAAAAATTGGATAACGATACCCTCTTGCGTACCATCGGTATGTCTCAACTTCCTGTATAATCGAATCATTTGTAAGACGATAATTAATACTATCTGTTGACACCAAACTTTTAGACAAATCTTTTTCATCCCAAAAAAACAAAGGTTCTGTACCATCGGCTATTTTTTTTACAGAATGTATCCTTATAACATTCCTCAATGTATCCTTATCCGGAAGTACCATCATACCATAAGCATCCGCTTTATTGGCAACAGTACCCATATTACTTATCTTTAAACGGCCAGAATATTTGCCATTCCCATTGTAATAGCAAAATGTAGAATCTTCGTAATGAAAAGGAAATTTGAGTAAAAGTTCCGGTTGTTCTCCACACATCAATGTGGTGGGATTTTCAAAGCCCCAGAGAAATAATGAGTCTCCAGACAATGAATAATAATACATTGTTCGATGCTCCAATCCAACAACCAAAGAATCTCCCTTTGCAAAATAATGAATTGTATATTTATCATTTTGCACATTGAGATTACTGAAATCCCACAAAACATTTTTACCTGAACGACCAGCGTCTTTATACTCCACTTCTTGTTTGGTGATAACATCATCTACTCTAAACATGTTGTATTTGCTTTCAAGACTATGCTGGGAAAAAGTCTGTAAATAAGAGAAAACAAATACTAATAAAACGGCAAATGAGTAATTGTATGCACTTTTTTCTGGTTTCATAATATGATTTTTAGAGTGTAAAAACACTAATTGAAAATTGAGATATTCCACACCAACCGTTTGCAATACACAATAATATTCAATTGTCAGCAACAAATTGATGAAGATTTTTATTTTACAAAAAAGCTTTCTATTCTAATTCATTTCAATTGATAACAATAATTCAATACCCCCTTCACATCCGTAAAATTTGAAAAAATCGTCTTATTTTCCTTTACATATTCCTGAATCTCCGTTTCATGTCCTTTGAACAACTTGGCTAAAGACTTAGCATCACTGAACCTTTTATACGAAGACTTCACTTTGATATAAAAAGAACGGGTAGTAGAAGTCTCAAACTTTTCACCGGATGCAAGCCGGGCATATTCTGCTCCGCGACCACTGACACTTCCGATATCGGTCACAGCAGCAGTTGATGAATTCCCACCATATCCCAGTGATTTACCTTGCGAAATTAGTTTGGATTTCCAGTCAATAAAAAATTGATGATCTCCTTCCAGGTTGATTACTTCATAAAAAGCATCTCCCTTAGAAGGAATGAAACGCCGGTTCTCGGAAGAAAAAATGATAGAACCAACAGTATTGGCATCGGCTAATGCCATGATAATTCCATCCTGGCCTATAAAGAGCATTTCTTCATCGATGGTGTTGTAGTTCATGCGGGCGCTTATTGATGACCCGTTTTTATACATGACTGTACCTTCCTTGAATTGAGGGAATAAAAGTCCGTTTTTTAGTTCTATGGATTGTTGGGCGATGGTAACAAACGGCAAAAAACATAGCCATAACAATAACTTCTTCATAACTTTATTTATTTGAAAGTTGTACTTGCTTAAATACTCCGGATTCTCCCTGCGGACCGGAACTTACCAAACCAAAGCGGAAGCCCATCCCCCAGGGAACAAGGCCTGATGCATCTACGTCTTCTGCCAGGGTAACTGATTCTCCGTTATTTTCATATGCAAATGATAACATATACCCCTTGGTTACATGCATAATCAATGTTATCGTTGGGGCTGAAATATCTGTTTTACTTAAAACAGTGAGGTTCTCCTGATTCTTTCTGACTTCTATTCCTTTTTTACCGGCATATATACCAATGGTTGCCAATGGAGCTCCAAAACCATTGTGAATTCCCCCGACCAGGACAATTCCTGAGAAAGTGTTGTCTCCACTTTTTGACAGGTCTATATCTGCTTTCAGCGTATAATCCAAAGATTTGGTTTGTTGTACCAAGAGGGTTCCAATCTGTTCATTCTCTGTAGAAGCACCCAGATATAAGCCATCAGGTCTGGTATTGAATTGTATATCTTGCGTTACACGCCATTGCCATACAGGTTTCAGTTTTTCTTCAGAAAAATCATCCTTAAAATCAAGACTTTCAGAGATACGGTTGTAGGTTGCATTGTTTTTAAAGACAGGCCATTCATCTGTTGTCCATTCTATTTTTCCCAGTACATCCTGACGACCTACATATACATCTCCGGTTGTATTATAAGCATGATAAAGCATGTAATAATCATCCCCATACTGTACGACTGTACCATGTCCGGAACATTTCCAGTCGTTGTTATCTGTCAGGATCGGATTTTTTTCATATTTTTCCCACGGACCTAAAACAGATTTAGCACGGGCAACCCCGGTTTTGTAGTTACAGTTTTTATCACAGCAACTTCCTCCGGAATAAGTCGCATAATAATATTTTCCTTTCTTGAAGATGCAGACTCCTTCGATCAACCAGCGTTCCCAACTTGTATCATCAGCCTCATTGTTGCGGAATAATTCTACCGGTTGTCCGATCAATTGGGTTCTTTCCTGATTGATTTCCTGTGCCCAGATAGGTGTCGGACGTCCCATACTATTACCATCTTCTTTCCAGGAAAGATAAATCTTTCCATTCTCATCGGTAAATTCAAAGGCATCGATAGATCCCGGTTCCTGACTGACCAAAGGACCATGATCCGTATATTTTCCATCAGGAGAATCGGCGCTTGCCACAGCCACAGTCAACCTGCCGGTCTCTTTTGAACGGGCGGTGTAGTATATAAAAACCTTCTTTTGTTCTTTATCATATGATAATTCCGGGGCCCAGAAATTATTCAGCGCCCAATCCGGAGCTTTATCCGGGAAAACATAAGATACCAATTCCCAATTCACCATATCTGTTGATTTGAAAATAGGGAATAAAGGCGCCCATTCATTGGAGGTTGCCGAAGCCCAATAAGTATCACCGATTTTGATAATGGTCGGATCTGGTCGATCTCCGGATAATACGGGATTGATAATGTTTAGCTCTGCTATTTCTTTTTTCGTGTGAGAACAAGCGGCGAATAGCAAGCCTAAACAAAGGGAAAATAGTACTTTTTTCATGATTATCATTTTTATGTTATTTTATTTCATGTGAATAATCATTATAGAATCTTATCTCAAATCCGGATCTAATGTTATCTTCAGTTGATACAATCCTCCGGCTGTTTTTCCGGCTTTTGCCTGGAAACGGATATTGACTTTATCTTTTCCCTGAGTCCATGCTGCCGGGATGGGATATATATCATCCACATATGTTAGGTATAGACGACGGTTCAAGCTAATTGTTTTCAGTAATTGACCATCCACCAGGATATCAAATTCATGTTCGGGAGATTCGTCTCCCCAATATCTGCATATCAAATGATATGGTTTTACTTCTTTTTTATTGATTTTCAGATCATAAGCAAACCAGCCACCATCGACAGCATCGCGGTATTGCAGGTTTTTTGCCCAAAAATAATCGTGCCAGCGGATGGAGTCATTTTCTCCCTGGAGCTTATGTTGTTTTTCGTTTTCAGGATGAGCGATCAATACCTCATCGGTAAGTGACTGAGAACGCTTACGGAAAGTTTCGTTCGAGTACATTTTCCAATATACCGTATATCTTTCGTGATGCATCCTGAAATAAGGAACCAGGTTTACATCAGATTGTTTTTCTCCGTTTTTCACTTTGAAATAAAGTGGTTTTTGTGGATCTTGTATGATCCATTCATCCGGATTTTCCCAATTGCCAACCAATGCCGGTATATTTTGCAAAGGAGCGATATCTTTCAGGGCACGATTATCCGAAACACGGTCTTCTGGCATATGGTCATGTCCTAAAGCACCTGCTAAAACTATCGGTCCGTACATCAAAGTACCAAAATAAGGTTCGTCTTTGGCATAATCCATATGCAAAGAGCGGGGGAAAGTAACCTGAACCTGATCTCCGGTCTTTAAACCGGGCAAAGCAATACAACCATTTACTGTAATAATCTCCGTTGTTTTTCCATTGATTTGCAGTTGCGGCTTCGTCTGTATCCAATCGGGAATACGGATCTGTACAGAACCGTTAAATTTTCCCTTATCATTTATTTGTAAAGTAATTGTATCCGATTCAGGGAAACGGGTATGCAGAGTCATTTTCAATCCGGTTTCTTTAGATTTCAATTCAGAAGGAATAAACAGGTTTACCAGTAAGGTATGCACATTGTAAAAATAAATGGATTCGGCATATTTGGCATGATTCTCCAATCCCGTACCCACACAGCACCAGAAAGATTCATATGGCGTACTGTATTGTTTGAAGAGTCCGGGCATCAATGCCGTATAATAAGTTACACAACCTTCCATATCCGGATCCTGTGATGCCAATATATGGTTGTAAAGTGCATGTTCGTAATAATTCAGGTATTTCATATCTCCCGAATGTAAAAATAGCTGCTTGGAGAGTTTCAGCATGTTATACGTATTACAGGTTTCGGCAGAAGAATAATCGAGGCGTTTACTTTCCTCTCCGGGAAGTCCGAAACGTTCGTAGCAACTGTTTCCTCCGATAGCAAGTGTGTGATTATTGATGAGTATATCCCAGAAATTTTCGGCGGCTTTGAGGTAAATTGAGTTATCCGTAAAATCATATTGGCGCGCCACACCCATAAATTTAGGGATCTGGTCATTGGCATGTCTTCCGAAAAGCACATCTTCACCATTGGCTGTCGGATAGATCACATTGATATGGTTAAAACGTTGGGCTGCTTTCAGGTATTTTTCATTTCCGGTAATGGCATATACATCAGCTAAAACTTCATTCATACCACCCTGTTCAACCGCAAGCATGGCTTGAAAAAGATCGCTGTTTGCCTGAAGAGATAAATCTGCAATATAATCCGATAATCTGATCAGAATTTCTTTTGCCTCGGTTTTACCGGCATAAACATATGCATCCCGGAGCCCTGCCAGTATTTTGTGGATACAATACCAGGAATTACCGTTTTTATTGAAATTCCAGGGTTGTTTGGTTTCATCGGGTTGGTTCAGGAATAATTGTCCGTCCAAAAGAGATGCATATCCTTCCTTTCCTCTTTTTCCGGTAATGAACCAACCATCGTCAAACTGGTTCTGGCATTTTCTTAATTCACTAAGAATATAGTCAAGCCGATCGGAAAATATTTTTTCACCGGTAGCGGCATAGTATAATGCACATGACGATAGGTAATGGCCATAGGTACATCCTCCGTTTCGTTCCCATCCTCCGTAATTCTCCCCTTTGGCTTGTAAACCTGCACTTTTCAGGACATGGGGAATTAGTCTGTCTACTTCTAAAGAAAGCACGTACGACTTATGCCTGTCCATTGCTTGTTTGAAATAACTATCGGAAAGTTTTACTTCCGATAAAGAAAAGGCATTCCATGATGGGGAGTTACGAAATGGGATTATTTGTTTTTCATTTGCTTCAGATGCAGAAACAGAAAAATGGAAAAACAAGCAGAAAGAAAAGAAACAGAAGATATTTTTTTTCATCAATTTTATCTTTAAACATTAAATTCCGGATTTCAGATACATTTATCGGGACTATTGCCTCAAAGAAATCCAAAATCCGGAATTCAAAAACAACAATTATTTAATCACTATTTTTTGTGCATAGCTGCCAATTTTCACGATATAAACACCTAAGCCATTCACACTGAAAGATGCCTGATCGGAAGTTATCTGTTCTGTCTGAATCAATGCTCCAAATGCAGAATACACTTCAGCTACTTGTCCAACGGCTCCATTTACAAAAACGGTATTTCCACCGGTATATACAGAAATATTTTCTACAACTGCATCGTTGATACCAGAGCCACCACCCTGTGAAACGTTGAAATAGATTCTCAGACCGGCATTTTTTGCATAATAATCAGAACCAGCAGTTACCAGGTCTTTCTTGCCATCTCCATTGAAATCACCTACGAGAAAACGTCCGAAATTACCTCTTCTGCTCATCGGAACGATTCCATTCGGATTGGAAGTAGCATCAAATGTGATCTCTGATTGATCAAAACCACCTTGTCCGTTACCACTCAGGAAATAAGTACGACATCCCCAGGTTGCTGCTGCATTTTGATTTTCAGCACCCAAGATGATATCTTTTTTACCATCGCCGTCGAAATCGGCAATTGCTATATCAGCTCTTTGTCCTCCAAGGAATGTAACCGCATTTCCGGATTTATCCGTAGGATTTATTTCTGTGAAAGTTTTATCACCGTTATTTTTATAGAGTTTTAAGAGATACTGCCATGTCGGAGTTGCATCATTTGTTCCTATCAGTACAATATCTAACAGTCCATCGCCATTAAAATCAATCAGGTCAGCTTGAGTAGCATCATCTTCATTTCTGAAATTGATGCCATCAACCCTGTCTCCTGATGAAAACGGAGTAACCAATACTTCCTGGAAATCCCCATCTCCTTTATTGAAATATGCTAACAAACCAAGTCCCTGAACAGGTTGCAACAAATCTATTTTTCCGTCATTGTCCAAATCTCCTTTGACTACAAAATTATTTGCTGCAGGGCGAACTGGCTCAGAACCACCTTCGTAAAACTCCTGATCAAACCATTCATTGCTTCCATCATTGATATAAAAATTCGCCAGGTTGACCCAAGCATCTACTGCATTCCACCCTCCCTGGAATATGTCAGCTAAACCATCATTATTCATATCTAAGAACAAGATAGAACCACGTCCGGCTCCTGCATCAAGCTCTGCCACCGATTCAAATTGTACAGTATTGCCTGTTACTTTCAGACTATAAACATTTCCTTTGAAGGGATTAGACCAGTTTCCTCCGGCTCCTCCCTGTACTGCAACCAGGAAAGAACCATCGGCTAACTTAGTACAATCAATGGCTCCATTTCCTACAATAAGGAAATCATCTTTACCTGCAATCATGTGACTATATGCCAATGAAGGAACTCCGGTTTTTTGTCCTAAATACACACGGAAGAACCCTTTTACGGTAGATGCATCCACATTATACAATCCTGTTACAATAAAATCATCCACACCATCATCGTTAAAATCCGCCACACAACCTTTAACACCCTGTTCTCCGGGAAGGTCTAAGCCCAATGATAATGAAGAATTCAAAGACAAAATAGAAGAGATATCCTTTGCAGGAGGATCCGCAGCGAAAAGCACGCTTGAAAAAGCGATTAATGTCGAGAGTAAAACTGTTTTTTTCATGTGATTAATTTTTATTGATGAATAAAATAGGTTCCGGCTGGATAGGATTCTATCCAACCGGGAGATTTATTATTTAAATTTATTGATTGTTTCCTGAGGAATGCCGTCTACCTTAATTATTTTAGAGAAAATAAAATCCTGAGAAGAAACACGAAGAGAAATGGCAATTCTCACATATACATAATTTCTGAAATTATTTTTATAATATGTGTTGGTATAATAATTCGTCAAAGAACCTTTGATCTCGATCGGAGTATCGACAGTGACAGATGAAGCAGTTTTAGGAAACGATAACTCTGTGTCATTATTTACATGAATTGTTGGACTTAAATACATGAAAACAGATCTGAATTTTACATTATCGCTGGTAATATCCGTTAGTTTCTGAATAGTAAAATTCGATATAATAGAATCATTGCGATAGAATGCCTGGAAATTATTAATTTTATAGTAAGGCATTATATTAAAATCCATCGTTTTGCTCCCATTCAAAGTAAAATAAAGCGTATCTAAATTTCCCGCTTCATTTTTTGGAAAATCAGTCCAGTCATATATATTACTGAGACCTCCATTCAAAGCATTGACCACCATTTTATACCTTCCGGGAAACAGAACAGCCGAGTATTTACCTTCCTGATCAACCCTCACATCAATAGACTTGGAACCTGCTGCCGCATATCCATCCTCCTTATATTGATATAATTCGAATAATACATTCTGACGGGTATCCAGATTTTCCCCATTATACTTCAAATGACCTGTTAATGTTACCTCCGGAGCCTCAAAATTATCAAACTCGCAAGCTAAAAATATCGTTATTGTGAATAATGTCATTAAAATTAATCGTAATGTCTTCATTGTAATTTGTTTTTACATGTTACTTACTATAAATCGTTATTGTCCTGGATTTTTTACCAATTTTGGATTATTTTCCAGTGCTTTTGAGGGAAATGCCGAATAATAATTTGAGAGCACAAACTTTCGGGGAGAGCTATACACTCCAGGATGCATTCGTCTTACATATATCCATTTATTATGGGTTGCATGTCCGGGACGATATACTTTATAGGGCCATAATCCATACATCATAGCTGTTTGAGTATTTGTACTACCATCAAAAATCTCATGGGCAGTCCTCCACCGTTTGATATCATAGAAACGATGACCTTCGAAAGCAAGTTCTACTCTCCGTTCATTATGGATTTCCTCCAACGTTACATTGTCCCCAGTAAGCATTCCGGCACGGTCTCTTATTTGTTTGATATATTTTTGGGCAAGATCAGTTTGGCCTAATTCAAAAGCAGCTTCTGCACCATTCAGGAGAACTTCGGCATAACGATAACGAATAAATTGTATATCGCTTGCTAACGTAGATGTATTTTTAGGGCTAACATCCATATACTTTGCTACATAAAAGCCTGTACTGGAACTAAAAGCTTCTTTACTGGGCCCATCATCTTTTGTCTTGTAAATTAATTGCCCCTTTTCATCCAAAATAGGTGCTCTCTGATCATCCATAAGGACATTACTATTATCTTTATTGTCGAAAGTACCTGCTTGAAATGAAAGTTTCCCTGTTTTTGCATTGAAATACGCAATTCCTGCCTGGATAGACAAATCTTTCCCACCGAATTTTTGTCCGGGAGTAATAACAGTAGCGAATAAACGAGGATCTTTCTTGTCAAAAATATCCCCTAAATTATCATAATAGATATAAGCATCCGGATTACCATCGAGTGCATTATCATCAACAATTTCATCTGTATGTTTCGGATCCACATAAGGAATTAATTTTCCTGATGTTCCATCAGTTTTGCCAAATGCATCTACCAGATTCAGTACTGGACTAACAGTAGATCCTCCCGTCCCATTAACTCCTCCCACGCGTAAAGTCCGGCAAATATTATTTGAAGTCCAACTGTGCATATTGCTAGGGGCTAAAAACTCTTTGATAAAAATCACTTCATTATTTCCTTCACTTACCTTTTTAATTAAGGCTTCGCTAAAATTACTTGTCTTATCAGAATTTTTATCATATAAACCATAAATACCCATCAGCTCCAATTCTTTTACTGCATCTAAGGCTGCTTCAAAATATCCATCAGCTTTATCTGCAGGAATTCCCACTTCTTCTCCTGGTAAGGTAACAGGAGTAGACATACTAGAATTGTATTTGGCTAAAGTCCCTGCATACAGCATTGCCCTGGCCTTCATCGCCAATGCCAATCCCTTAGATGCTCTGTTATATTGTGTCATGACTTTATTGGCAGCCAAATTTTCTTTTATCTCATCTATTTCAGAAGCAATGAAATCATATACTTCTGCTTCTTTGTTGCGAGGTTCCTGGTATATGGAAGGATCGGATCCGGGAACAAATCCGGCAGTCTCTGTAATCAACGGTATTCCCCCCATACGTTTTACCATCTCAAAATATACATATACTCTTAATAGACGAGCCTCGGCCTCATAATAAGTCTTTTTCTCCGGAGACAAAACATTAGTAGCATCCAAATTTGTCAGATGAGTATTAATATCTCTGATTAAAACATAAGGTCCTACAATCTTTTTATTTACCAAATCATTATAATAAGTCCAGTAATCAGCCGGGAAACTTTCAAAATTATTCACATATAATCCAGAAATGCCTTCATCTAATTGTGTATAATATCCAAGATCCTGAGCTATCGATCCTATATCCGGAAGTCTGTCATATAATCCTGATATTACACTATTAATAGTTCCTTCAGAGCTATATGCTTGTTGTTCCGTTATTTTTTCTTTGGGATCCCTATCCAACCAATCATCACATGAAGTCATGAATAATATGGCTATAGTTGATAATATATAGATATTTTTCATTTGATTATTTTTTAAAAAGTTACATTTACACCTATTGTCAACACCCTGTTCTGAGGATACCCCAACCCATTCGTATCAGTATTCTCCGGATCTAATCCCAGATAAGAAATATTATCAAAACAGAATAGATTTGTTCCACTGAAATAGAATCTCAATTTTTGAATAGAAAGCTTATTTGTCAACAGTGAAGGTAAAGTATACCCAAGTTCTAGATTTCTTAACCTCAGATAAGTCAGATTCTTCATCCAATAAGTCGAATTATTACAGTAGTTATGCCAAGCATCTGTTGGTTGCAAACGCAATGCAGGGTAACTTCCGGCTACCCACGGAGAACTCGCATCAAGCGGGTCTGCATGATGCCATCTGTCATTAACCATAAATTCAAATGTATTACCAGATGCCTGAAATGGCCATTTTGTTTCCCAGTTCTGTTGGAAAGATTGAAATGAAGCACCCGCAAAGTCCATTGCTAAATCAAAACTTTTCCATGCACCTCCTAAATTGATTCCATAAGTCAGGTAAGGGAGCCCGCCTTCAGCATAACCTATTGGTCTGCTATCTAAGTCATCTATCACTCCATCTCCATTTTGGTCCTTATAAATCAGGTCTCCGGGAAGCAGATGCATGTTTCGGTCTGAACCATTACTCAGATTCATAATAACCGGATAAGTGTCGGCCTCTTCCTGTGTATTGAAACGACCGATTACTTCATAACCCCAATTAACATAAGACCAACGATTCAGTGTAGAAGTTCGGTATTCATCCCAAGATGAACTAAATGATTGTCCCCAAGATTCCCCATCTTTTTTCCGTGCAAAAGTAGCATTAACTCCTGCATAATAACTGAAATCTCCAATATGATCCTGCCATTTAACAAAACCATCAACACCCATATGCATATCTGAATTTAAATTCTCAGGAGGCATAGTGTAACCTAGTTCATAAGGCATAGTCAGACTACTACGGGTAGCAACCAGTCCTGTCCTTTTTCTATAAAATCCATCTATTTCTACAGTCAACCTATTTTTTAAAAATCCAAAATCTAAACCTATATCTGTTATAGAAGATTTAATCCAAGATACGTTTGTGATAGGTAGATTACCCTGATAAATTCCTTTCACAGTAGTTGCACCTGTCCGAGCAAAAGGGTCAGGAGAAATTACTGTACCTGTTCCATAAGTATAACTTGACAAATAGTCAAAATTTCCATAACCCCATAAAACATCTCCGGCATTAGCATTACTATCGTCTCCTAATTCTCCGTAAGAAGCCCTGAGTTTCAGATTAGTCATCCAATTATTTATTCCATTATTTTTGAAAAAATCCTCTTCTGATATTCTCCATCCTCCGGATATTGAAGGAAAAAATCCCCATCGTTTATCTTCCGGAAATTTGAATGATCCATCATACCGACCTGATAATTCCAATAAATATTTATCTCTATAGGCATAGTTTATTCTTCCAATATATCCCGCCGTCGGAGCCTCTGCGTAATAATCTTCAAGTTGGTTGTCCTGATTATCTTTAGGAAGTAATTCCTGATAATTGTCAGTCAAGGCAAAATTATACATCAATAAAGTCCTATCAAAACGTTCTGTCGCTTCTGCAACAAATACTGCACTCAAACTATGATCTTCAAATTTATTGTTATAGTTGATCGAAAATCTATACATGTTCTCCCATATTGTCCTTTGGCGTTTACTTATAGCACTTGGCCCGATTACATCAGTATCTTCATGTTTATAAACATCGTTCTGATAATCATAAGAATAAAAAGAAACTTCATTTTTGCGCCGATCCTCCTGTTGATTTGCTACATAATAAGAATACATAAAATCCGCTTTCAATCCTTTTATCGGAGTTGTCCACTCTATATCCCAATTACCTTGAAATACCCGCCACAAATCATCAGCTACCCCAGCTATGTCTCTTCTTCCATAAGCCTGATTAGTGTAATTATTGAATATTTTATTAATATAATCAGGATTATCATTGGCATAAGGATGTTCTGTAGGTCTATTTTGATTAAGCCCCCAACGCATTCTCCAAAAATCATCATTGTAATTACCAGGGGTTAATCTTGTTTTAAAGGATCCGTCTTCTTGTTCCTCTTGATAAGTAGTCATAGAAATTGTCGGACTTTCCCGCTTTTCAAGACGTCCGTTCATAGAAGTTCCAACTTTTAGATATTTGCTGATTTTAGCATCCAGATTAGCCTGAAAATTCGTTCTGTTGAAATTAAAATCATGGAAAGAAGCTTCCTGATCCATTCTACTAATGGATATATAATAATTGATCTTTTCCGATCCTCCTGTAGAGCTTGCATTGATATACTTTTGAGGGGCATTCTTATTCACTACAAAATCATACCAGTCGAAACTTCTATAATCCTCTCCGGTTTCGGGATTATAATATCCGGTTTTCCATTTATCAAGTTCTTCATATGTCAAGTTTTTGCTATTAACTCCAGATGTATTGATATCTGCTTCTGACCAAGCTTTTGTATATCCATAGGCATCGGAAGTTTTGGGAAACCTTGTCCAGTTCTGCCAACCATAATATGCATTAACATTTACTGTTGGTTTCTCATTCAGCTTACCTCTTTTGGTAGTTACAAGTACCACCCCATTAGCTGCTTTCACCCCATAAATAGCTGCAGACCCATCCTTCAAGATAGATATATTATCAATATCATTGATATCCAGATTATTGAACTGTCCTTCATCTTTCATTACCCCATCAATAATATATAAAGGAGTACCCATATTACGGATTTCCATCCGCATGGTTTGCCCGGGCTGACCATTTGTCTGGCGGAAGGTAATACCTGCCACTTTTCCGGCTAATGTTGCTGCAGTAGTTGTAGCCGTTGTCCGTTCCAGGTCTTTGGCACTGACTGTTCCCACGGCACCGGTCACCGATAATTTTTTCTGTGTTCCGTAACCTACTACTACCACTTCATCTATGGTTTGGGTATCGGGAGTCATGTTAATCACGAGATCCTGGCGACCGTCGGCTTTTATCTCTTTGGTTATATAGCCAAGATAAGTAAAAGACAAGGTAGGATTGGCTTCAGGAGACAGCAACTCAAACCGTCCGTCTACATCTGTAATAGATCCTGTAGTTGTTCCTTTGACAGATACGGTAACACCTATCATCGGCATCTGGGTTTCATCATATACAACCCCGGTGATTTTTGTTGATTGCTGTGCAAAAGACAGGGCACAATTCAGAGAGAAGAATATACTTATGAAAAGTATCTTCCACCTTGTTTTCTTCAGTAGAAATGTTCTCATCGGTAAAAGATTTGTTAAATTATTTATACTCGATTTAATATGTCAAAGCTACAATGGATACGTTTTTTCGATTTAAAAATTTATCCAAAAAAATGGGAATATAGTCTAAAGATGAATTTTAGGCAATTAGACATATTTTATTGTATTTTTTTAAAATCTTTCGGCAGAACACCAAACTGCTTTTGGAATGCTTTGGAAAAATAGGAAGGCGTAGAATAGCCTACCAATAATGCGATCTCTGCCATGGAGTATTTATTCTCGATAAGTAATTCGGCAGCTCTCTTCAGGCGTTCGGTTTTGATATAATCTAATGGAGACATTCCTGATATACCTTTGATTTTGGCAAATAATCCCGAACGGCTCATGTGCATGTGGCAAGCCAGTTCGTCGACCGTAAAATCTTCTTCCTGCAAGTGTTGTATAATTACATCCCTCATACGGGCAATAAAATCTTCATCGGTTTTATTGTTGGCAATAGAGATTGACTGCACATAAGGAGAACATGCATAATTTGCACGGATCTTGTCACGGTTGTCAAACAAATTTATCACCCGTGTTTTAAGTAAATCAATCGAAAACGGTTTTTCCACATACGAATCCGCTCCTATAGTGTAGCCCTCAATTTTAGAATCTATGGTTGTTTTTGCTGTAAGTATAATCAAAGGGATATGACTCCTTTTGACATTACTCTTTACCATCCGGGTAAACTCCAACCCATCCATCACCGGCATCATTAAATCAGTGATAATCATATCCGGAGTTTCCTTTTCCAGTAAATCCAACGCATCTTTTCCGTTTATCGCAGTATACACCGTATAATCATGTTTAAAGCTCCGTGCAAGGAAATCTCTCATATCATCATTATCTTCCACAATGAGAAGGCTCCGTTGTTTCTTTTCTTTGCTTTCCGGTATGACTTCTTCCGCATCTTCGACGTCCTCTTTTGCTTGTGAAATTTCTATCATTCTTTCTTCCTGCCGGAATGGTAAACTGACAATAAAAACTGCTCCTTCGGGATCATTGTCTTCCACCATAAGGAAACCGGAATGCAATTCCGCTAACGAACGGGAATAAGATAATCCCAAGCCAACGCCTCCGAAATTTTTATCTTTATTTCCATTCTGAATTTGCTTGAATGGCAAAAATATCCTCGTTTTTTCTGCATTTGGGATTCCTATTCCATTGTCTTTGACTGCTATCTGAAAATGATTTTCATCACGAGAACTTAAAGACAACTCGATCTCTATTTTATTCTTAGTGAATTTCATCGCATTGGAGATCAGATTCATTAAAATTTTAGTCAGTGCATCACGGTCTACATCCGCATAAAAATCGGGGACAAGTCCGGTCAAAACAAAATTGATATCTTTCTGTTCTGCTGCTGCTTTAAAATTGAGATATACATTCTCTATGAGTTCTGAAATATCGGTAGACAAAAAATGTGCCTGCCTGGAACCTGTTTCCATTTTACGAAAATCAAGAAGTTGAGTAATCAAAGCATGTAGCTGCTCCGTATTCCTTCCTATGATTTTCAGGTCATATTCCAATTCATCTTCAGACATATTTTTAGTCGTCATTATCTTTTCCAGAGGCGCTTTAATCAGGCTCAAAGGGGTTTTAATCTCATGTGCTATGTTAGTAAAGAAAGTCATTTTGGAGTTATACAACTCCAGCTCCTTCTCTGTTTTGGCTTTTTCCAGGGCATACTTCTGTTTCTTCCGTTCGCGAAGCACATATCGCCGGTTCAACCAATACAAAAATCCAAAGACAATAAAAATGTATAATAGCATTGCAATTCCCGTCTTCCAGAAAGGAGGTTTAATTTCCAATTCAATCTGATCGCCTTCATTGTTCCAAACCCCATCACTATTTGAACCTTTCACTCTGAAAATATATTTTCCCGGAGGCAGACTGGTATAAGTAACTTTATGTTCTTCCGTATAATTCCATTCTTTATCAAAACCCTCCATTTTATACGCATATTGATTTTTTGCAGGGTGCAAGTAACTTAACGATACAAATTCGAAATTGAACACATTTTGTTTATGGTTCAAAACGATCTTATCGGCATAACTCAAAGCCTGTTGCAAAGGAGAATCCTTTTCTCCGATTTTGATATTCTTATTAAATATCTGAAAATTAGTGATATGCACCGGCGGTACAAATGTATTTCCCTTCAAGTCTTCAGGAAAAAACGCATTAAACCCGGCTACTCCGCCAAAATAAAGTTTTCCGGAAGAGGCTTTGAATCCGGAATTAAAATTAAACTGGTTGCTTTGTAATCCCTCATCAGTAGTAAAAACTTTCAGTTCTTCATTTTCCGGATTGAAACGATACAAGCCGTTACTGGTAGAAAACCAGATATGATTATAGTTATCGGCTACAATGGAATATATCAAGCGATTGGAGAATTTAGCCAGGTTATTGAATTGCCTGAAATCGTCCGTTTCGTAATTATATTTACAAAAGCCACTTTCTTCGGTTCCAAACCACAATTGCTGATTGTTATCTTTACAAATAGTCAGTACAAAATTGTCGGAGATAGACTGTGGATTATCTTTTTTATACAGGTAGTTCTTCAACTCCATCCGTTCCTGATTATACCGGAAAGCACCGGAACCACTGCTGACAAACCAGATATCTTTATTTTTATCTTCAATGATATCCCACACAAAAACATTTTCCGTACCCGGGATCAGGTTAAATTTTCCGGTCTTCCTGTCATATGAAAACATTCCTTCAGTAGTACCTACCCAAATATTGCCAAAAGAATCTTTTATAATGGATTTGACCAATAATCCGGAAATATTTCCCTGCTCAATCACAGGAAGGGTTTTCTTGATTCTCTTTGTCTGATAGTCTAAAATAAGGATACCTCCACCATATGTTCCCAACCAGATCTCTCCCTCGTCAATCAGAATTGACTGTATATTTTGATTGGATAAATATTGTGTGAATTTTTTGTTGACGATATCAAAAAAATCAAGTCCGGAGCCTTCCATGGCGATCCAGATATTTCCTGTTTCATCTTCATAAAACCGGCTGATAGCTGAACCGCTTACCGAATTTTTATTTTCATGATGCGTATAAAGTTCTATTCTCCGGTTGATTGTATACAGATAATTTACCCCTCCGAAATAAGTACCCAACCAGAAAGCATTTTCTTTATCTTTATAAAAACAGTAAATTGAATTATCAGACAAACCTCCTTTTTCTTTGGATGCAGGGATAATATCATAGTTTTCCGTAACTGTATTGAATGTAATCAGTCCGGAGTTAGATCCTATCGCCAATACATTCGGTGCAAACTCAATCAAATCATGGATATGAGGAATAAAATAAGAAGACTCCCGATTGAAGTATGGACTAAAAGTCTCCGATTCCCGGTTGAATTTTTGCAATCCATGACTTTCGGTTCCGATCCACAAATTAGTATTGGTATCTTCATAAAATTTAGAGATACTGGGATTCTCTGCATTTTCTTTTGCCAGATTTATTTTCCTGAATTGATTAGAAGATAACTGGTACCTGTATAATCCCTGACAAGCCACCCAGACATTCTGTTTGCTATCCACAAAAACCCGGTTCACCTGATTGGAGGGCAAACCTTCCGGATCATCCGGTTCCTGTTGAACCTGCAACAATTCTTCTGTAGAACGATTATAAATAAAAAAACCCTGTTCATTGGTTGCAATCCACAACCTGTCTTGAGAATCAGCAACAATTGAATTGATCCGGGAGTGTATTTTTGTTCCGGTTTTTGTTTGCTTATCAAAAAATTTAAAACTTTCTTTTTTAGGATCATACACATAAATACCAATAGCTGTTCCCACATACAAATACGGATCATCTGTTTCTATCATACAAGAAATCTTACTATTTCCGATAGAGGTAGGTTCGTTTGATCTGCGGTAGACTTTGAAATTATACCCATCAAGCCGGTTCAAGCCATCATTCGTACCAAGCCAGATAAATCCCTGTTGATCCTGTAAAACACAAAAAACCGTATTCTGAGAAAGTCCGTCTTCTACTTTATAACTTTTAAAATAAAAATCAGAAGCCCTCATTCCCTGAAAGAAAAAGGCTCCTAACAGAAAAAGAAAAATTCTCAACAACAATTTTTTCATTTATATCCGGAATAAAAATCTTTTTACAAAAGTAGAAAAGCAGTTATGAATAGTCGAAAAAATTATCCAAATAAAAATGAGTATAATCTAAAGTTTGTAATCATCTTCACAGACTTTATTTATTTTTTAGAAACAAGTTCGTACTTTTGTAAAAACAAAAAATCTTTATAAATTTGCAACATATTTCATCATTCTATGCCTTATTTATCTTTTCAAAATAAAGGAAAAAAGCGCCGGTTTATATTCGTTTTTTTGCTATCGGTTATCATTTGCCTGGTATTCTTTATCAACTGGAAAAAAGAATTATTGTTACCTGTAAACGTGATTTCTTATACTTGTGAAGGGAATACTGTGACCTCCGAACATCATTTCAATGAGAAAATCTGGTTGCACCGGGTAAATAGTATCGAGAAAATGAAAAAATTCCAGGATCAATACAAAGGGCTGGAAATTGATATCCAATACCATACATCCAAAGACTTTTTTTATGTATCACATGATACCGACTCTACCATTAATTTATCTCTGGAAGATATTTTTGATGCGGTAACAGATATTTCAAATCATTATTTCTGGCTGGATTTCAAAAACTTAGACAAAGAAAACCAGTTTGCATCCCTTCAAAAATTATCAGATATCACAGAAAAATATCACCTTTTTCCATATAATATTATAGTAGAATCACATGATCCTCTTTTATTGACGGATTTTACGGAATATGGATTTCAAACCAGTTACTACATGCCTTGGGTGAAACCTTATGAAGATTCTAAGGAGTCTATGTTACAAATGGCCAAAGAAATAGATGAGAACCTGAGAAACAGCAAAATAAATTACATATCGGGAAGTTATGATCAGTACGTGTTTATGAATGCTTATTTCCCGAAGGCCCAAAAACTCATTTGGTATGTAAGGAATAAGCCGTTGAAAGTTTCTTATCTGAAGAAGAAGCTCACTAAGGATGATAGTGTTAAGGTGATTTTATTGAGTGATGATTGATTTTTAAACACGGAGTTAATTCATAGAGTAACACGGAGTTTTAAAATAAGAGACGGTTTCAAATTTTGTAGATGAAACCGTCTCTCTATTATATTCAAAGTTATTTTACCAACTATTTTTGAGCATTCAATCAGAAATTTTAAAACTCCGTGTTACTCCGTGAATTAACTCCGTGTTTAAACAAGCTTCGCCAATGCCTCTTTCACCCGATTGAAAGCCTCAATCAGATTCTCATCTGAAGTTGCATAAGAAAAACGGATACATTTAGGAGCACCGAAAGCAGTACCACCTACACAGGCCACATGTCCTTCTTCCAGAAGATACATAGCCAGTTCGCCGGCATCAGCAATCACCTTGCCATTAGGAGATTTTTTACCAAAATAATAATCAGCTTCAGGGAACAGATAAAATGCACCTGTCGGATCGCTGACTTTCAATCCGGGAATTTCTTTGGCTAGTTTCACTACCAGATTCTTTCTGCGTTCGAAAGCTTCACGCATTTTTTCCACACATGATTGATCTCCGGTATAAGCAACTTCAGCAGCTTTTTGGGCAACGGAACACGGTCCTGATGTATATTGTCCCTGCAATTTGTTACATGCCGAAGCAATCCATTGCGGAGCAGCAATCCAGCCAATACGCCATCCGGTCATTGCATAAGCTTTGGAGACTCCGTTTACAATCACCACCCGGTCACGTATATTATCAAACTGAGCAATACTTTCATGTTTTCCGATATAATTGATATGCTCATAGATCTCGTCGGCAATCACAATGATATTGGGATATTTAGCTAAAACATCTGCCAAGCCTTTCAGCTCTTCTTTAGTATAAACACTTCCGGTAGGATTGGAAGGAGAACAAAGAATCAATGCTTTTGTCTTCGGAGTGATAGCAGCTTCCAGTTGAGCAGGAGTAATTTTGAAATCCTGTTCGATACCGGCTTCTACAACCACATTGGTACCTTCAGCCAACTTAACCATTTCCACGTAACTTACCCAGTATGGAGCAGGAACGATCACTTCATCACCTTTATCAATGATACACATGATCACATTGCATACTGACTGTTTCGCACCGTTTGAACAAACGATTTGTTCCGGTTTATAATCCAAATTGTTTTCCTTTTTCAATTTAGTTACAATTGCATTACGCAAAGCCGGATAACCGGGAACCGGAGAGTAGAAAGAGTAATTGTCCTTAATCGCCTGTTCTGCAGCAGATTTGATATGATCGGGCGTAAAAAAGTCTGGTTCACCCACACTCAGGTTAATCACATCAATCCCTTGCGCTTTCAGTTCATTACTTTTCTGTGACATGGCTAACGTCTCAGAAGGAGACAAACTTGCCAAACGTGCTGAAACTTGAGACATAAAAATACATTTTGACAGTTAATATTCTATTTTCGCGACAAAAGTAATACTATTTAATGGAAATACATAACATAAATGAAAGAAAATTACATATTCAAATGATGTCCCATGCGATCCCTTTTTGTTTGCATGTAAAACTCATTATATGCATTGGGTTCAATCTCAATAGGTATATTTTCCACAATTTTAAGTCCATATGCCTCCAGACCGATACGCTTCACCGGATTATTAGTCATCAAACGCATTTGATGTACACCAATAGCACGTAAAATCTGAGCGCCGACACCATAATCCCGTTCATCCGGTTTGTATCCTAAATGAATATTGGCATCGACAGTGTCCAAACCCTGTTCCTGTAATTTATACGCTTTCATTTTATCCATCAATCCGATACCTCTTCCTTCCT
Source organism: Bacteroidales bacterium (assembly GCA_031552335.1). Lineage (GTDB taxonomy): Bacteria > Bacteroidota > Bacteroidia > Bacteroidales > Azobacteroidaceae > JAISFI01. The sequence continues at coordinate 1,916 of JAVBMQ010000045.1, read as the reverse complement.
GGTTCAGGTAAACAATTGCTCCTTTGCCTTCTTTTTCAATAGCTTCCATGGCTTTATGCAACTGTTCTCCACATTCACAACGCATCGAACCGAAAATATCGCCGGTTGCACAAGAAGAATGTACTCTGACCAATACCGGTTCTTCAAGCTTCCACTCCCCTTTAATCAAAGCAATATGCTCAAACCCGTTAGATTTTTGCCGGAAAGGAATCAGATGAAAATGACCGTATCGGGTAGGCATATCCACTTCCACTCCTTTTTCAATCAAAGATTCTGTCTGCAAGCGAAATGCAATTAAATCTTTAATGGATATAATTTTAATATCAAATCTCTCCGACACTTTCATCAAATCCGGAAGTCTTGCCATGGTCCCATCCTCATTGATAATTTCAATTAAAGCGCCAGCCGGATATAATCCTGCCAACCGGGCCAGATCGACCGTGGCTTCCGTATGTCCGGCCCTACGCAAAACGCCCCGGTTACGGGCCCTCAAAGGAGAAATATGACCCGGACGCGCCAAATCGGAAACTTTCGTATTCGGGTTAGCCAATGCCTTGATCGTTTCCGAGCGATCAAACATGGAAACACCGGTAGTACAGCCTCCTCCTATTTTATCTACCGTAATAGTAAACGGGGTTTCGTAAATAGAAGTATTGTCGACCGCCTGCATTTCGAGTTCCAGTTTGGTACAACGATCTTCAGTAATAGGAGCACAAAGCAATCCACGCCCATATGTCAACATAAAATTAACTTTTTCCGGCGTTATTTTTTCCGCAGCGATGATAAAATCACCTTCATTTTCCCGGGCCTCATCATCGACCACAATCAGGAATTTTCCTTCCCGAAAATCTTTTATTGCTTCTTCTATTGTATTCAATTGATAATTTTCCATTTTTTCGTTAGCAAGCTTTACATTATTTCTCTTTCAATTTCCAAAGATAACTCTTCATTCACTCTCATGATGGTATGCATATCTTCCATTCTTCTTTTCCGTTTATGAATAGCTACTATATAAAATATCAAACCCAAGGGGAAGAAAAGTGCACAACACATACGAAAGTGTTTTTTCGTCAGGAATTCCGAATGAATGATTGTCAAAATCGGATAATCCATCAACTTTCCTATAATCATGTTTTTATCTGAATTACCCAGTTCTTCGATTAACTCCTCCATAAAAGAAACAATCTTTTTCAATTCCGGCTGATTGAAATCCATCTTCCAGAAATCAGTATATCCGGGCGATTTTTTATTTAATTCCAGATATTGTAAACACATTGAGTCCAAAGTAGAAAGATTTCCAAGTATCCGTGGATAATCAGGATATTGCATAATGACCTCTTTTACCACATAACTACGCGTTTCCCGTTTCCCGAATATTTTCTTAAAAGCATTGACATATGCATCCGGGTTAAAAATTACCGAATCATTGACCGACTTATATGTCAGGAAAACACCCAAGGGGAATAACACCATAGAGCTCAGCCACATTCCCTCCCAGACTGCCCAGACAGATTGTTTTGCCATTTTTACACCAAAAACGTCAATTGTATAATAGAAAAGAAAGAAGAAGACAGAGATAACAACCGGCATACCTAAACCTCCCTTACGGATAATTGCACCCAAAGGAGCCCCTATGAAAAGAAAGATCAGGCAAGCAAAAGACAAGGTAAATTTACGATTCAACTCCATTTGATGTTTACGGATATCACCCATTTGTTCTTCCTGCATCAAAGAACGGAATTGATATTCATTTTTAAGATTTTCTGCTTTAGAAAGGGCTATAGAAGCAACCGACACTTGACGTTCCAATTGTAGTTGGTCAAAAAATGCATCAAAATTTTTAACTTTGAAAGTATCCGGTTCTTGCTCTGCAGGCTGGGGAGTCCTCCAGGTAGATTTGACAGACTGCAGGTAAG
>JAVBMQ010000124.1:0-67421 GCA_031552335.1 Bacteroidales bacterium | reverse complement strand
ACATTGGGGAGTTTGACGCTTTGAAAATGATGACAATATTGATTTGTAGATAATTACAAATAGACAACTAACGAAAATACCCCGAAAATTTGTTGAAAATATTTTTGAGGGTCAAAGTTGGGTTAACAGAAACAATCATTATTCCAACAGGCCGGATTGTTCCGAATATAATTGGCGATATTTTGGTATTCATATTCATTTCTGATAATGTGTTCATAGTAATTGCGTTGCCAAACGGGGTGTCCAATTGTATTCCAGAAATTGTTAATTTGTTTTGTAACTGTCGATTTATATCCACGTACAATTGCGCCGATGGTTGGGTCAGATTGCATTGACTCATCTGGGGTATGGGTGATGGGGTGATTTTCATGCGGGCGGATGCAATCCGCCCCTACGATGATGATTCCATGGATATGATTGGGCATTACGACAAATGCATCTAATCCGATATTGGGACGTAAATCTGGGGTAATCATCCATTCATTCCATGCAATTCTTCCCCTTGCGTCTAATGACATTTCTCCGTTATGAATTTTTCCGAACAGGTGCATACGGTGATATGTACAGATGGTTATAAAATAAATGCCTGGCTGGGAATAATCATATCCTTTCAAACGAATGGATCGACGATTGGGTAAACGGCTTTGATCGTAAAACATAATAATTCGGTTTTGATTAATAAATATTACGGCAAATGTAATATAATTTATTGTATCTCTCTCCATTGAATGTTTTTTGGACTAAATATTCTGAATGACAGTGCTTCTCTAAAAAAATACTATCTTTGTCTTATAAAATTCAAAAGCAGATGGCAAAGAAAATAAGCTATACCGAGGCCTACAACAAATTGCAGGAGATTTTGCAATTGATAGAAAGCGACAAATTGGATGTCGATGAGTTGAGTGACAAAATCAAAGAAGCAACTTCTCTTCTCAATATCTGCAAAGAAAAATTGTTTGTGACCGATGAAGAAGTTAAAAAGGCGCTGAAAGATCTGAAAGAATGAATGCAAAAGAAAAATATATCATTATTGTGGCCGGAGGCAAAGGAGAGCGGATGGGAGTTTCTATTCCCAAACAATTCCTGTTGTTGCACAATAAGCCTATCCTGATGCATACGATTGAGGCATTTCATTCGTATGATCCGGAAATAAAAATCATCATTGTTTTACCGGAAAACCAACAGGAGCGATGGAATGAACTTTGTTCAGAATACGGTTTTACCATTACACACAGCATTGTATCCGGAGGAGAAACTCGTTTCCATTCGGTAAAGAATGCGCTATCTCTTTTACCTGCAGATAAAGATGTTCTGGTAGGTATTCATGATGGGGTACGTCCCTTAATATCCCTGCCTGTGATAAAAAAATGTTTCGACACAGCAGAAGAATATCCTGCTGTCATCCCTGTAATACCGGTTTCAGACAGCATAAGAGAATTAAATCCATCCTCCGGTGAAAGCAAACCGGTAGACAGGCAATATTACCGATTGGTACAAACACCCCAGGTTTTTCAAAGTAAAATATTACTGAAAGCTTATTCAGAACCTTATACTCCCGAGTTTACTGATGATGCTTCTGTTGCCGGTAAGATCTGTAGCATTCATTTAACAGATGGAAACAAGGAGAATATCAAAATAACCACCAGGGAAGATCTGGTCATTGCAGAAGCTTTATTCTCTTTCAATGAATAATAAATGGCAGATATTTCCACTCAAAATATCATGTATTTGCCGGGAGTCGGACCTAAAAAGGCAGAATTGCTTAAAAACGAAATCAGGGTCTGTTCATGGGAAGATATGCTTTATTATTTCCCTTTTAAATATGTAGACCGCAGCCGTATTTATAAGATTCGGGAAATTGACGGCAATATGCCTTATATCCAATTACAAGGGAAAATAGAGGGATTTGAAACCATCGGTACAGGACATGCCCGAAGAATGAAGGCATGGTTCTCCGATGGTACCGGAAGAATCGAACTGGTATGGTTCAAAGGATTGAAATTTATTCCGAATCTATACAAAACAGGAGTAGAATATATCCTTTTCGGCAAACCGGCGCTTTTCGGCAGCAATATCAATGTGGCTCATCCGGAATTAGAACCAGTGGAAAATTTCAATCAGGGTGAAGCTGGCTTGCATGCCCATTATAATACCACGGAGAAAATGAAAAATAATTTTCTCCATTCCAAAAACTTACAAAAAATCATTCAGAATATATTCGGACAAATCAATGGAAAAATACCGGAAAATCTGCCTGCTGATATCCGTTCCAAAGCCAGGTTGATTGACCTGGATACTGCCTTACACAATATCCATTTTCCCCAATCACCACTCCTACTCAGAGAGGCTCAGTACCGGCTGAAATTTGAGGAGCTTTTTTATGTTCAGTTGAATATCCTGCGTGTCACCAAATATCGCCAGCATAAAAACGGAGGATTTATTTTCCACCATGTAGGAGACTATTTCAATGATTTCTACAAAAAGAATCTTCCGTTTGAATTGACCAATGCCCAGAAAAAAGTCATCAAAGAAATCAGGATAGATACAGCAAAAGGCCTACAAATGAACCGGTTGCTTCAGGGAGATGTAGGCAGCGGAAAAACTTTAGTGGCGCTGATGTCCATGTTGATCGCACTCGACAATGGATTTCAGGCTGCATTAATGGCGCCAACAGAAATTCTGGCCAGTCAACATTATGAAACGATCAGAAGCCTTCTTTCAGGCATGGATATTGAGTTGGCTTTACTTACCGGTTCCACGAAGAAAAAGGTACGGGAAAAACTATTGCCGAATCTCAAAGAAGGCAAAATCCATATTATTATAGGTACACATGCCTTGCTCGAACCGGGAGTAGAATTCCGGAACCTGGGTTTGGTAGTGATCGACGAACAACACCGTTTCGGAGTTGCCCAGCGGGCCCGGATGTGGAACAAAAACACCATTCCTCCCCATGTATTAGTCATGACAGCCACCCCTATTCCAAGGACATTGGCTATGACTCTGTATGGCGATCTTGAAGTTTCCGTAATAGATGAATTGCCTCCGGGACGAAAACCTGTAAAGACCATGCATATGTATAACGGCAAACGTTCGAATTTATACCATTCGGTACGGAAACAATTACAGGAAGGCCGCCAGGTATATGTTGTCTATCCTTTGATAGAAGAAAGTGAAAACTTGGATTTCAAAAACCTGACTGAAGGTTTTGAAAACATCAAAGAAGTCTTTCCTGAATACAATGTTTGCATGGTTCATGGGAAGATGAAACCGGCAGATAAAGATGCCGAAATGCAACGTTTCGTGAGTGGAGAAGCCCGGATCATGGTAGCAACTACTGTTATTGAAGTAGGAGTGAATGTTCCGAACGCTTCGGTAATGATTATTGAAAGCGCCGAACGCTTCGGTCTTTCCCAGCTTCACCAGCTAAGGGGACGAGTAGGAAGAGGTGCAGACCAATCTTATTGTATCCTCCTTACAGGTTATGAATTAGCAGAAAATACCCGGAAGCGTTTAGCAATCATGACAGAGACCAACGACGGTTTTATCATTGCCGAAGAAGATCTCAAACTCCGCGGACCCGGAGATATTGACGGTACCCAACAAAGCGGCACTGCCTTCAATCTCAGAATTGCAGATATTGCCCGTGACGGACAAATCCTTAGTTTTGCCCGTGACCTGGCAAGGGAACTACTGGAAGAAGATCCGTTGCTTGAAAGACCCGAGCACCAGGTGTATGTCCATGAACTAAAAAAACGCTCCCAACAAGATATGAATTGGTTTATGATTAGCTAACTTTTAAATTACGAATTAAAAATTACGAATTACGAATTAAAAGTGATGCATTATAAACAAAAAAACAAAGTTCATTTTTAAGCAAAACTAATTTCTCATTCGTAATTCGCAATTCGTAATTCGTAATTCGTAATTAAAATAGACTATGGAACTTTTGATTATTTTAGGATTGATACTACTAAACGGTCTGCTGTCCATGACCGAAATGGCCATGGTTTCTTCCCGGAAAACCAAGTTGGAAGCCCAGGCTAATAAAGGAAACAAATCGGCCCAACGGACATTGAAATTATTGAATGAGCCTGACAAATTTCTATCGACGATTCAAATCGGGATTACCCTGATCGGAATTCTCACAGGGATTTTTTCCGGAGAAAGTGCAGAGAAAGATTTAACGAAAATTTTTCAACAATTTCCGTCCATAGCCGGATGGGCTAAACCGCTGGCTACAACGATCATTGTGATTGTAGTAACTTACTTCACACTGATACTGGGAGAATTATTACCCAAACGACTGGGATTAACACAACCGGAAAAGATTGCAAAGAAAATGCTTCCGGTGATGAATGTTTTAAATAAAATCATTTATCCTTTTGCCTGGATATTGAGTAGTTCTACTCAATTATTAGCTAAATTGTTCCATATAAAAAACAATAATACCATTGTTACTGAAGAAGAAATCAAAGCGATTATACAGGAAAGCGCCGAACATGGAGAAATCGAGGTGGCCGAACAGGAAATCATTGAAAGGGTATTTCATCTGGGCGACCGGAATATTACGTCTCTGATGACACATCGAAATGATATCGATTGCCTCTACACGTCGATGTCTGCTCAGGATGCTACCAATTATATCAGGCAAAATCCCCGCTCGGTTTATCCCCTTTGTGAAGAAAATATAGACCGGGTCATTGGCATTGTCAGGACTAAGGATTTGTTTTCTTCAAAAGAACACTTTACCTGGAAAGAATTGGCCAGACCTGCTCTTTTCGTTCCTGAAAATAATTCGGCATATAAGGTCATGGAACTGTTTAAAAAGAAAGGTATCCATACTTGCTTTGTCATAGATGAATATGGCTCTTTACAGGGAATGGTCACGCTAAAAAATATCTTTGAAGCAATCGTTGGTGACATGCCTGAGGTGGATGATACGGAAGAAAAAGACATCATACACAGAACAGATGGTTCATATTGGGTCAATGCAAAAATATCATTTTATGAATTCCTCGACTATTTCGATTATCTCGATAAAGCGGAAGAAGAAGCTGAAAAATTTGATATTTTAGCGGGATTTGTCCTTGATCATTTGGAACACATTCCTCTGGAAGGGGAAGGTTTTAAATGGAAAGACTTTGAATTTGAGGTTGCAGACATGGATGGACAACGAATTGATAAAGTTCTGGTTAAGTTCAATTTTATGTTGTAAAACATAATTTTTATAATTATCTGATTTTCAATTAGTTATTAAATTTATTTAGTTAACCTTTAGAAAGCCATAATTTTTTTAACTCCATTTTCTTTGATTTTCTTCTCAAATGGCCTTTCTTTGAAAATAAAAAAAAGTTGAACAATATTTTTTCTGATTTATTAACTATTTTTTAATGGAGCAAACGTTGGTTATTCTTAAGCCGTGTACAATTCAAAGAGGCCTGATCGGAGAAATTACGAACAGGTTTGAACGTAAAGGATTGTTATTGGTGGGAATGAAAATGGTATGGCTTTCTGATGAAATTTTGAGCGAGCATTATGCGCATTTATCTGCCAAACCTTTTTTTCAAAGGGTAAAAGACGGAATGCGTCGTTGTCCGGTTATTGTTTGTTGCTGGCAAGGAGTGGATGCCGTACAGGTGGTCCGCGCCATTACAGGAGCGACCAATGGCAGGAATGCTCAACCAGGTACTATCCGTGGAGATTATAGTATCAGCACTCAGGAAAATATTGTACACACCTCTGACTCTATAGAAACTGCGCAAAAAGAAATCAGCAGATTCTTCGAACCACATGAAATTTATAATTACGAACAAAGTTTATTGTCTAACATTTATGCCAGTGATGAAATTTAAAAACATGGAAAGAAAAAGCATAAAAAATCTGTTTTATAACAAATACAACCTGATAATAGGAGCATTTTCCCTCATATCTTTCGCCTCAATCAATGAAGTATCAGCCAGTACCCCCATTAACAAAGAATCCTCTCCTGAACAAAATATAGCTAAGGCCGCCCTGATCACAGGTACAGCGTCTAAGAATATGAAGATTGAAAAGCCTAAGCCACTTTTGACGGCAGAACATGCACCTCTTAACAGAGAAATTGCCATCATTGATTCATTGGCTCTGGAAGATGAGTTTGAAGACGAAGATTTATTATTTCCTGCAGATGAGTTATATCAAGTCTGGGACAATCACACTGTAAATCCTTACAGTTCATTGAACATGCCGGAGAAATTCTCTATTGATTTATCGTCAACCGTGATGCCGCTTGATCATGAAAACATTAAAGTCAACTCTAAATTCGGCCCGAGAGGAAGACGGATGCACAAAGGTATTGACCTGGATCTTGAAGTAGGAGATACCGTTCGCGCCGTTTGTGATGGAAAAGTCAGGGTAAAACGATTGGAAGGTTTGAAAAAAGGATATGGTTATTTTATCATATTAAGACATACAAATGGATTAGAAACCGTGTATGGTCACCTTTCTCAATTTTTAGTGGAAGAAGACCAGATTGTGCGTGCAGGAGATCCTATCGCTCTGGGCGGGAATACAGGTCGTTCTACTGGTCCTCACCTTCATTTCGAAACCCGTTTCTTTGGTATAGCTATCAATCCTGCCGACATGTTTGACTTTAGTAATAAAGTGGCACATCAGGATGCATATGTTTTTGAAAAAGGTAAGGTATCCGAAAACAAATACACCACCAAAGGAAAAGGTAAAATTGTTTACCACCGGATCAAATCAGGAGAAACATTGGGTTCAATTGCAAGAAAATACGGAATGTCTATCAACCAATTGTGTAAATTGAATAATATTTCCTCAAAAACAAAGATTCGGGCAGGAAAAACATTGCGCTGCTCGTAAAAATTGTCTACCTTTGCCAGCCTATACAGTTTGGCATGAATACAAAAGAACAATTCGATCAGGTGATCGCTTATTGCCGGGATGTATTTGAGAAAAAACTCAAGGATTACGGCTCTTCGTGGCGCATCATGCGCCCACAATCCATTACAGATCAAATATTTATCAAGGCCAATCGCATACGAAGCCTTGAGACAAAAGGAATGAGTTTGATTGATGAAGGAATCAAACCCGAGTTTATAGGCATTGCCAATTATGGTATTGTCGGACTGATCCAATTGGAAAAAGGTTTTTCTGATAAGATAGATATGTCCAACGAAGATGCATTGGAATTGTATGATTATCATATGAACAGTACCAAAGAGCTGATGTATGCAAAAAACCATGACTATGACGAAGCCTGGCGCAGTATGCGTATCAGTTCCTATACAGACCTCATCCTGACAAAAATATACAGGACCAAACAAATCGAAGAGAACAAAGGTCAAACCATCATTTCGGAAGGCATCGATGCCAACTATATGGATATGGTTAATTATGCTTTATTCGGACTTATCAAACTGACATTCGAAGAATCATAAAACTTGCAATATGGAAAAAATGAAAAAAATAAGCGTTGAAATCTGCCGGGTACTGATCGGTATGACATTCATTTTCTCTGGATTTGTAAAAGCTGTAGATCCATTGGGATCTGCCTACAAATTTCAGGATTATTTTGCGGCTTTTGGTTTCGACTGGTTAGGACTTTTTTCATTACCTTCCTCATTCGTTCTGTCTGCCTTAGAATTTACGCTTGGAGTTTGCATTTTACTAGCAGTATTCAGACGGTTTACAACCATTCTCTGCTTATTGTTCATGTGTTTCATGACTCCATTGACACTATATCTGGCAATTGCCAATCCGGTATCAGATTGCGGATGTTTCGGCGATGCCTGGGTCATTTCCAATTGGCAGACTTTTTTCAAAAATCTTGTATTACTGGCAGCTACCATTGTTCTGTTTATGTGGTATAAAAAGATGCAGACAATCTTTATATACAAAATGAACTGGCTGGTCATGCTATATACTTACCTGTTTATCCTGGCTGTTTCGTTCTATTGTTACAAAAATTTACCGATCCTGGATTTCAGGCCCTATAAGATCGGCACCCATCTTCCCGATAAAATGATTATTCCGGAAGGAATGCCAGCCGACAGGGACATCACTACTTTTATTTATGAAAAGGGGGGAGTACAAAAGGAATTTTCATTAGAAGAAGCTCCTATGAGTGATTCCACCTGGACATTTGTAGATGCTAAAAATATAGTGATTAAAGGGTATCAGCCGCCCATTCACGATTTCAACATCACCACTGCCGATGGAGTTGACATTACGGAAGACATATTGACTGACGCAAATTATACCTTCCTGTTGTTTTCTCCCAAACTGGAAAAAGCTGAGGAATCCAATGTAGACCGTATCAATGAAATATATGATTATTCATTGCAACATGGATACAAATTTTATTGCATCTGCGCCTCCAGTCCGGATGTCATTACCGAATGGGTCAACAATACCGGAGCGGAATATTCCATCTGCACAGCAGACGAAACTACGATAAAAACAATCATTCGTTCCAATCCGGGTTTAATGCTCCTGAAAAACGGAACTGTCTATAACAAATGGAGCAACACCAACATTCCGGAAAATGATGAACTGCTGATACCTTTGGATGAATCTCCTATGGGAATAATACAACCGGCCAAAGGAACTCAAAAAGTATTTTTTATAGCATTGCTATTCTTTGTTCCATTAATACTGCTTTATTTTGCAGACGGAAAAAAGAAGAACAACCCCAAGTGATGATTATTTTTTATTTACCATATAATAATTTATTTACAAAATGAGAAAAAATATTGTTGCAGGAAACTGGAAAATGAACAATACCTTACAGGAAGGTTTGTCATTGGCAAAAGATTTGGAAAAAGCTTTGGAAGGAAAAAGCGTCAATTGTGAGGTTGTTATCGGTACTCCATTCATTCATTTAGCATCTATAGCCGCCGCTATCGACACAAATAAAATCGCTGTTTCTGCTCAAAACTGTGCCGACAAAGTTTCCGGTGCTTATACAGGTGAAGTTTCTGCAGCTATGGTAGCATCAACAGGCGCTAAATATGTAATTTTGGGCCACTCTGAACGCCGTGCTTATTACGGAGAAACAGATGCAATCCTGAAAGAAAAAGTATTATTGGCTTTAGCGAATAACCTGACTCCTATTTTCTGTATCGGTGAAGTATTGGAAGAAAGAGAAGCCAACAAACATTTTGAAGTAGTAAAATCACAAATTGAAGGTGGCTTGTTCAATCTTTCTGCTGCTGACTTCGGCAAGATCGTATTGGCTTATGAACCGGTATGGGCTATCGGAACAGGAAAAACAGCAACTTCCGACCAAGCCCAGGAAATGCATGCTTTCATCCGCAAAGTATTAACTGATAAATATGGCGCTGCCGTATCCAATGAAACATCTATCCTATACGGCGGAAGCTGTAATGCAGGAAATGCCAAAGAACTATTCGCAAACCCCGATGTAGACGGAGGTTTGATCGGTGGAGCATCTTTGGGTGTTGATAAATTTATGCCGATTATTGAAGCGTTTTAATTAATTAAGAATTAAAAGCTAAGAATTGGCTTATATATTAAAAAATATGATTATCTGCATGTTTCACCCCTAAGGCCAAAGGCCTTTAAGCATCAGGATAGGGCAACGCCCTATTAAAATGAATAGAAAATTATTTGCTAATGCCCTTTCAGGGCGAATAATTGTGTATAGATATTTTTCTCATAGGCCGTTGGCCTATGCTATTGTTCCAAGGCCTTTGGCCTTAGGGGTGAAACATGCGGATAATCAATTAAAAAAATTAATTCTTAGCTTTTAATTTCAAAAAACAGGTCATGAAATCTTTTTTGCTATCCATTTCAATCCTCCTGTCTGGCATTTTCTCCGTATCTGCTCAATCTTCGATTGTGGATGCACTGGAAGAAGCTGTGCCATATGAAGGAATTATCAAAGTCAACGCTTCTTATGAAATCAATCAATTGATTGGAAAGAAAAATGAGGCTTTACTTTCCGGAGAAGTTGATTACGTCAAAACCAGCGGATATCGTGTACAGATTTTTTCGGGTAATGAACAACGGACATCCAAAGCCGAAGCTTTCAAAAAGGAAAGTCTCATAAATGATGCTTTTTCGGATGTGCCTACTTATGTAACATACAAGGCTCCATACTGGCGGGTACGTGTAGGGGATTTCCGTACACACGAAGAAGCTTTCCTGTTAATGAAACAGATTGGACAAGATCTGCCATCCCTAAAGAAAGAAATGTATATTGTAAAAGATGAAGTGAAAATCCCTGTAAACCCTTAAAAAATGGAATGGACTCCGGAAGATATTCAGAAACGTGAAGAGCTTGCCTCTTGCTATCACAAAGTATTAGGTTTATTGGGTGAAGACCCGGAACGGGAAGGTTTGCTAAAAACCCCGGAGCGGGTAGCCAAAGCAATGATGTTTCTAACAAAGGGTTATCGGCAGGATCCGGAGAAAATACTAAGATCTGCTGTCTTCAAAGAAGATTATAAACAGATGGTCGTTGTAAAGGACATTGATTTCTTTTCTCTATGCGAACATCACATGTTACCTTTTTTCGGGAAAGCACATATTGCTTATATCCCCAATCAATATGTAACCGGACTGAGTAAAATTCCCCGCGTAGTAGATGTTTTTGCCCGCAGGTTACAGATACAGGAACGGTTGACAACACAAATCAAGGAATGTATCCAACAAACATTGAATCCATTGGGAGTGATGGTTGTGATTGAGGCCCAGCACATGTGTATGCAGATGCGGGGAGTTGAAAAACAAAACTCCATTACTGTTACCTCCGATTTTACCGGTATATTTTCACAGGCAAAAACCCGGGAAGAATTTATGTTATTGATCCGGGAAAGAAAATAAGGATTTGATATTTCTTATTCCGATATCCCTTTAACGTCAACAACTCCTATTTTCACGTTTTCTCTGTTTGCCACTTCCCAAGTCAAAAGGAACACCAATTGTGCACGTTTTTGCAATGCGCCGAAATTGATTCTCTCCACATCATCTGTGGTTTTGTGATAATCATCATGCATGCCGGAAGTAAACAAGACTGAGGGAACATCTTTAGTTGCAAAGTTATATTGATCCGAGCGTCCGAAAAAATTATTTTTATCTCCGGATCCGGAATAAGAATAATCTACTGTCAACTTAACTCCTTTGCTAACCTCTTTGGTTACTTCTGCCAAATCTCCGCTCCTTCTTTCATTATGTACCAGATATACATAATCATTGGTGATACTTTCATAATCAGTACTCACTCTTCCGATCATGTCTAAGTTGATACATGCTTTTGTGTTTTTAAGCGGAAATATAGGATACTCTGTGTAATAATCTGAGCCATACATGCCTGATTCTTCTGCTGTGGTGAACAGAAAAATGATGCTTCTCCGGGTACCTTTCCCAGCCTTCTTAGCCGTAGCAAAAGCGTTGGCAATTTCCAGCAAAGCCGAAACTCCGGAGGCATTATCATCAGCTCCATTATAAATATCATCCCTGTAATAAGACTTCCCTTCGTGATCATAGTGTGCAGTGAGCACTATATATTCGTCTTTCAGATCGCTTCCCTCTACAAATCCTACAACATTTTTGGAATCTGCAAAATCATATTTTCGTTCTCCGCCGATCTCAACAGTTTCTTTTATAATTACAGATTGAGGTTTGCCGGTTTTTTCTATTTCATACCTGATTTGCTTGACTGTTTTTTTCAATGATTCCAGTAACTTATTGGCCAGAATCTCACTGACATTTACAACCGGAACATCTTTACTTTCTTTGCGCTCGTATTGGGTAGATCCTCTGCTACCGGAAGCATAATTATCATAGTAAGTAGAACCATCATAACTGACTAACAAAATTGCCTGAGGTTTCTGTTCCTTTACTTTACTCAGCCAGTAACTCTGTCCGTACCTATCTCCGGAAATATAAGATACCCCATCTTTGTCAGAAGGCTCGCCACTAAACATTAATACAACTTTTCCCTGGATATCACCTACCGGTTTCAGATCATTGTAACTATCAGAAACAGCTCCATAACCAATAAAATAAACCTGATCGGTTTGTATGGATAGCGGTTGTCCGTAATCATTGTAATAACTATAATCTTTGGTATAATTGGCATCTCCCAATTGAAATTTCTTGGGAATATAAACCTGTTTATACATGGAGATTCCCTGAAAATAAGTACTGTCCCAAGCAGAAGGGACAGCTATTCCCCGCAATTTATCTGCAATATAATAGGCGCTGACGGTTTCACCTACAGTTCCGGTTTTTCGTCCTTCAAACTCATCCGAGGCTAAACGGCTCAGATAAGTATGAAGTTGTACTGAATCTATAAAAGATGCGTATTTCAGAGCATCTTTATTTTGTGCACTCAAAGAAAGGGTGCAAAGGAAAAAGAGACAGGAAATAAGAGTTGGTTTCATTTTAGAAATTGAAAGTTAAAAATAATCTTCCTTGCAAATTATATTATGATGCTTATCTGCATACTTTGCAAATCCATACAAACTTTGTAGAGACGCAATGCATTGCGTCTCTACAAAACAGGAACAAAGATATATCAATTATTAGAATTATATACTACAGGAATACCTTGTTTTGTCAGACCTTCTGCACTGATTGTCATTTTCTGGCACGAACTGTTATTATAAAAAATGACAGAAACTTTGCCTGTGGCATCCGTTTTGACATCCGGATTCCAGTACAATGTGCGCCGGTAATCCTTTTCATCCGGTAAAACACCACCGGTATAATCCGGATTGTAAAATTCCTGAAGGGTAGCAAATCCCTGGAGTTTGGTTTGACGGATACCTCTAGGAGATTCTCTGCCTTGTCCTTTTTTATAAGTATACAGATATACGACTACAGATCCGCTTTCACCTCCATAAAGGGTTGCGGCGGTTGGCGACTCAGATATGATGATAGATTCTATATCAGATAGATATATTTGTTCTAAATAAAAGGGAGTTCTATTATTAATAAGAACGTTTACCGGCCTATTTTTATATTTCAAGTCTCCATATCCGCTACTTCCGTATGTCAGTGTAAAATACTTGTTTTTCTGAACTAAAAATTCCTTGTAATCATTTACATAATCTTTACCCTGATCTTCCAGATCTGAGACCTCTTTCCGTACATCATACACAATATTTGCGAAACGGAGTCCTTCATTTTTCATATCCCAAGGCCTCTTTTCTTTTATCGTTGCCAGAGGTAAGAGATGCGTATTTACTATTATTTTGTGCAAATCCAATGTATCTTCCTCTGTCATAGCAGGTACGCTTTCTTCCTTCACTTCCGGTTGAGAAATAGTTTCCTCTCTTTCCAACACCCGTGTATCAAAAGCGGTATAAGCTCTTGCATCCGGAGCAAACAGTCTGTTTAACAAAATCCTGTTTTCCTTTCGTTTTCCCTTTTCCTTTGTTTGCAAAGACAAATCCCAAGTACCATAAAAATCTTTCGGAAGAAAATTGAAGCGCCCTTCATCATCTGTCGGACAAATCCCCTGTTGAGATTCTCCTCCTTCGGAATACATCCACATCGTTACTTCCAAATTTTTCTTTCCCTTTTTTTTGAAAACAGATAAAACCTGTCCGTCTATCACAATACCTTTTTCAATTTTATGCGGAAAGTCCATTTTTTTGACTCCAGCCATGACCTCCCAGGAATAACGTCTCCATCCCTGCACCATCATCAACAAATCGGCCGCTAAGCGATGTTGTCTGTCATCCGGTCCAAAGTAATACTCGGCATCATTGATAAAACCTTTCAAATCAGAAGATAAAAGAAGATTTGTTTCAATATTTTCCTGCCAGACACCTATCTCCGACGAGTAATCCCTGACTGATAAAGAGAATGATGTTTTCACCGGATTCCCCATCTTGTCATTTACAGAAAAACCCATTTCTACTTTTTCAAAAGGTTGGTATGATTTTTTATTTTGCGTTTGTGTAACAGATAAGCGTTCGGCAGAATGATTTATAAAAGCTAAGCGTTCGGCATAGATCCGTCCTTCTGCATTAAACAAGGTAAGTTGATTTACTCCTGCCGGTAAATTGATCTTAGGCATTTTCAACATACATTTTCCTGTTTCATCCAATGAAATGGCTTCAAAAGCATAAATTTTTCCCCGACAAGCAAAAGACAAACCTAACTTTTCCGGCGAACTATCCGGAATTCCCAGCAACTGGATATACATATAATCATCCCGCAAGTTGTCTACACGCATTACATAACCAAGGCTTTCCGCCTGAGGCATTTTGAATGAGCGTTCCTTGCCCTCATAATTGATCCGAACCATATATTGACCTTCATCCGGGGTAAACTCGAAGAAACCCATTCCGTCATGATATGAAACAAATGAAGCGATATCTTCTTTTTCCTTGTTATAAAGCACACCTTTTACAGAAATACCCATTCCTTTATCATTTGTTGCTTTGAATGCTACACGGGAACTTACACCTTTTACCAATTGTCCACCCTCCGGAAAGAAAGAGAGATTGATATCCTTTAGCTTTTCTTCCGGATCCTCCCGTTTGAAAGGTATCTTTTGACTATGAGCACGAAAGTTCATAGAAAGTTTACCATATTCACCCTCTTTAGATGGTTTATCAAAAACAGGAAAAACACGGCTAAAAACAGTTTCCTTGCCAAAATTCAGCATTACTTTGGTATATGCCCGGACTTCATAAAAACCACCGAAAAAATCGTCTTTCAATAAAAAACTTCCGGAACATTGCCCATCCTCAATTTTCAACTTTTGGGTTTCCACAATATCACCTTCCGGACTTAATAATTCGACGTAAAGCACCCGGCTCATTTCCGTATATAAATTTTGTTCTCCAAATACCACATAAGCCTTGAACCAAATTTTTTCTCCTAAATAATAACCTGTGTTATCAAAATGAAGATATACCTTTTCCTGTGGAAATAAGTAATTGAATGTATTGACGTTCAATACAAAATTTTCCAATTTACGGACAATGGTGTCTTGCTGTGAAAAAGCAGGAAGTGCGACGAAACAGAGACACAGAAACAGCAGTTGAATCAATTTTTTCATGGCATTTATTTTTTACAAATTAATTTTAAGATAATTGCGGATCTTTTTTAGTTCTTAAAACAAAAGTTATACCATATGTTATAATTTACAAAACATCAACTCATTAGGAAATAAGAGAAATAAGGGGATGTAAAATTGCAATGCCATATTGCGACTTCTTTTGCCTTATTGCAATATCCCCGAGCTACGCTTCGCTTTGCAAGGGGTTATCTATATTTACTCCCTACGGGAGATGAAACACAGTGATTTGAGTCCACCACTTACTAAGGAAGCGTCCGATGGGTGCGCGGCAAATCATTTCGGGAATTTTTTCAATAATGTCCTTAGCTGTTCAACGGAAATTCCCAATAATTCGGCAGTTGCTTTCTGGTTGTTGTTGGTTTCCCCCATAAACACATCCAGGATTGTCATTTTATATTCATCGAAATCGATAAGAACTTCCCTCTCCTTCGGATTTTTGGCAGCAACTATATTTTTATTCTGATCCAGATAGCTTTGTATCAAAGATTTCAGATCTGCATAAAAATTACCGGAGACCATTTCTACCGGTTTTCGTTCTTCCTGGTCAAAATCTTCCAGTCTGATATCACGAACTGTAATTTCAAAGCCCTTGCAATGCAAGACAGCACGTTCAATTACGTTTTTCAGTTGACGGACATTCCCCGGCCAGGAATATTTTTCGAGTTTCTCTCTGGCATCTTCCGAGATCGAAACATATTTTCGCAAGCTCCGGGTACTGTCTCTCAGAAATTTATCGATAAAATGAGGGATATCACTTCTCCGTTCCCTCAATGAAGGAACATGAATGATATCGTGTATCCTGTAATAAAAATCCTCCCGGATTCGTTTTTCCTCCAACAGTGTTTTTATATTTTTATTCCCTGCGATTAAGAAAGTAACCTTGCATTTTTTGATTTCTTCCGAACCAAGCGGTCTATATTCTCTATTCTCAATCACCTTGATCAACATCGCTTGTATTTCAAGACTGACATGTTGGAATTCATCTAAAAAAAGCGTTCCATTCTCGGCCTGAGCAATCAAACCATCATTCCCTTTGTGGTCTGCACTAAGGAAACCTTTACGAGCCCCAAAAAGAATGCTTTTCAGGATATTTTCATCCGTACCTACCGGCAAACTGCAATTGTAACCCACAAAGATTCCTTCCCCGGGACTTATCTGATGAAAATATTCGGCAATCAAAGACTTTCCCGTTCCCGTTTCCCCATCAATATAAATGACAGGATGTTTGATCCGACTGCAATTTTCGGCCTGCTCGAAGACCTCTTGCATCCGCTGACAGGAACCCATTTCCTCTTCAATCTGTATTCTGGAGTTCTGAAGTTCGCCTAGTTGTGATTTCTTATGAGCAAGGATGATCTTCTTAACTTCTTCCAGCACATCCACATTATCCGACTTATTGATATAGCCATGAATCAAGTATTCCTTGCGTATTCTTTTTTCAGAATATTCACCCGGCTGACCGGTAATTACAACAATCGGAACAAATCTGAATTTATCTTTCCTCCGGATATATTCAATCAGCGTAATACCCGCATCATCCGTTTCCATCCGGATATCAATAATGAAGGCATCTATTTGCGGCAAGTTGCCTCCGACTTTCTCCATTGCATTTCTGGCGCTATTAGCTGTAATTGTCGCATATGAAGTATCCTTATCAAATTTGCTTCTTGCAAATCTCTTTTCCAGCACATCCCGGTAAAAATCATTATCATCAACAATAAAGATATTCACATATTTACCGGTGTTCTTTCCTGATGAAGTGGTGTTCTCTTTAAAATCCATCTTAAATTACTATAAAATAATGTTCGGGATATGTATTGTAACGGAAAGTCCTTTATTCGATACAAAAAGTATTTTTCCATTCATATATTGTTCTACGATATTTTTAATCAGGAACAAACCCAGTCCGAGGTTTGTATTGGTCTTGGTAACAAACGGCTGGCAGAGTTTCTCCAATTCATTTTCCGGAATACCGATTCCATTATCCACACATTGGATAATCAGGTCATGAGCTTCCTTCTTACAAATAACGCGGATAACATTATTATGCGCATTGGCATTCGGGAAAGCATGTTGGTTGGCATTTGCAAGCAGGTTTGTAATAACCTGCCCCAGTAACAATGGGAAACTCCTGACCATCATCTGTTCATCACAATCAATAATCAATTCGATATTGCTTCTGATACTGGGTCTGACAATTTTAACAATGTCTTCTATCCGCTGTTTCAGGTTAAATTCCGTTTCCGAATCGACAATATTTTCTTTGATAATATTCCGGAATGATTTGATAAGATCTGTAATAATATCTTTACTTTGAGAAATGATTTTCAGATCGGAAATAATATCCTCCACATGAGTTTCAAACTCACTTCCCGACATTTCTTTCCAATCGTTTTTGATCATATTAGCCACTTCTGATGTATTGAACAATGTCTGCGTCATGGTCCCCAAAGGCTGAGACAATTCATGGGAAATTCCGCGAACAACATAGGTCAGCAATTCCATCCGTTTCTGTTCGATCAATTTTTGCTGAACAAATTCCAGGTCGGATTGAGAATCTTCCAGTTCTTTATTACGCAATTGTAAGTCAGCCTGCACTTCTTTCAGTTTTTTATTCTGAACGATTGAATGATACAGGTAGATAACAGTAAGTATAAGAATAGAAACAATTATCCAGGCAATATATTTGGATCGCTTGCTATCGCTTTTGTTCTTTTCGTTCTCCTGCTGCATTTTATAATCGACCTTCGTATTTTTTGCTATCATATCCGAAGTTTCCGAATAAATCCGGAACCACTCTTTGGCCTGATCAACCGTATTTTCTTCAGGAGCAAGGGTTTGCAGCAAAGCCTCGTAAACATCCTTTCTCCACTTGATGGTAAAATCCAGCAAAGGGTATCCCGGTTCGATACATTTATAAAAATACATTTTTGCTTTCGCCGTATCATTATGTTGGAGATAATAGTTCCCTATACTGAAACCGGAAGCCATAACCTGATAAGGATCACCACATTCTTTAAATAAGGCATCCGATTTTTCATAAAGTAACAACACAAAAGTATCGCTTTGCACCTCATCAACAGTCCATCCGTATTTCCCAACCAGATACTTCTCCTTGATACGATTGAGTTTATTCCTGGTTGTATCATTTCCGGCAATCCACCTTTGCACTTTCTCTTCTGCTAATATTGCACCCAATATCTGATAATTATTGGCTACATAATATGTATTACTGCTATGCGGGTCGGACAATACAGATAAACCTTTTTCGATATAATCAAACGATTCATTCAATTTTTCGATATCAAAATGGTCGGATTCTCCGTAAGCGCCGGCAAAAGTATAGTATAAAATCGACAACTGGGTTGTATCAATATGCAGGCGGGTATCATTTTCCGCTTCACGAAGATACTTCATGATCTCAGTCAGATCGGTATTCCGGTAATAATAATTCAAAACTGCATTTCCGATCAAATATTCAGACTTAGCCCAATAGTAACGCCCCTTGTCATATTTTGCAGGAATAAAATCGTTGTATTTCAGTATGCTGGGAGCTTGATTGAATATGGTAATGAGACTATCATAAATGGTAAAAGCCTCAACATATTTACATTCTCTCAATAACAAACGGGCTTCTATAGTCTTGGAAATAGTTTCTTCGATTTCTTTATTCGCATAATTAACCGGAATATGCTGAACGGAATCAATATACTTTCTTGCTATGTCAAAATCAGATGTAAGGAAACAAGCATATGCAAGGGTGTTCAGAGCCCGGGCTTTTCCGTCCCAGTAATTCGGATCGTATGTTTTTATCCGTTCCAATACTTTTTCTGAGATTATTTTGGAAGAGTCTATATTCCTGTATCTGTAAGCAAAAGCATCCCGGTTTAATTGGTCAATAAGTAGCTGTTCTCCGGTTTGCTCTCGCTTGCCACAGGCAACAAACAGGAAAATTGATGAAAATATGAAAAAGAAAATTGGGTTTTTCATGGGAAACAAAGATAATTATTTTTCATTAAAAAGTAAAAACTATCCCTTTTATGTTTTAACTTTGTCATTGCATATAAAAAAGCCATTGCTATTTTAAGTGCACCAAACAATATGAAGAATCGTTCCGGATATTACTTTTTTTTTGATAAAAAACAGAAATGTATTTTTTCTTTATGCCAAATCTGTATGGTCTGTTTTTTGCTCCTTTCTTCATTCCAGATTATTGCTTCGGAACCTTCTTTCCGGAATATCAATATGGAAAATGGCTTATCAAATAATACAATCAATGTTATTTACAAAGATTCTCAAGGTTTTATCTGGTTGGGCACGCAAAACGGTTTAAATCGTTTCGATGGAATAAACATTGATATATATCCGGCATTTAACAATGAGACCATCTTTTCTATTTGTGAGTCTGATTCCATTTATTTATATATCGGATCCAATACGGGTTTGAAATGTATAAATAAAAAGACAGGAAATACAGAAAAAATTATATTGAACAAGCAGAGGGCTATCCCCGTCAGAAGCCTGAACATCCATAAAAACATGCTTTACATTGGCTCTGATAAAGGTCTTTATGTGAAAAAAGAAAAAAATGTAACATCAGTACCACAAGATACCACTGGAATACCGGTTGTAAATGGAATGTGTTTTGATAACCATGATATCTGTTGGATGGCTACTGATAATGGTTTGTCTTACTACAATACGCAAACCGGTCAATCCGGTATTTTCAAATATTCAAAAGACAATCCGGCAAGCAACAAATTTCTATGTCTGACAATGATCGGAAATGAAATTTATATTGGGTCCGAAAGTACGGGAATACTTGTTTTCTATCCGGCAAGCCAGACATTCCGTCCTTTCAAAAAACTCAATAACGATTGTATCCTGAATCTCACTTATGCCGATGGTAAACTATATGCAGGCACCAATGGTGGTGGAATGCAGATTATTTCATTATCAGACAAGCAGGTAGAAACAATTACACATCTGTCCAAAGACCCTTCCAGTATCAGTTCAAATGCGGCATACGCTTTCCTGAAAGATGGAGATATTTACTGGATCGGGACTTTTTTTGCCGGACTGAACTATAACATCCCGGATAAAGGTATATTCGACATTTATGACTATAAAAACGAATTGAATACCAGAGATCTGAATATCCGCTCTTTCTGGACAGGAAATGACGGACGGAAAATCATCGGTACCCGGGAAGGTTTTTATTACATTTCTGAGAAAGAAAATATCTGCAAGAAATTTTCATCAGCCGATAACCCTGTGTTGAAATCGGATATTATCCTGAACATCTTTCCTTGGGAGGATGCTTTTCTGATAGGTACTTATGGTGGCGGATTACTAACGTTTGACCCAAAAAATCTGACATTATCGACTATCAGCCAAAATACTGCCTTCACAAACAATTCCTTTTATTCTACCTGCCGGGATCAAAGCGGATGTATTTGGTTTGGTACATTAAACGGACTGATCGGATATACCCCTGCCACAGGAAAAGTAGAACAATATACTTCGTCCAATTCAAAGTTGACCAACAATTCGATTTACAGCATCCTGTGCGATAATCAAAACCGGATATGGGTAGCTGCTTCCGAAGGCATGTGTATTTTTGATATCCATACCCGGAAATTTATTCCCGGTATTATTCCTCAACCATTAAAACCACAGTTGAAGCTGATCCGGCATATCTATCAGGATCAAAACAACGATATTTGGCTGTGCAGTGAAAAAAGCGGACTTTTCCGGATAAACAATGACGGAAAATCGTATCAACATTTCACAGACAAAAATATCCTGCCTGATGTTTTTGCTATCAGTGTGATTGAAGATAACTATGGATATATATGGATTGCAACTGCTAAGGGCTTGGTCAGATATGACAAACAGACAAACGATTATTCCATCTTTACCCTGACCGACGGGATACCGGCTCCCATGTTCAATCATGTGGTCCAGAAAGATACAGACGGACGGATTTGGTGGGCCAATGAAAAAGGACTTTTAAATACGCTTCCTTCCGAAAAAATGTCGAAAAAACCTCTCAGTCCAATCATTATCACATCATTACATATCGGAGGAAAGAAAATTGAAACCGAAAGTAATCTATCTCCATTTACTCCCGAATATACGACAAATATCAAGTTAGGCGCTTCTGCCAACAACATTGACATCCGTTTCTCCGGCCTGGATTTTAATTATCTGAAAGGAGAAATCTTCGAATACAAATTAGATGGAAGGGATAGTTCCTGGCTTAAACTTACAGGACAAAATCAAATCAATTATGCAGAATTAAAACCGGGAAGTTATAAACTCCATATCAGAAGAGCCGGGAGCCTGGAACCGGAAAGAACGCTTGTAATAGAAAAAAGCAAATCCTACAGCATGCTTATCTGGGGAGCCGTTATTGTATTGATTCTGCTGACAGCCATTTATTATTACCAGACATTGCTCAGAAAGTTCAGGAATCTGTCTGTCAATAAAAAACAAACAGATTCTCAACCTAAATATAAAAATTCCAAATTGGAGGAAGAAGAGTCTGAAACTATTTACCGGATTTTGCAGCAATATATGGAGGAAGAAAAACCTTACCTCAATTCCAGATTGAAATTAATGGATGTTTCCGTGCATATCAAATATCCGCAAGCCAAGATCTCACAGGTTCTCAACCAATATTTATCAATTAATTTCACGGATTTTGTGAATAAATACCGGGTCGATGCCTTCAAACAAAAGGCCCGGGACAAGATGGCTCAGCAATATACGCTGACAGCATTAGCAGAAGAATGTGGTTTCAATTCCCGGAGCTCTTTTTTTCTGGTCTTCAAAAAGATTACAGGTCAGACTCCACTGGAGTTTCTGAAAGAATCGGGTGTTTCTTTGAGAAAATAAAGATTTATTCCGGCAAATCATTCTTTTTCACCTGACAGATCATTCAATAGAAAGAAATTAACGCTTCTTTATTGTTACTGATGTTAAACTTTTCATAACTTTACACAAAGTCAGTGACTACTCAGGCACTAAATAGAGGTGCAACAGCACCGGAATCAATGTAGCCCCAAGTAGTTACATAAAGTCATTTAATTTCATGAAAAGGTTTCTTCTTATTTTCCTGTTGATATGGCCGGTAAGTTCCTTTGCCCAACTATACAACATCAGCAAATTGACTGTCGAAAACGGTTTGTCGGGCAATTATATAATGAATATTACCCAGGACAAGGATGGGTTTATGTGGTTTGCAACGGAATCGGGACTCAACCGCTTTGACGGCAAGACTTTTCAAACCTATAAAAAAAACCGGCAAACAACCAATGCTATCAGTGCAAACGAATTAAATAAAGTAGTAGCAGACCCCGTTGATCCGGTAATTTGGATTGCTACACAACGGAACGGACTAAATAAATTTGATTGTAAGACCGAAAAATTTACCTTATTCATTCATGACGACAACGATAAAAACAGTATTTATCAAAATAACATCACTGATATCCGTTTTGACCCCAAAGGCAACCTTTGGGTTAGTAACTATTGGGGGGGAGTTGATTATTATGACAAAGAAAAAGACATTTTCATCCACTATAACAAAAATACAATAAAAAATTTGGTGACTGATCAGTTTTGGACCATTGTGGATGATTATAAAGGCAATTTGTATATCGGACATGTAAATCACGGAATGAGTGTATTATCCATCAAAGATAAAACCGTAAAAAACTTCCAACATGACGCAAAAAATCCCAGCAGTTTGCCGAATAACTTTGTCAGATACATAAATATCGATAATTTCGGAAATGTCTGGGTCGGCACAGGAAATGGCCTGGCTCTGTTCAACCCTGAAAAACAGAGTTTTACCCGCTTCAAAAATAAAAATCCGTACAACAAGATATTCGATATCCAACAATTAAATGACAATAAAATATGGATTGCAACAGAAAAAGGAGGAATTGACATACTGAATCTCAGGAATGAAATGTTTTTTTCTCCCGAAAATATTTCCTTCCAGAATATTACTTTATCTAATAAAACTTCAGGCTTATCCAATGCTCAGGTGAAATGTGTATTTCAGGATTCATTCGGTAATATTTGGATAGGTACTTATGGCGGCGGAGTGAACTTTATCAGTCATAAGCCCGATTTCTTTCAGGCGCTGAATAAATCTCCGTTTTCTTCCGACATCAATACACTCATTGGAAATGAAGTATTATGTATTTGTGAAGACGAAGATGAGAATATCTGGATAGGAACAAACGGAGGGGGAATCAATGTATTCAAAGAGGGTGAAAAAATAAGCTCCTATACAAAGGAAAACAGTGTGCTCCTTGATAATATCATACTTTCTTCTTTCAAAGATACGAAAGGAAATATATGGTTTGGTACAGACAATGGGGGTATATACATTTATGATAACAAACAGAAAAAACTGAGGGCTTTCCAAGTCAAAGGTTTTGAAGGAAAAAACATTCGTTGTTTTTATGAAACTACCGATAATCAGATATATATCGGAACAGAAGATCAAGCCATGTACTTGTACAACCCACAAACACTTGATATAAAGAAAATCACCAACGAGACATCCGGTATCCCCCGTGACAATCTCATACGGGCAATTGGGCAGGATGATGCAGGCAATTTGTGGACAGGCAGTTTCGGACAAGGTTTGAGTATTTTAGACCATTCACTTCAAGCTATCAAACATTATGATGTACTAAACGGATTTTACTCAAACACCATCCATTGCATTTTTAAAGATTCCCAAAAACGGATGTGGGTGGGTACCGGAGAAGGATTGGTATTATTTACCGGAAAGGAGAATAATGATTTCATCATTTATACAGAAAAAGACGGCTTGAAAAACAGTCAGATCCGTGCGATTACAGAAGATTCAAAAGGAGAGATCTGGCTATCCACAGAAGCAGGTATCAGCAGATTCTCCGTAAAAGAAAATAAATTTTATAACTATAACACAGCCGACGGACTGCCCAAAGGTGGTTTCATGAGAACATCCGTTTACAATACTAAAAACGGGGATATTTATTTTGGCTCGCAAAATGGCGCTTATTACTTTGATCCGATGCAAATCCCCAATGCAGAAAAACTTCCTCCGATAGTTATTACCGGATTCCAATGTTATACTCCCAACAATCAGAATTTATCAGCGACAGGATATCCGGCTGAATCACAAATATTATCCTCTCCTGAGATTCGTTTAAATCATAAGCAAAATACTTTTTCACTACATTTCAATGTGTTAGATTATGCTTATGCCAACAAACTTGAATATGCCTATCAACTCAAAGGGCTTTCTCAGGAATGGTACAACACAGGAAATGCCGGAGAGGTTACCTTTAGAAATCTACAACCTGGAAATTACAATTTTGTAGTAAAAGCCAGACTCAATGGTCAAACCTGGCTGACTGAATCTATTCCTGTCCAAATCAAAATCGACCCTCCATTTTGGTGGGCCTGGTGGGCTAAAATAATATATTTTTTAATTGCTGTCTGTATGGTGATTTCTTTAGTCCGGTTCTATAAAAAACGATTTCAATTAGAGAATATGCTTTATCTGGAAAAGCAAAACAATATTCAACAACAAAAGCTGAACAATGAAAAACTGCAATTCTTTACGAATATCACGCATGAATTGCGAACGCCTCTTACACTTATTATAGGTCCGTTGGAAGACATTTCCAAAGACAAAGATATCTCAGAAAATTTAAGAAAGAAAATTTGTCTGATCCTGCAAAACTCCACCCGCTTAATGGATTTGATTACCAAATTATTAGATTTCAGAAAAGCAGAAACAAATAATATGGTTTTACGGGTAAGAAAAGGAGATATTTCTGATCTTGTCAAAGAAATCGGGCTAAAATATTCCGAACTGAACCGGAATAAAAATGTAACTTTCAGTGTTTCCGTTGAAACTGAAAAGACAGTCCTTTATTTTGATTCTGAAAAGATATATACCATATTAGACAATATTATTTCCAATGCGTTTAAATATACCGATAGCGGAAAGATCGAACTGATTTTGAGAATGGTTGAAGAACAGCAAATCTCACACACTGAAATAGAAGTTAAAGATACCGGTTATGGCATTCCTAAAGAATTAATTCCCAGAATATTTGACCGTTATTATCAGGTGCAAGATAAAGATCAGGCATCCGGAACGGGTATCGGATTGGCTCTGGTAAAAAATCTCGTACAGCTGCATCAGGCAGAAATACTTGTTGACAGCGAAAAAGGAAAGGGCAGTTCTTTCAAACTCCGGTTGCTTACCAATCATATTTATCCCGATGCCATACAAGATGCTGAAACAACAACGGAAGAGATTGTTCCGGATCAGGAAATATTGAACATAGAATTTGACGATCCTAATGAAGGCAAAAAAATCATGTTAGTTGTAGAAGATAACATGGATATTGCGCATTATATCGAAGAAAATTTTTCGACTGATTATTCAGTCCTAATGGCAAAGAATGGAAAAATTGCCCTGGAGATTGCTTTTGCTAAAATTCCGGATATTATTATCAGTGATATCATGATGCCTGAATTATCCGGATTGGAATTATGTACTTTATTGAAGAAAGATATCAGAACCTGTCATATCCCCATTATACTTCTGACGGCAAAAACATCGATACAGGATAAAACCAAAGGTTATTCCGCCGGAGCAGATTCTTATATAACCAAACCGTTCAGTTCGGATTTACTCCGGACAAGGGTCGATAATATCATACAAACAAGAGAGCGCCTGATAACTCTGATAGAAGAAAACAGGTTCAATAAGAAAAAGAAGCTCACGGATTCTTTCAATCAGATTGATCGGGAATTCTTAGAAAAAGCAATCAGGATAATCAAGGAAAAATCTTATACGGAGGAATTCGATAATGAGTTTTTAGCTCAAGCGGTAAACATGAGTCAGTCAACTCTGTACCGGAAGATAAAAGGAGTAACCGGTCTGTCTATCAATGAGTTTATTCGCAAAATAAGAATGGAATATGCTGAAGAGCTCCTACTTACGGGCCGATTTACAATTTCTGAAATTGCTTTTCGCGTAGGAATTAACAGTTTAGATTATTTCCGCCAATGTTTTAAAAAGGAGTTTGGGGCTACTCCTTCTGATTATGTAAAAAAGTATAGTTCTGACTAATTTCTCATGTATTAATGAATCATTAGTCTGGTAGCAATTTTAATTATATGTAGTAATTTTGCACACAGTTACAATTGTTTAATCTATTAATTCATATCATGGAAAAATTAAATTTACGATTTGTGAAGAAACTCTTTAGAAGAAGAAACTTCATTTTGTTTCTTTTTGTTAGCTCTTTTATGAATTTACAAGCTGCTCCGGAAGACCCTCTGGATGTAACTTCTTTTATAAAAAATCCGAGTTTTGAAACAAACGGATTGTCAAACTGGAAAAATGACGGGATGTGGTCTCAAAACAATGATTCTCCTACTTCTCAGGGATGGACAAAAAACGGGAATATCTACGCTGAAAAATGGGTTGATTCCGGTAGCAGATTGGGAAATGCAAGCATTTCCCAGGAATTATCGGGACTTACCGATGGGAAATATATCCTTAAGGCATCGGCCCACTCGGTCAGTCAATCCGGAAGTCCGGCTGTAACAAGAGGTACTTATTTATATGCCGGATTATACGAAACACTTGTTACCGCCGGTAAAGAATATGAAGTCGAAACTGTAGTTGTGGGCGGCAAACTGGAAATCGGATTCAGAATTGTTAGCACAACGGCCAACTGGGCTGCTGTCGATCATTTCCGTTTATATTATTGCGGAAAAAGCGCAGAAATATTTCAACCGCTTTTGGAGAAAAAAATAGCCATTGCCATTGCCGATACCTTGGCTAAAAAAAGTCAGGGATATTTTAATATACAACAATACAGAAAGGCTATTGAAGGCGCTAAAAACGTTGCTCCAACAGAAGAAGGGTCAATCGTTGCCGCGATCCTTGCATTAGATAATGCCATGAACGAAGCCGTTTCCATTGCAGAAGCTTATACTCCCTTGAAAGAAGCAATTGAAAGCCTTAAAACAGAACTGAAGACTACAAAATACCCGAACAAAACTACTATTGAAAACAGTATTACCGCTGCTCAGACTATCTATGACAGCACGGAAGACCAAAGGAATAAAATTGAGTCAACGATAAAAACATTATCTGATCATCTGGAAATTCTGTTTAAATATAGCTTTTTATACAAAGATTTGCGCAATGCCATAAAATTATTAGAATCTTCGGATTATCCTAATAAAACTACATTTGCCTCAGCTATCGAATTTGCTCAAACAGTCTGCGATGATCCGGAAGGAAAGGATATGATGGCTACCAGGGATAATTTATCGGCAGCAACTGCGGCTTATCTTAACGGACGTCCATCTAACTGGGCTACCATTAAAAACGGAGCTATGTGGAAGGACAATAAGGGAAATTGGGTACAAGCGCATGGCGCAGGATTTGTTCAGGTGGGAGATACCTGGTATATGATCGGAGAAGACCGTTCCAATTCCTGGAATCCCGACGTGAACATGTATTCTACCAAAGATTTTGTGAATTGGAAATTCGAACGTAAAATTATTCAAAACGGGGTGACTCATTCTTCCTTAGGGAATGGCCGTTTCATCGAACGTCCTAAGATTATGTATAATAAAAAAACCGGCAAATATGTTGTTTGGTGTCACTGGGAACAAGGTAATTATGGCGCATCCGAAGCTGCGGTTTTCTACTGCGACTCGGTAAATGGCCCTTACAAATTCCACTGGGCCGGTCGCCCGCTGGACGTAAAATCCCGCGACTGTACAGCATTTGTTGATGATGACGGAACTGCTTATTTCATTTCCACCACTTCTGAGAACCAGCATTTAGGACTTTTCAGGTTGTCAGATGACTATTTGAATGTAGTTGAACATACACAGTTATTCTCAAGCCAACAACGGGAAGCTCCTGCAGTAGTAAAAATCAACGGGACTTATTTCATGCTATTCTCCGCCTGTTCGGGCTGGGATCCTAACCAGACCTCTTATTCTTATTCCAAATCACTTACCGGAGGCTGGTCTAGTAGGAGCAATATAGGAAATCCCATAGCTTACGATACGCAGGCAGCATCTATCTTAACGCTTCAAGGTTCTGGGGGCACTACCTATATGTATGTGGGTGACCGCTGGCAAGATCCCGATTTGCCGGAATCAAAAACCATCATGTTTCCGCTCCATTTCAGCGGAAATTCTGTAACATACAATTACAAGCAACAATTTGACTTAGATCTGGCTACAGGAACATATCGGGAAACACCTACAGAGAAAACCCGTCTTTCTAAAAAAGACTGGAAGATCAGCGGATTCAGCAGTGAAGAGAGCAGTTCGGAAAACGGAAAGGCCAGTAATGCAATAGACGGAAATGCCGGTACAAAATGGCATACCAAATACAGTGGTGGCGGAGCTGCTGCTCCTCATTACATTGAAGTTGACATGGGGGCAGAATACGAAATCTCCGGATTCCTTGCCATGCCAAGACTGGATAATTCAACCAATGGCACGATTCGCCAATACTCATTTATGGTCAGTACAGACGGCAAAGACTGGAAAATCGTTTCCGGAGGATCCTGGTTACCCTATGCAGCTGAAGTATATTTCACTCCTATCTCGGCACGGTATTTCCGCATGGTATCACCATCCGGAACTCATGCTTGTATTGTGGATTTAGACATCCTTACCGACACACCC
Organism: Bacteroidales bacterium; assembly: GCA_031552335.1. Lineage (GTDB taxonomy): Bacteria > Bacteroidota > Bacteroidia > Bacteroidales > Azobacteroidaceae > JAISFI01. The sequence goes on along the minus strand of JAVBMQ010000124.1, from coordinate 38,602 downwards.
ACCTATACGCAGGCCGTCATTAATCCCTATTATCAGACAGGTACAAGCAGCAGTTGGAGCAGATCCGAACAAATCAACATAAAAGAAGGTCAAAAACTTTCATTTGGGCCTAATAGTTCAGCGAAAGGAAACTGGGCATTTTTCGGACCAAATGATCACATGTCGGCAACAAGAGAATATTCTATTGCAGAAACTACTCCCGATGATTCAGGAACTTATACTTCTACTTTTTTGAGTATCTATAGTCAGTCTTCTACAAAGGAATACAACGTAACCATCATCCCGAATCAGAGTTCTATAGAGAATACAGTGTCAGATTCAAGAACAGAAGTAGAAAGAAAGTATTACAACCTGCAGGGAATAGAAACAAGTCGTCTGGAAAAAAATCAAATCTATATTGTAAAGAGATTTTTTGATGATGGCTCTTTTGTTGTAGAAAAAATATTCTATCAAAATTTATATTAATTCTACATTAACAGATTCAAATTAAATTTGATTTGATTTGATTTGAGAGTTTTAGGGATACAATTTGCGCTCAAGGGGTAGTCATGTTCGGAAGATTTGCGCCCAAAGGGCGCGTCCTAAGTAAGCAGTGGCTCTAAGCCACTGTTCAAGATGTCACTTAACCAACATAGCTTGCAAAGCAGGCGTCTATCATTACTTACCAATCGAAACAGATGCCTGCTCTGCAGGCAACAGAGGAAGGATCCTGAAATGCAGTGGCCTGGGGCCACTGCTTACTGAGGACGCGCCCGTTGGGCGCAAATCTTCCGAACATGACTACTCAAGGAGCGCTTGCTATGTAAGCAGTGGCATTAGGCCACTTACATAGCAAGCGCCCCTTGGACACAAAAACAATTCCTTGAGTCAAAAACCTTCAATCCGAACTTTTTTGAAGGTTAATCTAAAGGATTATTCGCATCTTTCTCTTAATGCCAATGCTTATTTTTCAGATACAAACTGTAAAGCAACACCACTGTTTGCTTTTAAATCAAAATTCAAAACATCTTTGTTTTTCACTTTCCGGGTAGAAACTTTTACATTCGTCCGTGTTTTTACGTTTTCATCATCTTCATAGATGTTGACGGTATATGTCTGACCTTTCTCAAGAAAATGCAAAGGGATACTTATTTTTCTTGACTGGGTATTGGTAATACCACCAACAAACCAATCATTTCCGGTTCTACGGGCTGTAATGACATATTCTCCGATAGCTCCATCTATGATTTTAGTATCATTCCAAACCGTTTTTACATTGTCAAAAAATGCGATTTCAGGTTCTCCCTGATAAGCCGAAGGCTGATCATACCAATACAGGAACTGCAGCGGACTATAGTAAATGACCGACAGTGCTAACTGATGCGCATGAGTCGTTTTAATACGATTGTTGTAATAACAAATCGTATAATCGCCTGCACCTGCCAGAAAACGGGTAAACGGGAGAATAGTATTGTGTGTGGCATCCGGCATTTCTTCATTGCCACGAATACCCTCCTGGGTAAGTAAATTGGGATAGGTACGGCTGAAGCCTGTGGGCCGGTATTCATCATGAATATCCACCAACATTTCATGTGCAGCACATTTTTGGATAGCTTGGTGTAACCAGGTCGTCCAGTATTGGTTGCCAACCTGTACAAAACCAAATTTAATGCCTTTAATTCCCCACTTTTTATACAGAGGTAAGATTTCGTCCAATTGCTGAACTAATGCCCGCTGGTTGACATACACAAAAAGTCCGATTCCCTTGGAAGCGGCATAAGCGGTAAGTTCCGGTATATTTAAATCCCGTTCCGAACTGACAGTAGTAGCATCCGAACTCATTTTTATTTCGGGTCCATACCATCCGGAATCAATATGAATGTATTGTAATCCGCGTGCAGCTGCAAAATCCACACACTTTTTGGCATCTTCCTGTGTTACTTTAGCTACCCTGATTACTTTCCCGGGTTTTATCCAGGAAGTATCGTCTATTTTACACGGAGGATTCAGGTTCAGTATGATATCATTATTAACAATCAAGTCTCCGGGTGTTGTAGCAGCCATAATTACACGCCAAGGTGTTTCATAAGGAGTAATAATATCAACCGAACTGTAAAGAGAAGCTTGTAAAGTATTGGGTTTTAAGTTATTCAGACGGAATTTCATCCGGGCATAATCAGTCATTGAGGCTTCCGCCAAAGCCACTGTCAGCCCATTTGTTAATTTCAAAGTAAGCGGGCGTTCACATTCATCTGTCCAATCTTTCAATGGAAGGATAGAATAAGGTCCCTGCGCCCAGCGTTCGTAGTAAGCAAGGGTTCCTTCGGGAAAAGAAAATTGTGTTTGTTCGCCGGTAATATGTATAAATAAACCGTTGGTTGCCTCCGGAAATACATATCGGAAAGCAATACCTTCATCGTAAGCCCGAACAATTAGGTTCATAAAATAGTATCTTTTTTTGTCGTATCCTTCATCGGTGGAGGTTCCATCATTCCGTCCTTTCTGGAATTTCAGCGTTATTTCATTGTAATGATTACGGATTGTGCTTCTTTCTCCATAGAGGGGATTCCAGATATTATTCTGGCTGACTCTGTCAATATCTGTAAAATCAAGGTTTTCTCCCCAAATTTTGCAACTATCATTAGGGATAGCCAAAGCAGATTCAAACAACTGATTTTCGATCAGCACTCCCAATTCTGATTCTTCGATAATACTTTTCCCCTGATAAGAAAGGGTATAATACATTTGCTTCCTCTCTTCGAATTGTTTTTGGTAAAAAATAAACTCATAAGAACCATCGGGAGAAGTTAATTTTTGTTCTGTTTCCTTCAAAATAGCTTGTGCAAAGATATTTGTCAGTAACAAGCTCATACAAATTGTTAGTACTGTTTTTTTTCTGTAAATAATCATATCAATCGTTCAATAAATTTAATCACTTTCGGAAGAATTGCGCCCAAAGGGCGCTTCCTAAGTAAGCAGTGGCTCTAAGCCACTGTATTCTATGTACCACTTACTCAACTAAGCCTGCAGAGCAGGCGTCTGTTACCACTCGCCAATCCAAAAGGCCTGCTCTGCAGGCTAATTACAAGAAGACTCCTTAAATACAGTGGCTTAGAGCCACTGCTTTACTTAGGAAGCGCCCGTTGGGCGCAAATCCTTCCAACATGAATAGACATTACCCTATCTATCATCCTAATAGCCGCAATAACAGCTGCAGCCAGCCACTTCCCGGCAGAAGCGACATAAACAACTTCATCTTCAGTATAATTCCCGTACACCTTCTGATGAATGACTTGATTATCTTTAGCAATCGCCAACAAGGCTCCGGGATAATAAGCAGAATCGATCCAGGATGTAATTCTTTGGTCAATCGCTGAAAAATCATATACAGGATCTCTCTTTGTCTGTTCTTCTTTATGGGAACAAGCAAAGAGAGATAATAAAAAGAAGAATATACAAATGATGAAATACGTAGTTCTCATCAACTTCATGATAAATATGTTGTTTTTTACAGACAATTCTGTTATCCGGCAAAACTACTATATTTTTTCAAGCGCATCAAGGCTTCAATATAATAATAATCTGCATAATTAATAGAAGCATCTATTTCCGATCCGGCAGGTTTATGCCCGGTAGAATGTAATAAAAAAGAAGGTTTTTGTTCCCTGCTCTGATATAGCGCCGACGAAAGGTTTTCAAGCATTTTCAAGGCTGATTCTTTATAAAGAGCTGCTTTTTCCTGGTTATCTTCTAATTGGGATAATTCCAATAATGCAGAAGCAACAATAGCTGCAGAAGAGGCATCTTTGGGTTCTTCAGGAATATCCGGTGCATCGAAATCCCAATAAGGAACATAATCTCCCGGCAATCGGGTCAAATAAATATCAGATATTTTTTCGGCGAAACGAAGGAATTGTTTGTCGTTTGTTTCCCTGTACACCATTGTATAGCCATAAATTGCCCAGGCTTGTCCCCTCGCCCACATCGTTTCATCAGCATAACCCTGATGAGTAACACCTTTGATCAGTTGTCCGGTGATGGTATCATAGACTGCTACATGGTAACAGGAACCATCCGGACGGAAATGATTGTTCATTGTTGTTACGGCATGAGTCACTGCAATATCATACAATTTTTTATCGCCTCCGTTTTTGGCAGCCCAAAACAACATTTCCAGATTGATCATATTATCCATGATTGTATTATGCGGCCAGTTGCGTGGCTCTACTTCCCGCGGCCAGGATAAAATAGTTCCGACGGTAGGATTAAACAAAGTAGCCAAAGTATCGGCAGCATTCAGGATGATTTGTTTGTATGCTTCATTTCCGGTAAGACGATAAGCATTTCCGTAACTACAGAAAATCTGGAAACCCAAATCATGGTCATAAGCCGGAAGTTTTGTCAATGGCTCCAGCAAATCGGTATAATGGGTCGCATGAGCTTTCATCTCTTCCGATTGAGTATTTTCGTAATTATACCAAAGAATGCCCGGCCAAAAGCCAACAGTCCATTCGCCGATATGAACCGGTACCATTTTCCAATGGTCGAGACTATCCATGATATTTCTGGGCATCATGGCTGCATCCCCGATTTCAGAAAGGGTTCGTGCAATTTGAGAATCACAATACTTTAATGCAATATCTGTGCTAAATTCGTCTTTCCCGGAAGAACAAGAAGACACTAAAATCAATGCAGTAAATATAGATGCCAGAATTTTCATTTTTGGATATTTTTAGATGTGATTAATTACATTTTTTGATTATGCGCATATTTTCAAAGGCTAAAGGCCTTTGAGCAATAGCATAGGGCAACGCCTATTCATGTTCGGAAGATTTGCACCCAACGGACGCTTCCTAAGTAAACAGTGGCTCTAAGCCACTGTTCGAAGTATCGTCTACTCAACCCAGCCTGCAGAGCAGGCGTTTGTTTCTGAATGCCGGCTCTGCAGGCTAACAGCGGAAGGCTCCTTAAATACAGTGCCCTAGGGCCACTGCTTACTAGGGAAGCGCCCGTTGGGTGCAAATCTTCCGAACATGAATAGGCGTTGCCCTATCCTAATGCTTTAAATCCTTCAGCCTTGGGAAACATGCGGATAATTATTTTATTTTTTTATCAGTTTAAATACTTCTTTTCCTGTATTACTTGTCAACGAAGCGATATAAATACCAGAAGATAAATCATTGACATCAAATTCGTTATACCCTGATGTACAAGTAAACGTTTTAACTATTTTACCGGTGATTGAACACAAAATTAAATTTACAGAACCCTGTGTTAATTCGGGAACATTTACAATCAACCGATCCTGTACCGGATTAGGGAAGATTGTTGTTTTCTGAAGATATTGCTGGTCGATTCCGACATCTGTAGAAGAAAGAATTTCAAAGGGGAAACCTGTCAATGAACTATCTCCTGCTCCATTGACTATAGAACCGTTTATTTTCCAGTATTGAGTGCCCGCACTGCCTCCATTTTGAATAGCGTAATATTTTGTTCCGATAATCCAGTGAAAACTGTATGTATTCCATGCTGTATAATATGGATTGGTACCGAAAACACCTTTTTCATTGATATATTTTCCATCTTTGGCTGATAATATTTTATACCGATCGCCATCTTTGGTAATATTCCAGAGTTGGGAATTCTGATCTGTATCTGATCTGGAAGAAAAAACAGGAACTGAACCTCCGTCATTTGTCAGATAAGTACCCCCTGATGCATCCCTGATATAATATTTACCAACTTCCATTTGTTTACTCAATGTATAAACATTGATCTGATAATCTGCGGTATAGTCTACTTCACCATATGTATACGTCACTGAAACCTTTTGGCTTTCCTGTAAATTTTCCAATAAAACGGAACTCTCCTCGCTTCCGTTACTCCACAGCCAGGTTCCTCCGGTTTTGTATACGGAAGGGATCAATTCTACAGACTGTCCGGATTTTATCAGGGCAGTATTGGTTTTTTCAAGGGTTCCTCCGTTGGCTTTTAATGCCGGAGACAAATAACTTAATTTGATATGGAACCTCAATTGACTTTCAAACCCACCCTGATTGAGATATGTAACCGAATAAGTCCGTTCCGAACTGATATTACTTACAGTTATATTATTGGTAGTAGCTCCATTGCTCCACTTCCATGTACCGTATCTTGAATTAGGAGTTTTAACAGACAGATTAAACTCTGTTCTGGGCATCAACACAATTACCGTATCATTATATTCCTGTGTACCAACAGTAATGCATGGAGTGAAAGTATCCTGAGTACAATCTCCTTTTACAGCCAAACTGAAATATTGGGTACTTTCAATACCTTCTTTATTTGTATAAACGACCCTGTAAATACCACTTTTTTCAGCAGTCAGGTTCAATTCTCTGGAAGTACTTCCGTTTTCCCATTTCCAATTCCCTGTATCTTCTTCTCCATCGGGCAATTGCGGACTAAGAATAAGCATATCTCCCGGAATCAGATTGCTGTATTCCGAAACTTCATTTTTAGTACCATTACAGAAAATAACCGGAGATATCAGTGTTGGAGCCATATCTGAAGTAATAGCATCCCTCGTACACATCAAAGTACCGAAACCCAAATGGTCAAATCCACCACTGGTAGAGCCATAATATCCTCCACCACCTTCAACGCCCACTTTATTGGACATGATGCGGGAATATTTCATGGTGATACCCCGGCGACCTTCATAATGACCTAAGATACGCGCCCAGATCGGACGATCACCGCCTCTTCCTCCGGAACCTATCGTAGGTTGGTTTCCGCTATCGCAGCTGGCATACAGCGTATTAGGAACATCATCAACTCCCGAATTATAACAGGCTACATACTCCAAACCGGCAGCTAATCTATTATCATCAAAAGAATACAAATCTTCACCCTGGCTCCAGGCAATTTCACAAACATCGGCAGCCAATCCGGCAGCCATCAGTGAATGCCCCTGGTCCCGGTTGGATTCCTGCATCTGACCGAGATATCCTAAAGGTCCGCGTTCATCTTCATACAATTTCCAAACCAATCTGTTGAGACATTCATTGTAACCGCTTTGTTTTTTATAATATGTAATTCCCTGGTTATAAATAAACACATCATCACATAAAATACCAATCGACATCATGGCAAGCACATTACACAATCCCCAATTAGACCAATAATGGCTATCGCAAGTTCCATGACGTCTTCTCAGGAAATCCGCATTTCCCGGATAAAAGACATCCAGCATGAAACGTTTGAAAGCAACAAAATCGGCCTCTTTCCAACCTTCATAATCTCGTACCAGTTCAGCAGCATTGGCAAATTCATATCCATACAACCCGGAAGCCAAAGAAGCGTTAGTATCGCCACCGACACCCTTACAAACATGCGCCCAGGCATTGAGAATTTCCACTGCCTTATCAGCATATTTTGTATCTCCCGAAAGTCGCCAGCGAAGTCCGCACTGATAAGCAGCAGCAGCATCTCTCATAGCAGCAGCATAATTCTCTCCACTTGTTCCACCCCTGACAATCATAGCCGTCGGAGCGGAAGTATGTGTCAATTGAGCATAAGTTCCACTTGTCAGCTTATTATAGCCTGCCACATAAGGCGCCTCTTTAGCGGCCAACTTTTCCTTGATCCGGTCAAAATCTTCTTGTGTATGAAGGATTCCCGGATGTTTGAAACTCTGAGCCTCTGAGGAAGAAACAATAAAGGCAAGGGCTGAAAAAGTAAGCAACAATTGTTTTTTGAAGACATTCATTTTTTTCATGATCTTTTGTCTTTAAAAGAAGGTGTGCCAAAAGTATGTATTTGACACACCCATCTTCAACTTTTCTTAATAAATACCGCAAAAAGATTATCTAATTACAACTTTACGGGCGAAAGAAGCCTCGGAAGTCTGTACTTTTACAATATACATACCTTTCTGAATGTTGATTTCTTCACGTGAAGCGTTGGCTTTCACTTGTTTCAACATCCGTCCGGAGAAATCGTATACCTTGATCAGACTACCTGCATTGATACCTTCAAGCACGATCATATTTCCACCGTCATATACAATCGCAGAAGAGCTTGCAGAATTAGGTTTGATTGATGTTTTGTCATCAGCCAATTTCACAATATCAAAAATAAATTTCTTATCTGCAGATGTGCTGTATTCTGTTTTAATAGAACCATCAGTATTTTCTGTTCCTTTGAATACAAGGCTTGTATTGTTTTTCACATTCACAATAGCGTAAGCTGTACCGTTATAATATATGGAATGATTTCTCCAGATATGGTTGTCACCGGTAGTTGATTCAGTAGCGTCCAGTCCTCCTAATTTAACACGGCCCAGTTCATCCATATGAATAGTGGCAGTGGTCCAGTTGTCATCCAAGCAAGAAACAAATGAATATCTGGCCGGATTTGCAGCCGCTTCTATTGCATTGAATTGAACATTCCATGTCTGGCGGTTATTTAACAATTCCGGATTTTCAAGTTTCTTACTCATAGTCAGATAAGTATTATTCACAGCGCCAACAGGTGCAGTTAGGTAATATTTACCTGCTTTCACATAATATATTCCGGATTCCAGCGCACATTCACTTGTAGAAGTAACGATAATAGAAACGGCAGCAGCCATGAAAGTTACATAAGCATCTTCCAATTTTTTCACAGCTGCATCAATCAGATATTGAGAACCTTTATTATCATCAACCAAATCCTGGGCAACAAAAATAGCATCTTCAAATTCGAAAATTGCAGCTTCCGGATACTGTCCCATATTCTCACCCACATCTGCTCCGGAAGCAATGGCTCTGTATTCAGCAATCAAAGCTTTCAATGCAGTAAAATCACCATCACCACCATAATTATAAGCATATTCCAGGTCTTCTATTTTTTCTGCCATAGTAGTGATTTCACTATCTTCAATCGCATAGTTGTATACTCTGAAATCATAGACTTTGGTGTTTTTCAGATAACTGTCGCCGCTAAACTGAGGACGACCGATCCAATTGGCAACAGTAGCGCCTACCGCACTTGGATTTGCAGCAGTTGATTTCTGGATTGTATCTACCTGAACTACAACTACTCCATCCACATATAAAGCAGCTATATTTCCTTTTTGTTTAAATACAACATGCTTCCATTCACCTTTAGCTAAAGGAGCCTTAGCATCAAAGTTATATTCTTTTTCCCAACCGGTCAGAGAATAAGCATATTTCTGGTTTGTAACCCGGTAGTTAATATATTTTCCTACTGTTTTATCACAAACGGCTTGTGAAGCAAACGTCCAAAGGAAGTTTCCATTACCAGTAATACTGGAAGATTCATCGATACGTACATAAGAAGAAATGGTATAATCACCCATGGTTCCGATTACATTACCAAAAGATTTTCCCATATCTAAGTAACCATTTGCATTTCCTAATTCCAGCACATTATATTCGCCCATTTTTTCAACCTTAGCACCGCTGAGTAAAGCTCCTGCATATCCGTTTCCCGACAAATCGGGAACTGTGTCATTTTCTGTATTCGCAAAATCATAATGTAATTTGAGACCAATTTCTGAAGCCAGATACATATTGATGGTAGCTTTTAATCTTGCCACATACAGATCTACATTCATTCTTGTAATGTTAACAGCATCACTGATAATGGCTTCAAAAGCATCTACATAAGCGCCATAAGCAGCTTCCGGATATTTATCATAATCAGGATTATCTATAAGTTCATAAGCCTTATCCAATAATTCATTGTATTCATCCATGTATGAATCATCATCATCGTACAGGTCAACAAATTTTTCCTGATCAGCTTTAGCTACTTCCTCTGTAACTGTTGTAAGAACCAGGTTCGTCCATTTGGCACGTCCCCATGCATCTCTGGGATTAGAAGGAGTTACCGCCCGTTCTCCAACACCGACTTCAAAAGATATTTTATCATTGGCTTTAGCATGCACATAAAAATAATTAGAAACAACCTGTTGCTTGTCGAATCTCAGGTTTTCGGAAGGGTTTTCCGGTTTAGGTTCCGGATTTGCAGAATTACCTCCTGCGCCAAAGTAGAAATTAAATCCCAAAGAAGCCGTTGGAGCTACCTGGCTTTCTCCACCCAAACGCATACGAGTGATGGCTTCAAGTGGTTCTATATTAATATTATCTTCCCTGACAATAGACATATCCACTTTATAGAAGCCATCAGCCGGAACTTTGAAAGTTATGATAGAATTGGCTGTTAAAGTAGGATATACTTCATAACCTTTCGGTCCTGTATAGTCTTCATAATCACGGCCAACGTATACATATTCAATTGTAGTATCATACCAACTGTTACGTTTAACAGGATACGGATTACTCAATACTTCGGGAGCCTGACAAATCAGAATCCCGGCAAAACGTTCCGGATTGTAACGGTCAAAATAATTGATACGCCCATCTGCTCCATAGGTAGTAAGCAAGCTATAATTACCAGTAGCAATAGTGTATCTTTCAAAGCTCCACTGGGTATTTCCCCCAGCTTCAAACTCTGTTGCAGTCATGTCATTCAATTTATAGGTCTGTCCTGAAGCGGAAAGAGCTACAACGAATAACATCATTAAAACATAGATAAAATTTCTTCTCATGACATCTTTCAATTTAAATTTAACATATGAATATTATTCATTTCTCTATTCTGAACCAGTCAAAATCCGCATGTCCGCGGCTGACTTTTTCCGCTTCATGCGGAACTACGGCAAAAAGCCCCACCTTGGCCCCTATCCATTTTCCCTGACGGGCTTTGAATGGTTCTCCTACTGATTTATAATTCTTTCCGTCTTTACTATAGGAGAAAGCACACATACCTTCCGCTTTAACCTGCACTTTCAGGTATATACTTTCAGTTTTGGTATGATATGGCAATTGTTCTATTTTACAATACGGGATGGAAAATGTTGTTTTATCAACAGGTTCTCTATCGTTATTCAGGGAAATTTCTTGTTCCAGGTACAATTCTTCCCCTTTTTTCACCAATGTCAGCGTAGCATAATCCCAGCCCATAACGACCAAACCGGCTCTTTCATTTTCCACATACGGATTGAAAGTCAGTTTGAGAGAAGCAGAAAACAACTCCGCAGGGAATTTCTGCATCAACAGGTTAGGCAAACTGAACATATTGACATATCCCTTCGGCAAATAACCGGGATATAAACGAATATAACCCTGGTTAGAAAAGAAAGCCCAGGTATCTTCCGGATTTCCGTGCCATTCCCATTGTTTTCCTAATTCCATATCATCGAATTCATCCGATTCGGCAGGTGTTTCTATGAAATAAGTTTTCCCCACATTTGGTTTCTTATAAGTCAATACCGGTTCGCCGATGCCTTTCCCTTCCTTATCTACTCCAATCACCGGCCAATCATTTACCCACTTCATGGGTTGCAGATGAATGATACGCCCATAACAACCATTATCCTGAAAGTGAACAAACCAATCTTCTTTTCCATCGGGAGTAGTCACCCATCCACCCTGGTGAGGACCATTTACCGGACTGCTTCCCTGGTGCAATACCTTCTTAAACTCATAAGGCCCGTAAACAGATTTAGAGCGTAAAGCCAGTTGCCATCCGCTTAGTACACCTCCTGCAGGAGCAAAAATATAATAGTAACCATTCCTTTTATAACACTTCGGACCTTCTACCGTATGGTTGTTATCACCTCCTTCGAATCCATTGAAAACAATTACTTCCGGACGAATCAGTTTTGTTCCTTCGGCATTCATTTCAGCCATAGTCAGTACACTGTTGAAACCGGCCCGGCTTCCTGCCCAGGCATGTACCAGGTATACACTTCCATCATCATCAAATAAAGGACTCGGATCAATACGGCCTTTTCCCGGTAAAACCAGGATAGGCTCATCCCATTTACCCAGGATATCTTTTGTTTTCACTACATAAATACCAAAATCAGGATCACCCCAGTAAATCATATATTCTCCGTTATGATAACGGATACAAGGCGCCCAAACTCCCCGCCCATGTTGAGAAAGATCAAAGAAATTTTCAGGAGTAACTCCCTCCATGCGTAGTTCCGGCAAAGCATAATTAACAATCTTCCAATTAACCAAATCTTTAGAATGTAAAACCGGAAGACCCGGAACACAATTAAAACTGGATGCAGTCATATAGAAATCATCTCCCACCCTTACCACATCCGGATCGGAATAATCAGCATGCAAAATCGGATTTTTATAGGTCCCGTTACCCTGATCGGCCACCCAGGCTTTGGAAACATAAGGTACTTGTGCTTGTACCGGCAAAGTAAAAGATGTGCCTATCAACAAGATTAATAATACACTAAGCAAATCACATGGTCTTAGATATTTGATCATTTTATTTTTGAATAATTGGTTTGATTGTATTGAGTTGTTTTTCCATTGGCATCAGTCAGAGTAACCGGAGCATCGCAGGTAAAGTAATACGCTCCATTTTTATATTCCAGGACTGCAGTAGTTTTTTCCGGAGCATGGATTGTAAATCCTTTGGCCTTCAATTGGGTTCCATTCCCCATGAACAAGGTAAAATCATTGCCATTTTCAGAGATCAATGTATAGCTTGCATTCACGGAATATCCGTTGTAAGAGATATTCTCCTCTTTTACCGATGAAAAAATATAATCCTTTCTGCCGGATTTACCGGTAACTATTAGTCCGACAAAATCAGGAGAAGACTTTTCCACTTCAAAAGAACGAATAGATTGAATAGATTTTCCGCCTTTTTCATCCGTAGGTTCAAAAATTGAGACAAAAGGAGCATTCCAGGCTGCGCCATGCTGACGGGCAACCAATGTCAAATAAGGCTCTTTCCCTACTTCATAAGGGATTCCATGATTTCCTGAAAACGACTTTGCCGATGGAGACTTAACGGAAAAGACTTCCCGGTTGGAATAACCTTTCATCCAAAGATTCATATAAATATGATTTCCGTCGGGCATAGACATTTTCCAAATAGACTGGTAATCCTGATCCGTCCTGACAGATTTTTTATCCCATTGATAATCCAATGCAAATAAATGTCCGCCGGCAAATGCCATCTCTTCAGAAGGTTGTAAATCCAGATCGTTCCCTGCTATATCACGGATAAACATTTCCTGTCCGATGTTATGATAAAAATAATCGTGATACTTATCACCCTTCCGTTGTTTACGGGAACGGAAGATATCTATATAATAACCTGTATTTTCACCTGTACGGACAATGCTCAGGAAACGGTTCTGATCGCTCCGGCTCTCCGGTTCGAGGAAATAAACATCTGAGAAAGTTATCTCCTGATAATAACCGTTTTTCTTTCCTGATTCCGGATAACAAGCCAACAAATCGAAAGGATGGTTACTCAACATTTCCGGGTATTTGGAAATGCCATCGACCATCACCGTATTATGGGCCGGGAATTGTGAATAATATTCCAGATAAGGTTTTTCAAAATAAGTAGAACCAATTCCCGACTCAGCCCCAAGCACATAACCTTTTCCATACAATTCTATAGCAACTCCATTGGAATGGGCATGATTCCCATATGAAGCATATTGAGAGATCATCATTCCATTGGTTTTATCTTCATAGCCGTTACGCTGAACAAACCAACTGACATTAGGAGCATAGAAGGTGGGGGTTACATATTCTCTCAGATTTCCTTTTTCTGTTTTCTCATCCAAGTGCAATGGTTTGGCAGTAAAAAAAGAATAAATTTGCGACGATAGTTTCTTTCCTTTATCTATTTGTCCGGCTTTGGGATCGAACAACTTATACATTTGAGTGAATAATACTTCACTTTTTTTGTCTTTGTATTTCTGAGCCATACGAATCATATCGCTTATCGCTTCGTTATTCAAATCACTGTAATATGAATCTCCAAATGCCGAGATTTTATTATTGGGGAACAAATATTGCGGTAACATCTCCACCGCTTTTGTCATTACAGGTATATAGGGCAATAAATTCTGATTGAAAGTATTATCATAATCCCTGATAAAATTTGTCAGATCCTTGGTTACTCCCTGTGCATAACCCGGACATTCGTTCCATACACCGGTATTAAAATCATAACCATACGCCATCAGTCTGGGTATAGACCACTGACGGGCTGACGATTTGTTCAATATATAATCAATGTAATATTCACGGCCTTTGCCATCGGAATAATTGTTATTGTCTTCCAATACCATAGCCACTTTTAATATGAACTTAGCCTGGTGCAAATCCCAATTATTCTGGGGAACTCCATTTTTAATCGTGATATCTATCCATTTTTTGAAGGTAGCAGCATACATATCCATTTTATCATGATGCTTTTTTTCTATATACGGATACAGAAAGTCATACAAATAAGACAATTCCGCTAAAATACGTTCCTGAATCACCTCAAAAGTAGACAATCCGACGAGAGTTTGGGCATGACCTTTGTTCAAATCAACAGGTTCATTACGGTAATACATCCCTGTCATATAAGTATCAAAAAGGTCGAAAGCAAACCGGGCATACTTTTCCTGATCAGTAAGCCAATAAAGGAAAGCAGCATCTTTCCCCAGGCCCATAATCTGTTCATTGATGCTCTCTATGCCCGAAGCGTTTTCCTGTTCTCCCCATTCCAGAGGATTTCCCGGTTTATTGGAATGATGGAAATAGACTCCTTTGGTATCATCCATATATGGGATAATATCTTCCAATTTGGGCCTCTTATAAACAGACGCCAAACCTCGTGAACTGCCAAAACGGACGGTTGGCACAGGCGCTTCCCCGTCCGCATGAGAATATGAACTACCTTTAATATATACATTTGTGGCTTTGCTCTTCCAATACATCATCAGGCGTGAGGGCATCCATTCCGGATCTGTAACATGCCTGTCGACATAAATATCTATGCGATCATTGATTCCCCGGAGTACCTCTTTGGCCCAGGTTTCATTTTTTATTTGCTTTTGTAAAGTCGGTTTATAGGCAGAAGTAGTTAATAACCGCGGGTGACTTTGCGGAAGGTTTTCCGGTAAAGGAATGGTAGTTTGTCCGATTCCTTCCAATGGTATCAGACAGATTAAAAGATTAACAATTAAAAAAATTCCGGCAAAACGCTTCATATTATTTCTTTTACAATAGCAAATGTATGCATCTACAAGCTATTCTCAAAGGCGTTTTACCGGAAAGTAGTCCTAAAAAAAGGATTTTGGACTAGATTAAATAAATTTTAAGCGCTTTTCACCTTTACACCGAAAGCGCAATATGTTAAATATAATACACAGACTAAAATAACAAAAACTCCACCGACAATACCAACGGCATCTGTTGCGATTCCAAGTATCGGAGTAACGGCGCCACCACCGGCAACAGCTGTAATCATCAAACCGGAAATCTGATTGGCTTTTTCAGGACGTCTTTGAACGGCCATAGAATAAATAATAGGGAAGATACAAGAACATAGGAAACCAACCGCTCCGATACAAATAATATTTACCATTTCGGATTCAACGAAGGCCATCATTAATAAAACAGCAATACAAATGATAATATTTGCCTTGAAATATTTCATCTCAGCTATTTTAGTCATCAGGAATGCACCCAATAAGGCCCCGAATGTACGACTGATAAAATAAATCTGCGGAGCAGTAGCAGCCTGTTCATTAGTCCATCCGAAGCGGGTAGCCATCAATTTGGAACTGATAAAGTTAGTTGCCACATCTACCCCTACTACAAAGAAAATACCTAAGAACAAAAGTAAGATTGTTTTATCCTTCAGTAAAGAAAGGGTTTCTCCAAAAGAAGATCCTGATTTTGTATCTTCCGGCGCTTCCTGGGGTATAGGAGTTACCATCAACCATAAAGCAGACAATAAAGTAATTGCACCCAGTATGGGAAAACAGTAATACCAATAATGGATATCGCCACCTCCGAAATAATTAACCGCAAAAAGAACAATGTACGGTCCCACGAAAGATGAGATTGCCTTCACTACCTGTCCGGCTGTCAAACTACTGGTTAAGAGGTGATCGTCGGTAATCACATTTTTCAGAAGAGGATTCAGTGAGACTTGCAGGATGGCATTTCCGATGCCTAATAAAGCATAAGCTGTCATACAAGTTACACTATTATAGGAAATCAGTGGGATAATCATACCCAATACCGTAATGACCATACTGATCAGAACTGTTTTCTTTCTCCCCCATTTATTCATCTGGATACCTACCGGAATACCGAGAAACAGGAACCAGATAAATACCATCGAAGGAATAAATCCGGTCATTGTATTAGACCATCCGAATGCCTTCTGAGCATAATCGGAAGAAATACCTACAATATCACAAAATCCCATGACAAAAAAGCCAAATAATACCGGCAGGGATTTCATCCACATTGAACTTTTGTTTTCCATGTTTTAAATGTATTAATAAGTTTTGAAGAGCAAAAGTAATGAAAATTATTTATTTCTATCCCCCCGAGCTGCGCTTCGTTTGCAAGGGATTATCTATATTTACTCCCTACTGGAGAATATCGTTTATTTCAAGGTAATGTTATCTGTGAATTTTCCGACCTGGATATTTCCATCTTTCAGAGATTTGATTCTTTTCCCGTTGATTACAATATTTTCGAAAGAAATATTCCTGATCATTGCTTTTTCGTTATAGCCTTCGATGATGGACGGGTTTTCTCCGGCACCGGTATAATAGATATTTTTGAAAGAGATATTTTCAATTCCGCGACCTGGTGCGTGGGAATATTTTTCATTATACAATACCCGAAGGTTCAATAATTGTCCTTCCTGAATATTCTCTATATGGATATTCTCGAAAGTGACATCTCTGACTAAATTTTTATCACTGACCGAGAAGGCCATACATCCCTGATAATTCCGGTCATCTTCATCTTGGTCGAGGATGTCAATATTGGAAAATGTAAGGTTTTCGATTACACTTCCTTCTGATTCGGCATCTCCATGCAAACCGATATTAATGGGATGAGCAACGTCAGCCCAAAGGATGGCATTTTTTACCGTATAATTTCTGACATCTCCGTAAAAATCCCAACGGTGGGAATAAATGGCAATACAATCATCGGAGTTTCTCATGAAAATATCATCGATAGATACATTCGAACAACTCATTAAATCAATACCATCACTCCAACCTTTGCAACTGAAAGATTTCAGGTTTTTGATTTTCAAACCATCCGTTTGTCCGCCGTATATGGTATAGTGAGTGGGATTAATGATTGTAATCCCGTCTATTTCTACATTTTTACAGTTTGTTAGTTCGATTCCGCGTTCGGCTTCGTCAATAAATCCGCGACCTATGATCCGGATATTTTCTGCACGTTTACAAACAATTTTTCCCTTAAGGATAGCTCCCGGAGCTAAATAAACCGTTTGTCCGGAATTAACATAAAAAGCATTCATTGACGAATCTTCCGGTTTATGAACACCCGGAGCAAAATAAAGCACTTGCGGATCTTTTGCATCCGGTTTTTCCATTTCCATCGGATTGGCAAATATATGGAGATTGTGTAAACGGTCACCGTTGACCTCCAATGATAATTTGGCTGGTTTGTCTAAGGTAAAATAAATGATTCCCTGATCGATCACAGGAGTAATCTTTTTTTCCAGCGGGCGAATCTTTACATCATGTAACATCCCATTGTTTACTTTGACCCGCATTTCCACTTTTCCTGAAAAATCAAATTGCACCATTGAAGCTAATTGCGGATTATCTAAATCAACAGTGACTTTATATTCATACAAATCCTGCCATTCCTGTCCGGGGTTACGTACCTGTACTGTAAACGTATCGTTATGTTTTGAATAGATGATTTCTTTGGCAACCGGATAAACAGATAATTCCTGAGCAATAAGATTTGAACACAAAAATAATAAACCTAAAACAAACTCTAATTTCTTCATTATATAAAAATTTAATGCATCTATGGAAAAAAGACAGTGGGACTACTACAAATAGTGTTTCATTTATAGTCCACACTGTCTTTATTCAATCTACATTATACAAAATAGTTAGTTTCTCTTTTGAGATAAACTCCTTCTTTTACTAACAAACATATAGACTCCGGCAAGAACTATCAAAACATACAGTCCGTCATGTACAGGTGTTCCAACAAAAAGTTCACCTTCTTCTGTTTCTGTTGTCGCTCTGCTACCCCGCAAATTCGGATCATCGGAACCCTGTAACCAGGATTCTGTACGATCTTTCATGGAATCAAAACTTGTGGAGGCAAATATCTGGCCGGCAAAAAACAGGCAAACTGCCATGAATACTATTTTTGTCGCTTTCATGTTATTTTTTATTGATAAAGGTTTTTACTATTTCTACGTTCCTGGATTCATAGACTTTTTTCACAAGATAGATGCCATTAGTGACCGGTTTGGGAATTTCGATACCCTGGAGATTGTAGTAATGAACCTCAATTATCGGGTCGTTAGCTACATTAACTTCTTCCAATCCGGTTTCATTTCCTTCCATACCTATAGATTTCAATACCGGGGCACCTCCTGTTACGTTAATTGCAATGACAGATTCAAACGGTTTCAATATATTGGTAGAACCTTCAGAATGACTATAGCGAACATTACTTTCTTCTAATATTGTATATACATAATAATGAGAATTTGCTAAACCATTAGTTTTTCCGTCAAGCAAAGACATATTAGCAACAGAAGGACTGGCAATCATTTGATAGGTATCATCAAGACCCGAGATTGTTGATTGATTATACAATGTTTGATCCGGAGCAGAGATAAAGAGTACTTCTTTATTGTTGAATACTGTCGGGAACTGGATTACACAACCTTTATCTTTGTCGATTGTAGAACTGTAAATAAAGCTGGTTCCATCATAAGTTCTCAACCAGAAGTCACCTATAGTACCATCATATATATCCAATTTACCGGCATCTTCACCTTCTTTGAATTCGTCACAATAGATTGTTGCCAATTCAACTGGGAATCCGATAGGATACCATTTTTTAGCAGAAACTGTTTTTTGAAGAATTACCAGGCCATTAACAGCTAAACCTCCAGCAGGGATATCAGTTAATTGACCAGCTCCTGATGCATCATTTGATTTGAAAACAATGTCACCGGTAACATAATCATTTGCAGATACAGAAGCACCTGCTTCAACAACTAAATGATCCACAGATGAAGTGTTAGCTATGAATAAATTTTCGGCAGCCTTAAAAGCAATCAGGTTTTGAGATGTTGCTGTTCCTGCAGTAACAATAACTGAAGCTGCTGCTAAAGCATTGCTGAAAGCATTGTATACAGACGGAACATATTCACCAATGGCGTAGCCTCTGGTGGCAGCATTGAAAGCAGTTCTTCCGGTAGTAACAGCTTCAGATAAGGCTGTGTTCATATCTACGAATTCGAAGACAAAATCGGTAAGAGGGTTTAATGTTGCACTTGGCCATAAAGTAATTAGATTATTTGCATCTAATCTCCAGAATCCGGCACTAGCAGAGCCTGCACGAGTTATAGCACATGAAGATCCGTTATAATAAAAATTGAATGTATTGTAAGCTGCTGAATACGATCTAAAAATAGTACCATTTACTTGAGGGAAACCTCCATTTTCAGTTATGAAACGGTTATAACTTACTTCATTGAAAACATCCACATGCTGATTAACTACTTTATACCGGCCTCCATCCAGAGAAACAGTCCAAAACTGCTCATCTATATTTTCATTATATAATTCTTTGAATTGAGGTTTTTCTTCATTGGTATAAGCCTTCATATTTGTCCAGTACAAATTACTTCCAGTTTTCCTTATAAGGTATTCTCCGGCAGCAAACGTATTTATTTCTATTTTATAAGAAGAGATGAAAGCATTCAATGCATTTTCTACAGCCAATGATTGAGCAGATATTTCTTCAACATAATACACTGCATGATTGTCTAAATAGGTTTGTGCATCTGCAAGTGCTGTTAATAAATTCTGATAAGCAGTATAAGTATATTGTCCCAGCAACTCAGCAGCTCCACTTTCCTGAATCTGAGATAAATTAACAAGAGACATATAATCATCAACTTTGGTCATCGCATTATCCAGTTGTGTAGAAGGAACTATGTTCGACGCCTCTTCAATTACCCAAACATCCGCTTCTGTTCCGGTTATAATACTCCTTAAATTGTTATCCGATTGATTTTTACAAAAATAACGGTTAGCCTGAATTGTTAAAGTTCCACCCATATTTACAACCGAATATGAATATTTGGAACACATTTTAAATTCACCTTCTGTAGCTGTAGATTCAAAATTAAGAACAAAATTATCAGTCCAAGTATCCTTTGTTGTAAAATATGCAAAACCTTGATTAGAAGCATTCCCTGATGATCTTCTTAAATATTTAGAAGATGATACCTGTATTGCATTGTAACCTAATGGATATGTTGAATTTTTATTTATAAGACCTCGATCTTCAGTAAACGTGAAACGCTGAGACAAAGAAACTTCATCTTTATCTGCTAATAAAGCCTGCTGATTGCCATCATAATCAAGATATTTATTATAAGTGACATTCTTGATCAAATATTGTTTACCGGAGATTGGCATAAATATACCCAAACGGTTAGATTCCGATACCGTAAGTGCTTCAATTTGACTTGTAGTCATTCCACCATCATAAATTTTAAAATCTGCTATTTTTGCTTTTTGAGGAGCATCTCCAGAAAAAGGAGAAAGTCCAATCATAGTATAAATTGCAGATTCACTTTCAAATAGTTTTTTGGGTGTCATATTGGCATCAATTGTAGTAGCTGTACTAACTTTTGCTCCATTAACAAATATTTCTCCTACGCCATTGCTTTGTGTAAACACAATATAATGCCAAGCATACAAAGGAGAGTTAGGAGCACCACTAACTCTTTTTTCAGAACCCCACCCTGCAGCAGAATAGCCATAACGACCTGCGCTATTGATATAACCAATGTATTTACCTGTTGTTTGGGCACAATTCAGACTATTTGAAAACGACCATAAAAAATTATATGGACCTTCTGTAGCATAGATGTAAGTAGCAATAGTGAAATTATCTAATGTCTTAATCAATGCTCCAGCATCCATATCTACATATTGTTTCCCTGATGATGTCCCATTTAATTGTAAAACATTCCAACCTGCATTTGCATCAACCACTATGGTAGCCCCTCCGGCCAAACTACCATTATAGTTTCCGATTTGATCAGTTACCGTCAGATCTCCTTCAGTAGACCTAGTAAAGTCATAATGTAATTTTAAGGTCTGAGCATTCAAACTTAATGATATCCCACACAGGATAACAGAAAGTAATAAAAAGAATCTTTTTTTCATAAGTGCAAATTTTATTTTTACGATTAGTTCTTGTTAAAAGTTTTTCCAAAGTTTCAATTTACTTTATTCTTCCTGAAAAAACGACCATTTTCTCCACCACCTGTTTTTGCGATTTAAGCGTTTTTTTCACTATATACACACCCCGTTCTACCGGAGCATTTACTTTTGCTCCCTGTAAATTATAATAATGAACACTCACTACCGGATCATCAATTTCAACTGTATTCAAAGCAGTCAAGGAGCGGAATATAAATCCCGGGCGCGGCATTGCATCAATAAATCCATTCTTCAGTTCAGCTCCCATCATATGGGAAGTAAGATAACCGGTTACGTCATCATTCTGACCTATAGCATAAGTATAAGGTTCACTGTTCCCAAAACGGGTAATAGCATACGATTTTTCATCTATACGAACTGAATCTCCTCTCACCTCCACATCTGCAGCATATTCTCCATTGAATGAAAGATCATAAGTTCCATCTTTGAATGTTGTTGCCGGTGTAACGAAATCAGTTGCCGGTTGCAATATCAGGCGATATTTCAGTTCGCGGGCATCATTCAGGTTAGCATAAGTAAAGGTACCATCTTCTTTAATCAGGTTAATTGTAGGGTTACCGGTACCACCACTTTTGAAAGTATAGCTCATTTCTTCATTTATTAAACCGGATTCACATAGGTTAAAGAATGTGTTCTGGCTGCCTTTCAAAGCTGTAGTCCTGTTATTCAACAATTCTAAGTAAGGAAAGAATGCGAAGCGTGTTTCATTATTATTCAAGGTTTTGTTCAGGTACATAAGTTGATAGCCATCACCACTTCCTTCCACGAATTTGAAACCTTCATAATAGGTCAGGTATCTGCTTTCGCTAACTTCTTTTACCAAATACCAACCAGTGTTGATAGCTGCATCTCCACCTATATTAAACTTATGGTTTAAGCCAGCCACGCTCTGCAACAGAAAAGTAAGTTCATAAATATAGTCAATAACAACAGGAGAAGCATTATCAAATTCATCCCGGGAATAATCTTCTCCCATACCCTGCAAAATAGTTATTTTATCTGCTGCAAATTTCCCATAATCAGCAGCATCCACTGCTTTCAGATTCTCCAGGTCAGGCTCAATAACCAGCAATGCTGCTTTAACAGCTTCTGCCACATCATAAGCAGCCTGATATGCCTGAACAGCCAAATCTACAGATTCTACAGCTTCTTCGATCAACCAAAGATCCGGGCCTTCACCTGTGATAATACTTCTCAGATTGTTATTGGCAGCATCCTTACAGAAATAACGGTTGTCTTCTACCCGTTGCGTTCCTCCCAAATTCTGATTCTGGTAGGCAATTTTAGATTGCAATTTGTAACCTGCTTTTGTTTCTCCAACAATACTATCTTCTATCACAATAGCAAAATTATCTGTCCAACCATCTACTGCAGTAACATAGGCATAAGCCTGAGTAGAGTTATTCCCTGATTTTCTCAGATAATTGGCAGAAGATACCTGTTTGATACGGTATGCTCCGGGAATTTTATCCTGATTCGGAGCCAGTTCAAAGGTGAACCTTTGAGAAAGAGAGACTTCACTTCTTTCAGCCAATACAGCTTGCTGTCCGCTCGGAGCATCCAGATACATGTCGTGTGTAACATTTTTGATCGTATATTGCTTTCCATCTACCGGAACAAAAGTATCTTGAGCGCTTACACTCAATGAAGTACCCAGGAGGCTAGCAATAAAGAATAAACTTAAAATCATTTTTTTCATAAGTACAACTTTTTTCATTTACAAAGATTTATATTAAACAACATTATTCATTGCGACTTTCAAAATCCATTCAATAGACTTAGTCATTTTCTCTCAATAGCATATTTCAAATAAAATTGGCTCCTACTTATTGCTTAACGAAAATGTTCAAATCATTCAATGATGAAAAATCTGAATAGAGAGAAAACAAATGTAAGGGACGAAAAGACATTTGAAAGAATAGAATAAATCAAATTTGGTTTCAATTAATGTAATGAAACCAAATAATATATAAACATCTAAATATAAACCATTTACAAAATAATAAAAAAGTGTTTCAAATTAATTTGAAACACTTTTTTATATGTATAGCTAGCAAAATATTCTACAAAAAGATGGTAACCGGGCAGTAAATCAAAACTTATTCCGGTGTCAAAGTAACCCCTTTACTCCTGGCATAATCCTGAGGCGTAATGCCTGTTACTTTCTTAAATGCCCTGTAAAAAGTGACTCTTGAATTGAAGCCACACTTTTCCGACAGGCTGGCCAAAGTATATTTTGTAGAAGAACTTTCTTTTATTTTCATCTTGAATTCTTCAACCCTATATTTATTTACAAAATCAGTGAAGTTTGTATTCATACGACCACTGAACAACTGGGAAAGTTCCCGGGTAGTACATGACAAATTATCTGCCAGATCCTGTAATTTAAGGTCGGAATGAATATAAGGTTTTCCATTTTGCATATAATCAAGTAAACTATTTTCCAACTTATCAGCATCTTTCTCTGAAAAAGATGCATAATGATATTTCTTCTTTTTATCGGCATCCTCATTGACAACAGGTTCGGTCACAAGAGATGTTTCCTGCTTCTTTTTCCTTCTAAGCAGATAAATCAACCAAATAATCATAAAAATTGCCACTGCTGCCAAAACAAAAGGACGGTAAGATTTCCTTATTTTAACCTTAAATTCTTTTTCAACAGAAGGATTCAGAGGATCTCTCAATCGAAACATATAATTACCGGAGGGCAAATCAACATAAGAAACTTCATATTTACCAATCAATGGTTGCCAATCTTTATCATATCCCTCCAGTTTGTATTCATAAAATTCTGATTTGGGAAGAGTATAGGTCAACAATGAAAACCTGAAACCAATATCATTTGACGAAGAGGGTAAGCTTACTCCCAATAAATATTCTATGGCTGATTGATATTTCTCAGACAATGCCAATGGTTTCTGATTAACCAACAATTCTGTGATTACAGGCTTTCCTTTATTATTGAGATCTTTTATATTGTCGGGGGAACAATAAAACAATCCTTTGCCGGTAGACAACCACAACAAATTATCAGTTGTTTTTTGGATTACATTGGAACAATCTACATCTGTCAATCCATCCATTACAGGGAACAATTCCCCGGTTCCGGCCTTGCTATTATACCGAAATACCCCTTTATCAGTTGCAAACCACAAATCATCCGGACTGTTTTCATAGGCGGCAACAAAGACATTGTCGTCAAAATAAGGGATTACCTTATTCAATGAAATATCCACTTTCAATAATCCCCTGGCCTTACATATCCATAAATTACCATCATGATCTTCCATTACATAATGGAATTTTTTCAGAGTAGAAGCAATTTCTTTTGTAAACAGATCCGTACGGATTGTTCCGGTAGACTGGTCAAAGACACAGAGCCCATCTAAGGTAGACATCCAAATACGATTTCGGGAATCACATGTCAGATAAGTTACATTATTATTCAAGAGACTTGAATTGGCAACTGTATATTTTTTTAATTCCAGAGTTGAAGGATCATAGTAAAAGACCCCCTCGTCACTTGCCATCCATAAACGATTATTTTTATCGGTTGCAAAGCGAAAGAAGCATCCGGGTTGACGTAACTCCCGCATTTCCGGTTCGGATAAAGTTCCCGTATTGGGATCAAAGAAATACATACCTCCACCATAAGTCCCCACTAATATCTTATTCCGGAAAGGAAATAAGTGCAAAATAATATCAGAACGCAAAATAGATCCCGGCGTATCTTTCGATATCCTTTGTATTATATTCTTCCTTTCGGAAATGTAAACCAAACCGGAACGGGTACCTATCAGTTTATCTCCCGCAGGGGTTATATATGCCGACCGGATATTGTCTGTTGATGTGGAATATTTCCCAAACTTGTAAATAAAAAAATTATCCCGTTTTCCAGGATTATAATTGAATCCTTTCATGAAAGTTCCGATCCAGAAGGTATTATTATCATCCAGAAGGAACGAATAGATAGAATTGGAACTAACAGAATATAAATTATCCGGAGAATGAGATATAATATCCATTTTATTTGTCTGCGGAGAATATATTTTAAGGCCCGCGCCATTGGTACCCACATACAATTTTTTATCCCTGCTATAAGACATATTCATGACATAATCAAAATTGAACGCATTCAAATGATTAAATGTTTTATTTTCTATATCAAAGGAAAATACACCTTTATTGTAACTGCCAACATAAATGATAGAATCACAAATAACCAATGAGGTATAATTATTTCCGCCGGAATATATCTGACTGTTTCGAAATACGCGTGATGTTTTATTCTTAAGATCATAGCATGCTAACCCATCCTGAGAAGCAAACCAATAAATGGTATCGTTCTGTTTTGCTATCGACCTTATCTTATTGGAAGGAGCAATACCATTCTCAAATGGGATTTTTTCCACCTGTGAGCCGTTTATTAAGAACAAACCACCTTCCGTTCCTGCAAAAATACGTTTATCATTGGTTTGGCACAAAGATCTAACTGCCAGATTTTTAGACTCCAGACGAATGGTATCCGTCAATTCTGTGGATCGGTTCAAACAAAACAACCCATTTTCAGTTCCTATCAAAAGATTTTTCTGATCCTGCTCCAATATGGTATATACAACCTCCGATTCAAAAGTTTTGTATCTTTTAATTTCATTTCCATCGAAGCGGTTCAATCCGGCCTGTGTACCTAACCAGATAAAGCCGGTAGTATCTTTATAAATGACATGGACAATGTTGTTCGAGAGTCCTTCCTCTGATGTGACAGTCCGGAATATGGAAGGCACCTCCGCAGATTGCAAACTAAGAGGTAATATGCTGACTATGGTAAGTATTAAACTTATCAGGAAGGGACTTTTCGTATATTTAGACAGCCTGTGAATTAATTTCATAATAATGAAATCCGGTCAAATTGGCTGCAAGATACGAAAAAGTTGTGAAAAAAGAAAGATTTTCTTGAATGATGGTTTGATCTCGAAAATTAGAAGGTATATCCTGCTTTTGCATATATCCCTTGAAATTCCGGATTGGTATTAGCGCCTAAATTAACAAATATCGAATGGAAAGTTTTTTTCAACTTATATTCCAGTCCGATAGCAGCATAAAATCCTATATAACAATTATAAATATTACTATACTCACGTGTTTGACGCTGACTGGCATACCAATATTCCTTATATCCGAGCATGAGATCAATCTCGGCACCAGCCTCTATGGAAGGACGAAGTTTTTTATTACCTATCGTATACCTTGCTCCGGCTTTGAATGGGATTAAAAAAGACTCAATATCTCTGTGAAAATGAGTATAATAATCACCTTGCCAATAATTTTCAACGGTGTATTTGAACCTTGAAAATGCCAAATCCAACTGAAAACTCAGGTATTTATTCAAACGGGGTACTGTCATATTTACCTGAAATCCGATGAGCGGACAAAAACAATTTCCAAATTCCTCACCAGGCATATAATATAACGTACCTCCATACAATGAATAGCGGAATGTTGTATAATGTTTATCCGGAGTCGATTCAAAAATAACACATTCCTCCCCCGTTTTACACACCTGATCATGATAATCTTTGGCAACTTTAATCATGGACTCCTGATTAAAGTTCATATTGTCGACCTCTTTCACAACAGTCTCCGAATCTTTCATCAGATAACGCAAGATTCCCTTATACTTCATATCTTCTTTGATCCGCATACTTCCATCTTCTGTTGTTATAAATTTGTTATCTTTTTTAGAAATAGGAGTCATTTTCCCTGTTTCATCCTCAAAGAAATAATATTCCTCTTTTCCATAACTACTTGATGAATCTACAAAATAATACAGGTTGATAATGCCCTGGATCATATATTCCAGAAATACAGTCCGGGATTTGCCATCCAGTTCAATTGTTCTCGTAACATAAAATTTTCCTTCTTCCGAAAATCTGTATCCATAAATCTGACCGGGCTTATAAGATATTCCTCCACTTTTTTCAAATAATTTGAACTGACAAATCAATGCATTTTTCGCATCAGTACGGTAATCACTCCAGCCGGTAATGGTATCATTGTCATTTGTGATGATATAACCGGATTTATAGTTGTCCTGTGCCTGGATAGTATAAGCAAAAAGCATGAAAAGGAAAAAGCATAGAAATGACTTCATGTGTTTTTTTATTTTTTGACAAAAATAAAAAATTATTTTGATATGTAATTATTTTCGGAGAACTTTTCATGTAGTCTCCTTTTTATATATTCAATAGGTGTATACGACTTTTATTCTCATGTTTTCCGAAAAAATACTAAAATATTTGTATTTTTGTCTGATTGTAATCATCAAAGTCATCTCAACTCTTAACTAATTTTATTATAAATATTTTTTTGAACATGAATTTGAACGAATTAAAGCGAATAAAATGGTTTTTTGAATATTTATCAATAATTAAGTAGATGCGGAAATTAGTTTCTATTGGGTTCGATTTGAAAATAGTATAAACT
This sequence comes from Bacteroidales bacterium, assembly GCA_031552335.1. Taxonomy (GTDB): domain Bacteria; phylum Bacteroidota; class Bacteroidia; order Bacteroidales; family Azobacteroidaceae; genus JAISFI01. The sequence goes on along the minus strand of JAVBMQ010000124.1, from coordinate 10,767 downwards.
AATTAGCAAAGATTACGTATGAGGAATAGCATGTCAGTTAAAAATAAATTATACAATGAAGAAGTTTATCATAATTACTATAATAATATTTGCACAGTTTATAAATCTCAGAGCATCTGACTTTTATCTGATTGAAAATAACAAAGGCGCCAAGATCTATTATTCCGGAAACGAACCGGTTGTAACTACTGCTGTCAAGATACTCATTAGCGATTCAAAACTTATATCAGCAGAGCCCATACAACAAATCAATGCAATAGACAATCAAACCATTATCGTCGGTGTCCTGAACAAAGAAGCCGGATTCAGACAATTATTGGCTCAACATAAAATCAACACTTCTGATATTGAGAACAAATGGGAAGCTTTCAAGATACAAACAATACAAGCCAATGGTAGAAACTACCTGTTTATAATCGGTAGCGATCCACGCGGAACAGCTTACGGAGTCTTGGAACTCTCCCGGCAGATGGGTATCTCTCCTTGGGTATGGTGGGCTGATGTCATTCCTGAAAAGAAAGAAAATATACAATTTATCCCCGACAATAAGGTGCATACGCCTTCCGTACAGTACCGGGGCATCTTTCTCAACGATGAAGACTGGGCGCTGATGCCCTGGAGTACCCAAACATTCGAACCGGCATCCGGCCGGGGAGCAATTGGTTCGAAAACATATGCCAGAATTTTCGAATTGTTGCTCCGGCTGAGGGCCAATATGATATGCCCGGCTATGCATGAATGTACCGTACCATTTTACCGGATCGGAGGAAATAAGGTGGCAGCCGAGAAATACGGAATAATCGTCAGCACCTCACATGCAGAACCCATGATGCGAACGAACACAGGAGAATGGGACTCGAAAACATATGGCCCATTCAACTATTTCACAAATAAAGATAATATCCTCTCCTACTGGGATCAGCGAGTGGATGAATTGAAAAACTCGGAAAACATTTACACCACCGGTTTACGGGGAATTCATGACGGACGGATGCAGGGTGTATCCAGTATCGACGAAGAAACGGAAACCCTGGAAAATGTCATCGAAGAACAACGGAAAATATTAAAAAAACACCATCCGGATCAGGTACTTTCTGCTATTCCTCAAATCTTCGTCCCCTACAAAGAGGTTTTGAAAGCCTACAACAACGGACTGAAACTACCCGAAGACATTACGCTGATCTGGTGCGATGACACCAACGGTTACCTCATGCGCCTGAGCGATACAGAAGAACAAAAACGTTCCGGTGGCGCTGGCGTCTACTATCATATTTCCTATTGGGGCAAACCTCACGATTATCTCTGGTTAGCCTCTACACAACCGGCACTGATCTATACGGAAATGAAACGTGCCTGGGAACATGGTTCGCGTCGCTACTGGGTATTAAATGTAGGAGATATCAAACCGGGAGAATACCTGACTGAATTCTTTCTCGATATGGCCTGGGATATCAATTCCATATCATCCAATACTATTTATGCCCACCAACAACAATGGATTGAAAATACATTTAACAATAATGTAAGCAAAGAATCAATCGACTATATCCTGAAACAATATTATCATCTCGGGGGACAACGAAAACCGGAACATATGGGTTGGAACAAAGTAGAAGATGGAAGTAAGCGGAACCTGCTAACCACCGAATACGCCCGCCGCCACGGACTACAGCCGGTGAATGATACGGAATATTCCCCTTTCTGTTTCGGCGATGAAATCGCACAACGGATCAATGCCTGCAACGAAATCGCACAGTTGTCAGATAAAATCTATACCCATGGCATTCCAGAACATTTGAAGGCTGCTTATTTTCAACTGGTACATTATCCGGTAAAAGCATCTGCAGCCATGAATCGTAAGATATTGTATGCACAAAAGGCTCGTCTCTATGCCCGATATCAGTTACCGGTTGCTGCTGAATACGGAAAGAAAGCAATCGCCGCTTACAATGAAATTACGGCCTTGGATTATACCTACAATAAAGATATGCTGTGGGGAAAATGGAACGGAATGATGGACATGAAACCTCGTGACCTGCCGGTATTTCAGGAACCTGTGCTACCAATATTTAAAACCAGAGAAGAAACCGGTATACTGATTTGGGTGGAAAACGATACAATTCCGACCAATTCAAAAACGATTAAACTCCCCGACTTTACCAAAGGTGCTGATGAATCATATTTTGTTACTATTTATCCGAAAACAGCAAGCTCCATTCAATGGAATTTTGTAGACAAACCGGACTTCATCCATATCAGTGAGGTCCCATCCGATATGCTTTATGAAAAACGATTAATTGTTTCTCTGAAAAATGAAAACATAGACAACAAAACCTTTCGTCTGAAAATCAATGAAGAAACCTATACATTTTTTATCAATATAAAAGGAAGTGAAAATTTCACCAAATATACAGAAAGGAACAAAATGATCGCTTTGAACGCTTCCGACTATACCAATACAGCCAAAATGGAAACAATAGAAGGCTTGGGACACAGTGGCAATGCGGTAAAACTGCCGGCCGTGGAGAAGATCACTTCCAAAGCGTCTCATTTAGAATACACACTATTCACTGACAGCACCGGAGAAATGAAAATCAAAACAGGCACAATCTTCCGTTACCCGGCAATACCGGAAAACGATTTGCGTTATGCTGTAGTTGTAGACAAACAAAATCCACAGATAGTGTCTGTTAAATCTGATTTTCTTTCAAAAAAATGGGCGGATGATGTGCTTCGCAATCAATGCCTGACGGAATTTACCAGTCACATCGACAAGCCGGGCAGGCACACCATAAAGATATATGCATTGGACGAGGAACTGGTATTTGACCAGATCTTGTTTGACTTTGATTTAAATAGGAAACAATATATAATTCCTGCCGAGAAACAAAAGTCATTGCTAACCATCCAATGAGATGATATCAATATAACAACCATAAAACAACAAAAAAATGTTTAGTATTAAAGGAAAAATCGCCGTCATTACCGGCGCCGGAGGTGTATTAGGAGGCAATATTGCCAAACGTTTTGTCAACGAAGGCGCCAAAGTAGTTGCCATCGATATCCGTCAGGAGAATCTTGACGCACGGGTAGCAGAACTGGCTGCAATGGGTGGTGAAGCCATCGGAATCGTGGGCAATGTGCTGGACATAGAAAGCCTCGAAAATGTATCCCATCAAATCGTAGCAAAATGGGGACGTATCGATATCCTGCTGAATATTGCCGGAGGAAACCTGCCCGGAGCCACACTTGCTCCCGATCAGAGCTTCTTCGATATGAATATAAGCGATTGGGAAAAAGTGACTCAGCTGAATATGAACGGAACTGTTTACCCCTGCTATGTATTTGGCAGGCAGATGGCCGAACAAGGTGAAGGCTGTATCGTAAACATCTCTTCTATGGCCGTCTATTCTGCCATCACACGTGTACCGGGTTACTCAGCTGCAAAAGCAGCCATCACCAACTTCACCCAATGGTTAGCGTCAGAAATGTCTTTGAAGTATGGTGATGGAATCCGTGTAAACGCAGTAGCACCGGGCTTTTTCATCGGCGACCAAAACCGGGCGATATTGATCAATCCCGACGGTTCGTACACAGAACGCAGCCTGAAGGTACTGGCCAAAACTCCTATGAAACGTTTCGGAGATATTTCAGAATTAAACGGAACCGTACAGTTCCTGTGTAGCAAAGCAGCCGGTTTTATCACTGGGGCTGTTATTCCGGTAGACGGAGGATTCAGTGCTTTCAGTGGGGTGTAAATCAAGCGTTGAAATCGTGTCCGCAAATCTTTTACAAGTAGCTGTCTCAAAAGCCGAGGCAGCTACGCTTTTCTATATAAATATACATTCAAAATTTAAACAGTTTCTCAACTATCTTCTTCGGGATCCCCCTCCATCTCCTCCTCTACTCTGACCCTGCCGCGGTGAGTACTCGCTATTCGACCGCACATTGTCGCCATCCTCACGATTTGCTCTCCGCTCTCCGCTTCCTCGCCTGTTGCCCATTTGATTAAAACGATAGGCAAATGAAACCAAGAAATAACTACTCAAGATATTATATTCGTTATCTTCGATATAATTCGCATTGATAGTCCTGTTTATATTCAAAGTCTGCTGCAAAATATCATTCCATTTGACACGGACAGTGGCTTGCTTCCGGCTCATGAATTGTTTGCTGATCTCTGCATTCCAGACAACCTCATCTGTATTATATCCTGCACTTAACCCTCTTCTGCCCCGGTAATTGATATCGGAAGCAAAGGTCCAATTATAGGGAAAGAATAATTGTGTGTTATATGTCAGTCCGAAGTTTGTATCGCTTTGATCCTGACGACCCTCCAGGGAGTTTGATGTATTGGAATAACGGATATTTCCACGGAATTGTCCATAGAACCAATCTTTACTATAACTCAAACCGATATTTTCCGAAGCGCTGAATGTTCCCGAAATATTCCGTTCACTCTGTTTATTTACCATGACATAACCGATCCGGTTGTTATATCCGAAACGTGTCTGGGTACTGAATTTGAATTTCTTTTTAGCATCCAAAGGCATACTGTACATCAGATCGGCCGAGGCATTCCACGAGCCGTTTTCATTGATGGGAACTGTTGTCTGGATCCCTATAGAATCTTCATCTTCATAAACAGTAAAATTGATGATCTGATTCTGGACAAAAGAAAACGACAAATTAGAAGTCAATGCCCGTTGTGCTTCCCGTTGGTTTTTATTGAAACGAAGAGACAAGTTATGAGAAAACGACGGCAACAAATCAGGATTACCGTAGCGGATATTCATCGAATTGGTATTATTGGGTGTAGGATCTAATTGGGAAACACTCGGCTGACTGGCATTTCCACGATAGGTAAACCGCAGATTCATTTCCTTAGTGAAACGTTGTGTATAACTTAACTGAGGAGAAAAATTCACTACATTCCGGCCCGGGATTTCACTCAGAATCGAATCATTGCCATGTATATCTCCGTTTTTCACATAACGGGTACTTTGGGTATGAGAAGGTACCACATTCAAACCGATATTATATGTATATTTGGCATGTACAGCATTAAAATTCAGACCGAAAGTCTGGGTGAGGAAATTATTCCACAAACTCTTGCTATAATCACTATTCAATACAGAATAGGTTTGCGTTTCCGGATCATAATCAAATGTTTCCCTGACATTATCGGTATGATTATAACGCAGATTGTATGAGAACTGTAATGTATTGTTGGTTTTCCAGACAGGTTCTACATAAGTCATCCTAATCCCATAGGAATTCCGATCGGAGGTATTCTGAGATTCCTGATCCAGATATTCATTCAGGGATGGGTTCAGGAAAGATTCATTGACCGAATTATTCGTTCCCTCTCCGGAGTTATGATTCATATTGAAAGTCCCCGTAAGACTAAATCTGCGGCCTTTCCTTTGAAACTTGCGGGAATAAGCCAATTCAGCATTGACGGTTAATCCATCAGAATGTAAACGGGTATAAGCATCACTGTAGTTCACCCGGGTAGAATCTTCATCCCCTGCCAAAGTACTCTGATAAGAATGGTCGATGGAACGGGAGTTATTGTATGAAATACCGGTAGTCAGCACAAAAGCATTCAAGCTATCCGGATTATATTCAGTTTTATAATCAAAAACCAGGTTATTGGAATATCCATGATCGGAAGAAAGACTTTCGAGGTAAGATACACTATCTTTCATGAAATTCTGGCGGAATGATTTCCGGTCAACCAATTCATCGGAATAATTATACCGGATATTTCCACCCATTTTCAATTGATCATTAACGATGCCAACCACATTGAGTCCGGCCATAGATGAACTAGTCAGCCCATTGCCACCACCCCCGCCGCCCCGGCCTCTCATATTACTGCGCGCCTGGTTTCCATCATCAGCAAATGCCTGGTTATTGATATTATTGGAATTAGCCACTAAAGTAATCTGATCATTTTCCAGAAAACGGCTTATAAAAAGATTCCCTGCATAACGGGCGCCATCGTTTCTCTCTGCATCCGTAAAATCACCGACACCGGCAGTAGCATTTCCCAACCATCCTTTCTTCATACCCTTTTTGATGGTCAGATTGATGATGATTTCTTCTTCGCCATCTTCTACTCCGGTAAGAAGTTCCTGATCTGATTTTTTCTCAATCACCTGGACTTTATCCAGTATATCTACCGTAATATTTTTGGTAGCCACTTTCGGATCTTTCCCAAAAAATTCTTTACCATCAACAAATACTTTAGGTACAGCTTTCCCTTGTGTAGTCGTTATTTTCCCATCCGCCTCCACTTCTATTCCCGGCAAGCGTTTCAATAAATCTTCCACTACTGCGCTTTCCTGCATTCTGAAAGCAGCAACATTATATTCCAGGGTATCTTCTTTGACCACCAGTTCCGGCACTTCGCCTAATATTGTAACTTCCGAAAGCAACAGAGAACTCTCTTCCAACAAAATTTCTCCCAGATTGATGCTTTCTCCCTGGAAACTATAGGGAGTTATATTTTTATAAAAAGTATTATATCCGATAAAAGCAATGCTCAATAAATAATCTCTTTTTTCTGTAGAAGGAAATGAGAATAAACCGTTTTTATTCGTTGATGTATATCTGATTACCGTACTATCATTAGGATTCAACAGGCGGACAATGGCATTTTCTACAAAAACAGAAGTCGTATCTATTTCCTCATAAACAACCCCCTTGATATCTTTCCAGGTGGTAGAAACTTGTGCATTTGCATATACAAAAGAAAAGAATAGTAATAGAAAAACGGTAGACTTGTGTTTCATGGACAGTATTTTAAAGGCTTTGACTAAAAAACGGGGTAATGGTTTAAATATGGAAAAGCTTCATATTATTTTTCGAACACGAATTTAAACGAATAAAGCGAATCAAAACGAATTTTTAAAATACTGTAATTCTTTTTGATTCGCTTTATTCGTTTAAATTCGTGTTCGAAAAATCAACACTCCACTCATAATTATGGATTAGGAATTACCAGCTTAATACTTCCATCTGCATTGAACTCCATTTTGTCCATGCAAACTTCTCTATTATATCCGGCAGCATCACCCATTTTTATACCATTGGGACGATTGAAGCGGTGGTATACGATATACCATTCGTCTTTCCCTGGGATTTGTAAGACTGAATTATGACCGGTGCCGTAAATTCCTTTTGCAGGATCTTTGGCCAGGATCAGATTATTTTCAGGGATTTGAATAGGTCCGAAAGGAGATGTGGAAGTACCATATCTCACCCGGTAATTTTCACTCCGGGTATCATCTTCCGACCAAAGGAAATAATACAGACCCTTCCGGTAGAAAACATATACTCCTTCCCTGAATGTTCTGTCGGGAGTCATCACTTTAGTTGTATTCGGACGGATAGAAAGCATGTCTTTTCCCAATTCGGCAACTGCAAGATATCCATTTCCCCAGTATAAATAATATTTTTTACTTTTAGGATCGAAAAAAACATCCGGATCTATTTCCTGTCCGCCTTTCACACCCTCAGGTCTTTTATCAATAAGCGGTTTACCGGAATCTTTAAATGGTCCAGCCGGATCATCAGCCACAGCTGCACCGATCTTTTTATTCCCGGAGTAATAATAATAATATTTATATTTACCATTTTCCTTTTTTTCAATAGCACAAGGCGCCCAGGCATATTTCCCTGCCCAGGGAGCATCCACTTTCAGATCCAGAATAACTCCTTCATCTTTCCAATCTTTCAGATTGTCTGAAGAAAAAGTTTTGAAGTAATATCCCCCCCAACCATCAAATCCATCGGAAGTGGGATATATGTAATATTTCTTTGTTTTGTTGGAGTAAAGAATCTCAGGATCAGCATAAAAGCCTTCTAATACGGGATTTTTATCTACTTCCGGAAATCCTTCGGGCATGCCCCATTGTGCAGTCAACGCCTTCAATTCTTTCTTAGTGATTGGAATAATCGTTCCATGACGGGGATGAAAATCCATGGATATTTCAGAATCTATTACCTTAAAATGTTCCAGGTCGGCGCTTTCGCAGAACTGATATTTTCCTTTGGTATATACATCATACATCAGGATATAGGTATCTGAATTGATGCGTTTGAAAACCGAAGAACCTTCTACCGGATCTTTTGTTTGTTGTTTGTAATCATCCTGCTCATCCCATTTTCCGGATGTAAGGGATTGTGTAGTTGCCAATTTGAGACCATTCCCATGTCCTTCTGTTTTATAGAACATATAATAAGTACTGTCTTTTTTAACAATATCTCCATCGATACAAGATTTTCCGGAACGGGGAAAGAATAATTGTTTAGGTTCTCCTTCAAGATCAGTAAATTCAGGATTGGCATAGGCATAATAAATAATATCCGGACCTTTACCATGTTGCATAGACCAGTAAACCATATATTTGCCGGCTTCCGAATCATAAACGGTCTGAGGCGCCCATACGCGAAGTAAATCTTCCTGATCAGGATATTTCTGCTGGATATTGATCACATGTGATTCCCAGTGAATCAAGTCGGTAGATTTAAGTAAAACCATTGCCCTGTTAGAATCCCAACCTTTAGAAGAAGTCATATCCGTAACCACCATGTAAAAAGTTTTTCCGTCTTCACATCTTAAAATATGCGGATCACGTACTCCTCCGGTAGAACTTATTCCTTTAGAATCAATCACAGGTTTGTTTTTGTTCAATGCAAAGAACTTATATCCATCAGCACTGATGGCATAACGAACAGCCTCCTGTTCTACTCTGTTTCCGGTAAAATAGGTAAACAAATAAGCTACATAATCTTTTTCAGCTACAACAGGCTTCCCTTCCCTGGCATGCAACGGACTTAAAGTTTGAATAAGAACAAACAGACTTAACAGTTGAAGAATCTTGTTATTTTTCATTGTATTATTAATAAATTTCACATAAACCCTGCAAATATACCCCAAATTGGGTAATAAACAAAATAAAAAATTTTGAATTTTAAATTATAAATTTTGAATTGGCTTGCGCGAAAAAAAATAATTCAAAATTCAAAATTTAAAATCCAAAATTTCTAAAAGCCAACTATTTCTTCCAAAGCTTCTCCATCTCCTCAAGGGATTTCCCTTTGGTTTCCGGCACCATTTTCCAGACAAAAAGAGCAGAGAGGACAGACATTAATCCATAGAATCCATAAGTCATTGCACTGCTATATTCCATCATTGGCGGATAAGTGGATGAAATCAGATAATTGGCCATCCACTGAGCGGCAACTGCTATGGCAACTGCCTGTCCGCGTATTTTATTCGGGAAAATTTCCGAGATCAGCACCCAACAAATCGGTCCCCATGACATCATAAATGATGCAGTATAAATGATGATAAATACCAGCGTACTGATTCCGATCACATCATTATATGCCAGGGCCGAGATGGCAAACATGCCAACTGCCATACCGATCGAACCGGTAATAAGTAAAGGTTTCCTACCCCATTTATCTACTGTCATAATGGCAACTACAGTGAAAATCACATTCACCAATCCCATGATGATTGTCTGGAGCATAGAAGCATCTTTGGCCGCACCCATACTTTCAAAAATTCTTGGTGCATAATATAGTGCCACATTAATTCCTACAAATTGCTGAAAAACAGACAATAATATTCCAATCACAATCACAGTTTTTCCATAAGCCCAGATACTGCTGCCTGTAGTCTTTTCTGTGATTGTAGCCTTTATCTCCGACAAAATATTTTTTGCTTTATCTTTATTTCCGATAATTTTATTTAAGACAGTCAATGCCTTTTCATCTTCTTTTATCAAAGCCAAATAACGAGGTGTTTCCGGCACAAAAAATATCAGGAGAGCAAAAAGTCCGGCAGGAATGGCTTCCGAAGCAAACATATATCTCCATCCTGTTTCATTGATCCAGGCAAGATTTTGTCCGCTGGCAATACCCCAATTGACAAAATAAACCACCAACATACCGAAGATAATAGCAAACTGGTTAAAAGAAACCAGGCGGCCACGGATATCAGCCGGCGCAATTTCTCCAATATACATCGGACAAACGGCTGATGCCAGTCCTACTCCGATTCCACCAATGATCCGGTAAAAATTAAACATCAACAACAAGCCCATCGTCGGTTCTCCCCTGGTAAAAAAGAACGTTTCCGGGAAACCCGAACCCAAAGCTGAGAGAAAAAAGAGGGTAGCCGCAACCAGCAACGTATTTTTACGTCCCAAACGATTGGAAAGTAAACCCGATATAGCCCCTCCTATAATACAACCTATCAAAGCACTTGAAACGGTAGCTCCATGTACAAAAGAACCCAATCCTAAGCTCACAATCAAATAACTCTCAATAGATTTCTCCGCACCCGAAATAACCGCAGTATCATACCCGAAAAGCAAGCCTCCCAAGGTAGCAACCAGTGTTATTCCGAAAATATATCCTTTATTATATTGTTTTCCCATAACGAATTAAATTTTGAATTTTGAATTTTGAATTTTGAATTGGATCACGACGAAACAACAATTCAAAATTCAAAATTCAAAATTTCCAATTTCATCAGATGTACATATTAATCATAGCCTCATAAAGCTCCTGTTTTCCACTGATCTGTGCAGGTTCTCCACTTTGTGCGGCAATATTGCGTAAGTCTTCCAGAGAAAGTTTTCCGGTTTCAAAATCTTTACCTTTTCCGGCATCAAAAGAAGCATATCTTTCTTTGCGCATTTTTTTGTAATCCGATTTTTCAAGGATATCAGCAGCAGATACCAT